>JAJPXB010000064.1 GCA_021205695.1 Clostridiales bacterium
GGAGTGGCGGTTTCATTCAGTTCGGACATGGGGGTTCCTCCTCTTTCGTTTCATTCGGTCCGGGCATCGGGGCCTGGGACGGCACGGGAGCCAGCTCCAGGGAGGCGGCCAGGAACCACAGCAGGGCGGAGAGCAGCGACAGCCGGTCGTCCAGGGACAGCGGGGCCGCCAGAGCGGGGGGCGCAGTCAGCAGCACCAGCAGGGCCAGGGGTCCCAGCCACCTGCCCTGCCGGGGCTGGTAGACAAAGGCGGCATCGTACATCCAGGCAAAGGAGATGAGAATCCCGGCGATCATGGGCCAGAGATAGGTCTCCGTGCTGGGGGCGGAGCCGTACTGGTGATAGAAAGCCACCAGCCAGAAGCAGCTGGTGAAAAAGGGCAGCAGCAGCACCGTGCGGAACCGGCTGCTCTCCCGGTTCCGGGCCAGGGCCAGATAGAGCATGGCGACGCCCTGGAGGATGAGGAACAGGCTCATGGCCTGGGCGATGAGGGAGGCGGCCACCTCGCTGGTGTTCTGCACCGGCTCCAGGATACCTCCGGCCAGGGCGCACAGCCCCGCCGCCGCCCGCAGGGCGGTTCTTCCCCTGCACCCGTCTCCGTAGGGGGCCGCCGCCGGCACCTTTCGCCGCCAGAGCAGGAGCCATGCGGCCACCACCACGGCGGCACAGATCGCCACCAGCAGGGCAAAGGTGCGCAACAGCCCCTCATCTGTCACCAGCTGGGCAGTCTCGTCGTAGGCCGCCGCCCACCAGTTCAAGCGCAGGAGCAGGTTGTTCAGCCCCAGCACCAGTGCCACCCAGGTCAGCTGGGTCTGGCTGATCTTCATCCCGTCTCACTTCCCGTCCGCGCCCGTTTCAGGGCGGCAGTCTCATGTACTACAGTGTACCACATCGGCGGAAAAATGCAATCAGGGAAATTCGCTTTCAGGGAAAGGCTGTGCAGGGGCTACGACGATACTTAACAAAGAAGGAAAAAGAATAGCGAACAGGAGAAACCTGTGGTACGGTTTAGCTGCTCAGGCCAGCCGGAAAGGCGGGGCTCCCATTCGCCGTGGATGCTCTAACCGAAAACGCTCAGGAATTGGCGTTCTCCCAAAGACGTCCTTTCCTTCTTCCCTGCGTGTAAAGTATGGTTGTCGAACCTACACACCCCCTTTTTGAAATTCCCACTTGACAAAGATAAACCCCGTGAGTATAATAATACCTGCGCTGTGACGAGACTGTTATTTGTGCGACATGGCGGCGTAGCTCAGTTGGCTAGAGCACACGGTTCATACCCGTGGTGTCACTGGTTCAAATCCAGTCGCCGCTATTTTTTCTCCTCTGGAGAAAGCCCATGGCCCGTTGGTCAAGCGGCTAAGACACCGCCCTTTCACGGCGGAAACATGGGTTCGATTCCCGTACGGGTCAGTCTGGAGGCTTAGCTCAGCTGGTTAGAGCGCATGCTTCACACGCATGAGGCCACTGGTTCGAGTCCAGTAGTCTCCACTGGGAAAAATCCTGAAACCACTAAGGGTTTCGGGATTTTTTCTTTTTCCCGGGCGTCTCTCCGGCGGCAAAGTGCGCCCGGCCGCTCCGCCACGGCCGTATTTTACAGGGTGCGCCTGTGAATTTTCCCGCCGCCCCTTTTCAGGCGGCGCAGATTGTGATATGATACCTCCGACCGGTTCTCCCACCCGGTCCAACCGGCGCGCTCCGGCGGAGCGCGCCGCTGTGCAGAGGGTAGATCCCCTGTACTCTAAACCCAAAAGGAGGCAACCCTGTCATGAGAAAGAATTCCGTCCGCTCCCTGTGCTTCGGGGCCATGGTGGCCGCCGTCTACGCCGCGCTGACCATGGCTCTGCCTATGCTGTCCTACTCCGCGGTGCAGATCCGGTTCGCCGAGGCGCTGACCGTCCTGCCCTTTTTCTTCCCGGAGGCGGTCCCCGGCCTGTTCCTGGGGTGCGCCATCGCCAACCTGCTCTCCGCCTACGGCATGGTGGATGTGGTGTTCGGTTCCCTGGCCACCCTGCTGGCGGCCCTGTGGACATCCAGGGTGAAACACCCCTGGCTGGCCCCTCTGCCGCCGGTCGTCTGCAATCTGCTCATCGTGGGCGGGGAGATCGCCTGGCTGGAGGCGGGCTTTGGCGAGGGCTTCCTCACCGCCTGGGCCCTCAACGCCCTGACCGTCGGCGTGGGCGAGCTGGCCGCCTGCTACATCCTGGGGATGCTGCTGCTCATAGCGCTGCCCCATATTCCCTTCTTCCGGAAGCGCATCCCGGCCCGGCGGCTGGAGCTGGCTCCGGGGAAACGGTGGTTCGGCGCAGGGGAGACGCTCTGAGCCGGACGGGGCGCAGGGGTTTCCCGCAGAGGCATACAAATTCCGCCCATGACACCTCCCCCTCTTTTTGTGAGAAAAATCATTGACTTCTCCCTGAAAATCGCTATAATATGTAACGCTGAGTTGCAGCGAATGCGTAAGTCCGGGCCACGGGCTTACGCATTTTTTCTCTCCCCCCTGCCGCTCTGCGCAGAGACGGGTCATATCCGGCAGGCGGCGAACGGGCGGGAGGCAGTCATTTTGGAAAAGGAGAAGCAATCATGGAAGAAAAATCAAACGCTTATCTTGAGACAAAGCCTGTGGGCAGTCTGATGTGCAGCTACGCCATCCCCTGCATCATTTCTCTGCTGGTGGCCGCCCTTTACAACATTGTGGACCAGATCTTCATCTCCAATGCGGACTATCTGGGCTCCTACGGCAACGCCGCCAACACGGTGGTCTTTCCCCTGACGGTGGTGGCCCTGGCCATTGCGGTGATGATCGGCGACGGCTGCTGCGCCTTTGTCAGCATCTGCCTGGGCAGCAACCAGAAGGAGAACGCCCACCGGAGCATCGGCAACTCCATCGTCCTGACCATCCTGGCCAGCATCGTTGTCACCGCCATTTACCTGATCTTTGCCGACCAGATCATCGCCATGTTCGGCGGCACGGTCAACGACGAGACCTTCGCCCTGGCCCAGGAGTACTTCTTCTGGATCGCCCTGGGCATCCCCTTCTATATGTTCGGCCAGACCCTGAACCCCATCATCCGCTCTGACGGCAGCCCCAATTTCGCCATGGCCGCCACCCTGGCCGGCTGCGCCGCCAACATCATCCTCGACCCCATCTGCATCTACGTTCTCCGCTGGGGCATGATGGGCGCCGCTGTGGCCACCGTCACCGGTCAGATCATCACCGCCGCCGCCTCGGTGTGGTATCTGTTCCACCTGAAGGCGGTCCGGCTGGAGAAGAGCAGCTTCCGGCTCAGCGGCCGGCTCATGAGAAGGTTCCTTCCCCTGGGCGTGTGCAGCTTCCTGTCTCAGGTGTCCATGGTGCTGTCCATGGCCGCCGTCAACAACATGATCCAGAAATACGGCGCTCTGGACGCCGTCTTTGGACAGGCGGAGTACGCCCAAATCCCCATGGCGGTGGTGGGCATCGTCATGAAGGTGTTCCAGGTGGTCATCTCCATCGCCATCGGCCTTGCCGCCGGGTGCATCCCCGTGGTGGGCTATAACATCGGCGCAGGCCGGAAGGACCGTGCCAGGAGCCTGCTCACCCACCTGCTGGCGGCGGAGGCCATCGTGGGCCTGGTGGCCATGCTCATCGTGGAGATCTTCCCCGAACAGCTCATCGGCATCTTTGGCGCCGCCAACGAGAGCTCCTATTACACCGAATTTGCCGTCAAGGCCTTCCGCACCTATCTGTGTATGCTGATTCTGGCCTGCGTGAACAAGGGCACCTTCATCTTCCTCCAGGCGCTGGGCAAGGCGGGCCTGTCCACCATGCTCTCCATGGTGCGTGAGGTGGTCTTTGGCGTGGGCCTCGCCCTGCTGCTGCCCGTGTTCTTCGCTCTGGACGGCGTGCTGTACTCCATGCCCGTGTCCGACGTGCTCACCGCCATCATCTCCGCCGTCGTCCTGGCGTACACCTACCGCAGCCTCCGGGACGAGCCGGAGACGCTGAACAGCGGCGTGACCCACGCCGCCGCCAACTGAGTTTTGCGCGCAAAAAGCCCCCGGCTCCCCGTGGAAGCGCCACGGAAGCCGGGGGCTTTTTCGCTCTGTAGATCTCAGGTCTCCTTCCCGGCGAACTGCGTCTCGTACAGCTCGGCGTACCGGCCCTTTTGGACCAGGAGCTGGTCATGGTTGCCCCGCTCCACGATGCGCCCGTGATCCAGCACCACGATCAGGTCGGCGTCCCGGATGGTGGACAGCCGGTGGGCGATGATGATGCTGGTGCGGTCGTGCATCAGGTTGGTCATGGCGTCCTGGATCTTCTGTTCCGTTCGGGTGTCCACGCTGGAGGTGGCCTCGTCCAGGATGAGGATCTTCGGGTCTGCCAAAAACGCCCGACCGATGGCCAGCAGCTGCCGCTGACCCTGGGACAGATTGGCGCCGGACTCGCTGAGCCGGGTGTCGTACCCCTCCGGGAGACGGCAGATCATCTCGTGGCAGTTGCTCATCCGGGCGGCCCGCTCCACCGCCTGGTCGCTGGCGGCGGGGTTGGCGTATTTCAGGTTGTTCCGGACGGTGTCGGAGAACAGGACGGTGTCCTGGAGCACGATGGCGGTGCCCCGGCGCAGCTCGTCCCGGTCCATGTCCCGGATGTCCCGGCCGTCGATGAGGATGGCCCCGCCGTCGATGTCGTAAAACCGCATGAGCAGGTTGACCACCGTGGTCTTGCCGCTGCCGGTGGCCCCCACCAGGGCCACCTTCTGCCCGGCCCGCACCTCCAGGTCAAAGTCGAACAGCACCTGTTTGCCGGGGTAGTAGGAGAAGTCCACATGGCTGAATCGGACGGTCCCTCCGGCGTCCCCCATGGGCAGCAGGCCGGTCTGCGTCTCCGGCTCCTCGTCCATGACGGCGAACACCCGCTCGGCCCCCGCCAGAGCCGTCTCGATCTGTCCGTAGAGCTGGGCGATCTCCTCGATGGGGCGGCTGAACTGCTTTGCATAGACGATAAAGGCGGAGATCACGCCCACGGAGATGGTGCCGTTGATGGCAAACCACCCGCCAAAGGCGGCGATGATGACAAAGCCGATGTTGCCGATCACGTTCATCACCGGCC
Source organism: Clostridiales bacterium (assembly GCA_021205695.1). Lineage (GTDB taxonomy): Bacteria > Bacillota > Clostridia > Oscillospirales > Oscillospiraceae > Onthomonas. Next base: position 5,089 of record JAJPXB010000064.1, read on the forward strand.
CCATGGAGCCGCCCAGACTCTCGGCGAAGATGCCGGTTCGGGTCAGCTGCCGGGAGAGGGTCTCGAACTCCTCCACCGCGTTCTCCTGGCGGTTATAGGCCACGATGGTACGGTAGCCCGTGACCATCTCCTCCACGTCGCCGTTGAGCTGACCCAGAAGCACCTGGCGCCTGCGGAAAAAGTGCTTCATGGCTCTGGAGAGATATCTTGTCGCCAGCACCGTCAAAATCACCGTCACGCAGGACAGCAGCGCCAGCTGCCAGCAAAGGACCAGCATCATGATGACCGTCCCCAGCAGGGTCAGCACCCCGGAGACCAGGGAGCTGAGGGACTGGGAGATGGTGTTGGAGATGTTCTCCACATCGTTGGTCATGCGGCTCATCACATCGCCGTGGGAGTGGTTGTCCAGGTACTTCACCGGGAGGTGGACGATCTTCCGAAACAGGTCGCTGCGCATCTTCCGCACCACGCTCTGGCTCAGTCGGGCGGAGAGGAGGCTCTGGGAATAGGTGGCCACGCTGTGGACAACGTAGGGCACCAGCATGATCTCCAGGATCCCCGGGAGCCGGTCAAAGGCCCCCTCGGTGATGCGGTCGATGGCGCTGCTCTGGAGCCGGGGCGCCCAGACGGTACACAGCACCGTCACCGCCACCGAGGTCAGCAGGATGACCAGCGTCTTTCTCTCGTGGCCGAAATACCCCATCAGACGGCGGAGCGTCTCCCCCACGGACTGGGGCTTTTCCACCTCCTGATCCCGTCTGCCCCGACGCATGCCGGGAGGGGCGACGGTGGGGGCCTGCCTGTTCTGGTCAGCCAACCTGCTCACCCTCCTTCCCCTGAGAGCGGCAGATATCCCGGTACACCGGACAGGTCCTCAGCAGCTCCCGGTGGGAGGCGCAGGCCACCAGCCTGCCCTCCTCCAGCACGGCGATCCGGTCCGCATTCTGCACCGAGGCCACCCGCTGGGCCACGATGATCTTGGTGACATTCCCCTTTTTCCGGTTGAGGGCGGCATAGAGCTTCGCCTCGGTCTTCAGGTCAAGGGCGCTGGTGGCGTCGTCGAAGATGAGGATCTCCGCGTCCTTCAGCACCGCCCGGCTGATGGCGACGCGCTGCTTCTGGCCGCCGGAGAGGCTCATGCCCTTCTCCGCCACCGGGGTATCAAACCCGTCGGACTTCCGGTGGATGAACTCGGCGGCCTGGGCGATCTCTGCCGCCTCCTCCAGCTCGTCCCGGGTGGCATCCTCTCTGCCCCAGCGGATATTCTCCCCCAGGGTGGTGCTGAACAGCTCGCTCTTTTGCAGGGCGATGGCCACCTTGTCCCGGAGGGCGTGGAGGTCATAGTCCCGCACGTCCACCCCGTCCACCAGGACGGCGCCTTCCGTGGCGTCGTAGAACCGGGGGATGAGCTGCACCAGGCTGCTCTTGCCGCAGCCCGTGGCCCCCATAATGCCCAGCGTCTCCCCCGGCCGGACGGTCAGGCTCAGGTGCTGCAGCACCGGCTCCCCGCTGCCGTCCGGGTAGGCGAAGGACACGTCCCGGAACTCCACCTGGCCCCGGAGGGCAGTCTCCCCAGAGCGCGTCCCGCTCTCGATGGATGGGGTGCAGTTCAGCACCTCCTCCACCCGTCGGGCGGAGGCAAAGCCCCGGCTCAGCGTCTGGAAGATCATGGCCATCCGCAGGACGGCGTTCATGATCTGGGAGACGTAGGTGATGGCGGCCATCACCGTCCCCGGCGTGGCCCCGCCGGACTGCACCCGGATGCCGCCCACATAGATCACCGCTACCACCGAGACGTTCATGACGATGTTCAGCAGCGGGGTCATGGTGGCGAACAGCTCTAGGATGTGCAGCTGGGTGCCGATCAGCTCCTCGTTGGCGCCGTCGAACCGCTCCTCCTCATAGGACTCCCGGACGTATGCCTTGACCACTCTGGCGCCGGTGACGTTCTCCTGCATGACGCTGTTCACCCGATCCAGCCGCTCCTGGAGGACGGTGAACAGGGGGGCGGTCTTTCTCAGAAAGTACCAGGAGCACCCCGCCACCAGGGGGAGGGCGCAGGCGATGACCACCCCGAAGCTCAGGTCCAGCATCAGCATACAGCCGATGCCCCCCAGGAAGAGCAGCATGGTCCGGAAGCTGCCCCGGATACACTGCATGACCATGTTCTGGATCTGGGTGATGTCGTTGGTGATACGGGTCACCAGAGAGCCGGTGGAAAACCGGTTGGTCTGGGCGAAGGACAGGGACATGATCCGCCGGAAGGCGTCCTCCCGGAGGTCGCCCCCCAGCTGCTGACAGCACAGATTGGCGAACACCCCGGAGAGCACTCCGCAGGTGGCCCCAAAAATGCACCACAGGATCATGTTCCGCCCGGTGGTCAGCACCACGTTCAGGTCGCTGACCCCGCCGTTGGAGAGGCCCAGCACGCCCTCGTCCACGATCTCCGCCATGAGCTGGGGCTGGATCAGGTCCATGGATACCTCCCCCACCATGGCGATGGGGGCCAGGATCGCCCAGATCCAGTAGCGCTTGATGTACTTCCAGATACTCCTCATTTTCTCATTCCTCTGCTGCCGGTGCCGCACCGCCTGTAAAAAGGGGCGCGTCCCCTTTTGTAAATCACGCTATTGTAGCACGAAACCGGCCTGATTTCAAATCTAATTCGGGGATGCGCGGCACAGCGGGCGCTTGCAGACGCAACAACCGCCCCCGCAGCTTTTGCGGGGGCGGTTCAGGCAGCCGTCAGGCTTACATATACTTCTTCACCCCGTCGGTGGCGGTCTCGGCGTCGGCGGAGATGGTGATGGTGAACTTCAGGCCGTTTTTGTCGCTGAACCGGTCCACCCAGTCCAGGAACTCCTCGATCTGGTTGACATCCTTGACAGGCACGATCTTGCCCAGGTTGTCGATAAAGATGTGGGTGATGTCGTAATTGCCCGCGTAAAGGCCGCTGACAAAGCCCTTGAGCACCTCAAAATTGGGCAGATAGAAGTCGCTGGCCTCGATCAGACGGATATGATAATGAATCGCATAGACCAACTCCCGATCCCACTCGATACAGACGACGTTGCCGTGTTCCGTGAGAACTGCGGAATTGATCATATCGATCAGCTGCTTTGTCTTGCCAGAGCCCTTGTGGTCCATGATAACTCTAACCATAATCAGTCACTCCTTCAAAATACACCCGGAGATCCGGGTGGGATTGCTGTGGTGATATTCTAACATAAACCCCGTGAAGATTCAACAGAGTTTTGTTACAAAATTGCAAATCTGTGTAGCTTTACAATAGATGTGAGACCAGGGCATAGAAAAAGGCGATTGAGTTT
>JAJPXB010000008.1 GCA_021205695.1 Clostridiales bacterium
TAACGAACAAACGCTTTCGCTTTCCCTGGTCTCACATCATTGACAAATGAACAATATGATTTTAAAAAGTTTTTCACTTTTGAGTGCTACAAGGACGCACCAGGCCCGGCAGATACACCGATCTGCCGGGCCTGTTCCTGCGCCTGATGTAATTCAGGGACGCCCCGCTTCCACGATTTCCAGCAGCTCGTCAAACTGCCGGATGGCGGGAACGGGTGCGTCCACCGTTCCCAGTCCGTATGCAGCGAAGATCATGGAGATTCCCGCCTGCCGGCAGGCCTCCCAGTCCCCCTGGGTGTCGCCCACATAGACCGGGCTGCGCAGCCTGTGACGCTGTACCAGCAGCTTCAGGTTCTCTCCCTTCGGAAGTCCCGTGTCGTCGAAGCACATCCAGCCGGAGAAGCACCCGGCCAGACCGCTGTGCTGCACCATCACGTCGATGTACCCCGCCTGACAGTTGGAGAGGATGTAAAGGGGCACTTTCTCCGCCAGCCTGGGGACGGCCTCCAGGACGCCGGGGTAGAAATCTCCCGGGGTTCGCTCCAGGGCGACGTTCTCGTCCCGGAAGCAACGGCGGGCGATGCGATAGCGCTCCTCTGGGGGCAGCTGGGGAAAGAGGCTGTCCGCGATGGCGGTCATGGTCTTGCCGAACAGATAGCTGATATTCTCCCGGTCGTAGCCGGGCCGATAGCCCAGCTCCTCCAGCACTACCTGATTCCAGGCGTCGGCCACCACCTGTCGGGAGTCCCAAAGGGTGCCGTCAACATCAAAGATCAGCGCATCCACGGGACCACTTCCCTTCTTCTCTTCGCCTCCGGTTCTGTCCGGGGACGAGGCGTATCATTTGAAATAAAGCACGCCGGATTCAAAGACGGGCATGAGCTTTTCCCCGGGGATATTCCGGGCCACGCCCGGGTTCCAGCGCTCCGTGTGACCCATCTTGCCAAAGACCCGGCCATCCGGGGAGAAGATGCCCTCGATGGCACAGACGGAGCCGTTGGGGTTGGCGGAGATGTCCATGGAGGGGAAGCCGCCGCCGTTTACATACTGGGTGGCGACCTGGCCGTTTGCGATCAACTGCTCCAGCACCGGTCGGGGGGCCACAAAGCGACCCTCGCCGTGGGACACGGGGACGGTATACACGTCGCCCACATGGCTTTTCAGCATCCAGGGGGATTTCACAGAGGCCACCCGTATGTCGCAGTAGCGGCTCTGATGGCGGCCAATCAGGTTAAAGGTCAGGGTGGGGCAGTTCTCGTCCAGATCCCGGATCTCCCCATAGGGCACCAGTCCCAGCTTGATGAGCGCCTGGAACCCGTTACAGATGCCCAGCATCAGCCCATCCCGCACCTGGAGCAGCTCGTGGACGGCGTCCCTGATGCGGGGGTTGCGGAAGAAGGAGGCGATGAACTTGCCGGAGCCCTCCGGCTCGTCGCCGCCGGAGAAGCCGCCGGGCAGAATGACCATCTGGGCCTTCCGGATGGCCCGCTCCAGCTCTCCCTCGGACTCCAGCAGCTGCTCCACGTTAAGATTGCGGATGACCAGGATCTCCGGCTCGATGCCCGCCCGGAGGCAGGCGTTGGCGGTGTCATACTCGCAGTTAGTACCCGGGAACACAGGAATGACCGCCCTGGGCCGGGCTGTTTTGACCGCCGGGCGGGAGACAGGGCGCACGGTGCAGGAGAGCATGGGGGCATCGTCGTTCTCCGGCTTTGCCCTGGTAGGATAGACCTCCTCCAGCGTTCCTTCCCAGCGGCGGGTCAGCTCCTCCAGGGGCACTCGGACGCCGCAGACCTCCAGCACCGGCTCTGCCATAGTCTCCCCCAGCTTCTCCCCGAAGCCGGGAATATCCTCGGTGAGCTGGGCGATGATGGAGCCGTAGCTTCTGGAAAACAGCAGCTCGGAGGACAGATGCGCGTTGCCCCGGAAGCCGATGCCGTTGCCGAAGGCCATCTTCATCAGGCCCTCCGCCACGCCGCCGGAGGACAGGGCCCATGCGGCCCGGACCCTGCCGGAGCGCACCAGGGAGCGGTACTCCGCCCACATGGCCCGTGTCCCGGCATAATCACCGACGGGGGCACGGAACAGATAAACCGGCCTGTCTGTCTCCTTGAAAGCGGCGGAGACGATCTGCCCCACCTGTTCCGGGGCGATAGCGAAGGAGACAAGGGTGGGCGGCACGTCCAGATCCATGAAAGAGCCGGACATGGAGTCCTTTCCGCCGATGGCGGCGCAGCCCAGGCCGATCTGCGCGCTGTAAGCCCCCAGCAGAGCGGCAAACGGCATGCCCCATCGCTCCGGCTCCTCCCGGAGCCGCTCGAAGTATTCCTGCAGGGTGAGATAGGCCCGCTCCGGGTCGGCTCCGGCGGCGGCCAGCTTGGAGACGCTCTCCACCACGGCGCACTGGGCCCCCAGGAAGGGGTTCCGCTCCATGAGGTACGGGTCGAAGCCGCAGGCCATGACGGAACAGGTCTCCGTGTGTTTCCCCGGGCCTACCGGCAGCAGGCCCACCATGGTCTGCTCCGGAGTGAGCTGATACTTGCCGCCGTAGGGGGCCAGGACGGAGGACGCGCCGATGGTGGAGTCAAACCGCTCCCCCAGGCCCCGCTGAGAGGCCAGGTTGGGATTGGTCGCCAGGTCATAGAAGCCCTGGCAGATGTCGGTCACAGGGGCCTCTGTCTCCCGCTCCGGCAGGGCGGGCACGGAGACGGTGGTGTGCTTAGAGGCCCCGTTGGTGTTCAGGAAGGCCCGGGACAGGTCTGCGATCTTCACGCCGTTCCACAGCATGACCATCCGGGGGCTCTCCGTCACCACCGCCACCGGATAGGCCTCCAGATTCTCCGCCGTGGCACAGGCGATGAGCCGGTCTGCATTTTCCGCATCCACCACCACAGCCATCCGCTCCTGGGACTCGGAGATGGCCAGCTCCGTGCCGTCCAGTCCCTCATATTTCTTGTGAACGGCGTTCAGATTGATCTCCAGGCCGTCGGCCAGCTCGCCAATGGCCACGGAAACACCGCCCGCGCCGAAGTCGTTGCACCGCTTGATGAGCCGGGTCACCTCCGGGTTGCGGAACAGCCGCTGGAGCTTCCGCTCCTCCGGGGCGTTGCCTTTCTGCACCTCGGAGCCCATGGTCTGGAGGGAGTCCATGCTGTGGCTCTTAGAGGAGCCGGTGGCCCCGCCGATGCCGTCCCGTCCGGTGCGGCCGCCCAGGAGAATGACCACGTCTCCCGGCTCGGGCTGAACGCGAACCACCTGATCCACCGGAACGGCTCCCACCACAGCGCCCAGCTCCATGTGCTTTGCCACATAGCCGGGATGGTAGAACTCGCTGACCACGCCGGTGGCCAGGCCGATCTGGTTGCCATAGGAGGAGTAGCCCGCAGCGGCCGTGGTCGCCAGCTTCCGCTGGGGCAGCCGGCCGGGGATAGTCTCCTCCAGGGGGGTGCGGGGGTCGCCGCACCCGGTGATACGCATGGCCTGGTACACATAGGCCCGTCCCGCCAGGGGGTCGCGGATAGCCCCGCCGATGCAGGTGGCCGCCCCGCCGAAGGGCTCGATCTCGGTGGGGTGGTTGTGCGTCTCATTTTTGAATTGGAGCAGCCAGTCCTGCTCCTGTCCGTCCACGTCCACTGGGATGTGGATAGAGCAGGCGTTGATCTCCTCGCTCTCGTCCAGGTTGGGCAGCGCGCCCCGCTTTTTCAGCACCTTTGTCCCGGCGGTGGCGATGTCCATCAGAGTGACAGGGCGCTCGGCCGCCTTTTCCGGGCCGTAGACCTCCTCCCGATCTGCCAGGTACTGCTCATAGGCGGCTTTTACCCCCTCGTCCCGGAGATTCACGCCGTCGATATGGGTGCCGAAGGTGGTGTGGCGGCAGTGGTCGGACCAGTAGGTGTCCACCACCTTCAGCTCCGTGACGGTGGGGTCACGCCCCTCGTCGTCCCGGAAGTAGGTCTGGAGGAATTTCAGATCGTCCAGGTCCATGGCAAGGCCGTACTGCCGGAGCGTTGCCTCCAGGCCCGCCTCGTCCTGGGCGATAAAGCCGTTCAATGTAGGGACGCTGCTGGGCACAGCATAGACCCGCTCCAGAGTCTCCGGCTTATCCCCGGAGGCCCGGCGGCTCTCCACTGGGTTGATAAGATACCCGGCGATGCGGTCCACCTCCTCCCCGGTCAGCGTTCCCAGGAGAATATAGACCGTGGCAGCGCTGACCAGGGGCCGGTCACATCCCGCCAGCAGCTGGATGCACTGGGCGCAGGAGTCCGCCCGCTGGTCAAACTGGCCGGGGAGAGATTCCACCACCAGGGTGGAATGAGGCTCTGTGACCTCCGGCATCGTCTCCTCATAGTAGCTGTCCACCATGGGCTCGGAAAAGACAGTGGAGCCTGCCTGTTCGAATACCGCCCGGTCGATGCGATCCACATCGTAGCGGTACAACAGGCGAAGACCGGCGAGGCTTTCGATGCCCAGCTGCTCTTTCAGCTCTCTGAATATCTGACCGGCCTTGACGTCAAATCCGGGGCGTTTTTCCGCGTAGCAGCGGTACACTTGGTTCATGGCACTGATCTCCCTTCTCTGTTTTGGAGGTAGTACGTACAAACGGAGCGTTGCGCTCCGGCGGTGAACTGATCAGACGACAGACAAGGAGACTGCCAAAAAGCGGCCTCCTTGCCGGGTAGGGTTTGCTCTGTTATCGGATGGCAATTATTGCCGCCATGGAGCCGCGGGCAGGGCCGGTAATTCGGTGGCTCCAATACTTTTCCGGGTGACAGCCGGTACAGTCGGGACAGACATCCACCCGGGCAACACCGCAATCCAGCAGCAGCGCCCGGTTGATGCCCCTGAGGTCTACATGGAACCGGCCGTCTGCGGCAGGGCGGATAAAGGGCGCGACCAGACCGCCCAGGGCGTTCTCCATGGCCCGGGTCACGTCGTCATGGGTGAGAAAGCAGCAGGGGCCGATGCCGGGGCCGATTGCAGCCCGAATGTCCTCCGGCTGGGAGCCGTAGACCTCCCCCATCCGGCGGACCGTCCGGACGGCAATCGCCTGGGCTGTCCCCCGCCAGCCCGCGTGGCTGGCCGCCGCTACCCGGCGCACCGGATCATAGAACAGCAGGGGAATGCAGTCGGCGGTGAAAACCGTCAGAATCAGGCCGGGCACGTCGGTCATCAGGCCGTCGACCTCGTAGTCCCGCTCCCGATCCAGGCCCTTGCCCCGGTCAGCCAGGGTGCATACCCGTATCTCGCTGCCGTGTACCTGGTGGGAGAGGACGAGGTTCGATATCTCCCCCGCTCCCGTGGCGCGGCAGAACCGGCTGTAGTTCTCCCGAACCGCCTGAAGGTCGTCGCCCCGGGTGTGTCCAAGATTCAGGGAGGCGTACACTCCCCTGCTCACGCCGCCCAGTCGTGTGGAAAAGCCGTGGGCCACGTCCCCTGTCCGGGACAGGCCCTCGTCCTCCCACCAGACGAGGCCGTTTTCCTCCCGGCGTTCCCGAAAGGCCACCTCAGTCCATGCCCCGGTTCCGGCCGCAGCACTTTTTGTACTTCTTGCCGGAGCCGCAGGGGCAGGGGTCGTTGGGGCCGATCTTCTTGCCCTTGCGGACGGGAACGCGGCGGGGCTTCTCCTTGGGACTCTCTCCCCCGGCGGACTCGCCGGTGACCTTTGCCACAGCCTTTCGCTCCACCTTGTTCGTCTGAACACGGGCAATATAGATACGCCGGACCGCCTCCCGCTGGATGGCGGCGTTCATCTCCTCGAACATATTGGCGGCCTCCTTCTTGAAGGCCTTCACCGGGTCCTCCTGTCCGTAGGCCTGGAGCCGGATGCCCTGCTTCAGATCGTCCACAGCGTCGATGTGATCCATCCAGTACTCGTCCACCACCCGGAGGAACATGACCCGCTCCAGCTCCCGCATGAGCGGCTCGCCCAGGATATCCTCCTTCTTCTGGTAGATGTCGTGGGCGCGCGCCTTGACCTGGTCGCAGACCTCCTGCGGCTTCATGCTCTTGAGCTCCTCGTCGGTGTAGACCAGCTCGTCAGGGGTCAGGAATACATTGCGATAGTCCTTTGTCGCCTCGGCCAGATCGTCGGCGGCCAGGTGCTTCCGCTCTCCGGCGGCGCCCAGAACGTCGTGGTCGATGATCCGGTCGATCATGGCTTCGATATAGGGTTTCAGGTTCTCGCCGTTGAGCACCTTCCGACGCTCGCCGTAGATGACCTCCCGCTGGGTGTTCATCACATCGTCGTAATCCAGAACGTTCTTCCGAATCTGGAAGTTCCGGGACTCCACCTTCTTCTGGGCGTTCTCAATGGCGTTGGAGAGCATTTTGGCGTCGATGGGGGTATCCTCATCGATTTTCAGGGTATCCATCATATTGGAGATGCGATCAGAGCCAAACAGGCGGAGGATATCGTCCTCCAGAGAGAGGAAGAAGCGGCTTTCGCCCGGGTCGCCCTGACGGCCGGAACGACCGCGGAGCTGGTTGTCGATTCGCCGGGCCTCGTGGCGCTCGGTGCCCAGGATATAGAGGCCGCCCGCCTCCTTGACCTGCTCGGCCTCCTGGGCGATGCTCTCCTTGTATTCCGCCATCTTTTCGGAAAAGAGCGCCCGGGCCTCCAGGATCTCCTCGTTGTCCGTGTCGGCGTAGCCAGTGGCCTCGGCGATGACCTCGTCATCATAGCCCTTCCGGCGCAGCTCCGCCTTGGCCAGATACTCGGCGTTTCCGCCCAGCATGATGTCGGTGCCACGGCCGGCCATGTTGGTGGCCACCGTCACCGCGCCCAGCTTGCCCGCCTGGGCGATGATCTCCGCCTCACGCTCATGGTTCTTGGCGTTGAGGACGTTGTGGGAGATGCCCTTGGCCCGGAGCATCCGGCTCAGCCGCTCCGACTTTTCAATGGAGACGGTGCCAACCAGCACCGGCTGTCCCTTCTCGTGGCAGGCCACGATCTGGTTCACGATCGCCCGATACTTTCCGGCCTCTGTCTTGTAGACACAGTCCGGCTGGTCCACACGGATCACCGGGCGGTTGGTGGGGATCTCCACGATGTCCAGGTTGTAGATGGAGTTGAACTCCTCCTCCTCGGTCATGGCGGTGCCCGTCATGCCGGAGAGCTTTTTGTACAGCCGGAACAGATTCTGGAAGGTGATGGTGGCCAGGGTCTTGGACTCCCGGGCGACCTCCAGGCCCTCCTTGGCCTCGATCGCCTGATGCAGGCCCTCGTTATACCGGCGTCCGTACATCAGGCGACCGGTGAACTCGTCCACGATAATGACCTGGTTGTCCTTGACCACATAATCCACATCCCGGCGCATGACGCCATGGGCGCGGATCGCCTGGTTGATGTGGTGGTTCAGAGTGGTGTTCTCCTCGTCGGCCAGGTTCTCCACCTTGAAGTAGGCCTCGGCCTTGGCGATGCCCCGGGCGGTAAGAGTGCACTGCTTCCGCTTTTCCTCCACCACATAGTCGTAATTCTCGTTGACCTCGTCGTCGATCTCCTTGTCGTCGCTCTCCGCGATGACGAACCGCTTCAGGGTGGAGACAAACTGATCCGCCATCTGGTAGAGCTGGGTGGACTCGTCCCCCCGGCCGGAGATGATCAGGGGCGTCCGGGCCTCGTCGATGAGGATGGAGTCCACCTCGTCCACGATAGCAAAGTTCTGCCCCCGCTGTACCAGGTCACGGTCATAGATGGCCATGTTGTCCCGGAGGTAGTCAAAGCCGATCTCATTGTTGGTGCCGTAGGTGATGTCGGCGGCATAGGCGTCCCGCCGCTCCTTCCGGGTCAGGCCGTGGACGATCAGGCCCACGGAGAGACCCAGGAACCGGTAGACCTTGCCCATCCACTCCGAGTCACGCTTTGCCAGATAGTCGTTGACGGTTACGATATGGACGCCCTCCCCGGAGATGGCGTTCAGGTAGGCGGGGAGGGTAGCCACCAGGGTCTTGCCCTCGCCGGTCTTCATCTCTGCGATGCGGCCCTGGTGGAGGATGATGCCGCCGATGAGCTGCACCCGGTAAGGGCGCATCCCCAGCACACGGTCAGACGCCTCCCGCACGGTGGCAAAGGCCTCCGGGAGCAGGTCGTCCAGGCTCTCGCCGTTGGCGTAGCGCTCCTTAAACTCCTGTGTCTTTGCCTTGAGCGCCTCGTCGGGCAGAGCCTTGTATTCATCGCTGAGCGCTTCGATTTTATCTACGATCGGGGTGATCTTCTTGACCTCCCGGGCGGAGGTGGTGCCGAAGATTGCCTGTAATAGTCCCACAATAATGCTTCCTTTCCATGGGAGATTGCTGCGGAGCACAGAAAACGTCCCTCCACAGGGTGGACGGGCTGTAAAGAGAAGGCTTCCCTCTCTCAGGCCACAATTCAACAGATAGCATTATAGCATAACATTCTCTCCCGTGAAAGTGGCAGATGGATTATTTTTTCCTTTTGTGAGGGGCGCCGCGTCGTGAAATGTACCGACACCGTCTCAGCCTCTCCCCTTCCGTCTCAGCCAGAACAGCTTCCACGCCCCGTAGCCGTGCCCGGGGTCGCTGTCCAGCTCTTCGGTGCGGACGTACCGCTGCCAGCGGTCGTCAAATTTCAGGGCGGCGCCGTTCTCCTGAATGTCGGTGAGCTGCTTGGGCAGAGCGTCCCGATAGCCTTTCCAGGCGGGTTCTTCTCCCCAGAGGAGGGTCCCCTCCCCGTCAAAGCCGGAGGCCCAGGACTGAAAGACCAGGCCCGCCGCCTCTCCGTAGCAGTAGCGCTCAAAGAGCACTCGCCCGTCGATGTAGAAGGTCAGGCAGTCCCGGACGCTGTGCTCCTTCTCCCGCTCATAGCGGCAGCCGCAGCGATTGCCTGCAAATTGTCTGCTGTCTGTAGTCATGGATGCGCCTCCTGTTTCCCTGCAACGGATGCTTTTACGAGTGCAGCCGCAATAAAAATTTCAAGGGGCGGCACATTCCGTGCCGCCCCCCGATTATACCATATCTTCGGATTAATGTGTAAACTTTCTGTCTGTTCAAAGCTCCGCCAGGAAGTCCTCCACCACGTCCCCCGCCGTGACCGCAGTGACCGTTCCCTCCGCCATCCTGCCCAGCAGGAGCAGAATCTGCTCCCGACGGGTGGTGATGTGGCGGATGGTCTTTTCTCCCCCGCTGCTGTCTGTGACCGCCAGGCCGAAGCTGTCTCCCCAGCAGGTCTCCTCCGTCAGCAGCCAGTAGTCCAGAGCCAGGGTTTCGCCGCTTTCCAGGCGGATGCTACGCTCCTCTCTCCACTCCCGTTTCACTTCGCTCCCTCCCCTGGGCAAAGCCATTTTTTGCCCGAATGTAGGGAATATTATAGTGATTTCAGCCGGTTTTTCCAGAGAAAAGAATCGCACCTGTTCGACGGATTCCCGCCGGAGCCGCTCTCTCCCGCCCCGGTTCCACCCGTTTCCGCTGATTCTGCGCCGATTTTGTCGAACGATTTTTGTAAAGCAGCGGCACTTCCGGCCTCTCCCGAGGCATCACACCACCAGATAGCCGATCACCATGATATAATGACAGGCAGTACCCGCCAGGACAAAGAGATGAAACAGATCATGCGCACCAAAGCCCGGGATGCGCTTTTCCAGGCCAGGGAGCTTCATGGCATAGATCACCCCGCCGACGGTGTAGAGGATCCCTCCCGCCGCCAGCCAGGCGACCGCCCCCAGGGGCATGTTTTGCAGCATCTGAGGCAGGGCCAGCACTGATATCCAGCCCAGGGCGATATAGATCGCAGAGGACAGCCATTTGGGGCAGGTCACCCAAAACATGGTGAACACAATACCCAGCAGCGCAATTCCGGAAACCGTCGCCGCCAGCAGCTTGCCTCCGCTCTCCCACAGGCCAAACACGCACACCGGCAGATAAGACCCGACGATGAGGAGATAGATCATGGCGTGGTCCAGCCGCTTCAGCCGGAGGTAGCCGGTCTGGTTTAGCCGGAAGGTGTGGTAGGCTGTGCTGGCCCCATAAAGAGCGATGGCGCCTCCCATAAAAGCGCACAGGGACAGGGTCTCCGCAACAGAGCAGCCCACAAAGGATGCCTTCACCAGCAACGGGAAGGTTCCGATCACAGCCAGCAGAAAGCCGACAAAATGGCTCAGCGCACTGTATGGATCCTTCGCCCGAAAATAATCGGCCGACTGAGCAGCTCCTGCCGCTCCTATCGCAGCTGTCATCTGTGCCTGTACCATATGACTCACCTCTCAAAAACAGTTAATCTGGTTTTCAATATTAGATTATATCATCCTGTCGCATTTGTCAAGCGTTATTCTTCAACTTGACAAATTGTTCATATTTGCTATACTGTTAGAAAGGAAAATTATCTGACACCGTCTTTCAACACACGCATAATCATATTTGTATCTCCGGCACAGCACTGCAAATCTGCCGCTGCTTGGACGCCTGGAAGATATTGGAAGGAGTTTAATATCCATATGAACCCATTGGAACAGCTTGTCAGCTATCGCTGTCCGCCTTTTTCGGAGTATCCGGCCATTCCGCTGTACATGGATCAGGTCATCTCCCTGCTCAATCAGGCGGTCTGTCCTTTCTACCCGGACTCCAATGCCCCGGTCACCGCCTCCATGATCAATAATTATGTTAAGCTGAAGGTGCTCCCCGCTCCGGTACAGAAGAAGTACAGCCGGAACCAGGTGGTGACACTGTATGTGATTTTCCTGCTCAAGCAGGTGCTGAGCATGGAGGAGATCCGTCTGCTCCTTCGGCGGGAGTTCAACCCGGAGGATATGGAGCCGTCCTACCGCTGCTTCTGCGCCCAGCTTGAGGGGGCGCTGTCCGAGCTGGCCGGAGACCCGGTGGAGTCGCTCTCCGGTGCCCATCCCCTGATGGAGGCCGCCATCCGCTCCCTGGTCTACCGGCGGTATGTGGCGGTGCTTCTGCGGGAGCAGGCAGGCGAGGACGAAGCAGAGGGATAAGGCCGTTTTTTTACTTCCCAGCCATGCCCTGGCTTTCTGGCGCAAGGCAATTTTTCCAAAAGCAACGGCGCACTGCCGACGGAATATCCGTCTGGCAGTGCGCCGCTTTTTGAGGTGGCTTACGCCTTTTTCAGGTACTGAGAGGAGCAATAGTAATAGCTGCCGTTGACATAGACACGGTACCAGACGGTGCCGCTCACATCGTAGGACTCGCCGTCCACCACCTTGACTGTAGCTCCGGAGGCAAAGGTTCCTGCCAGAGTATATGAAGTGCCCGGGCCGGTGCGGTAGTTCAGCATCCCTGTGGTGACATAGTCCACCAGAGTGGGGGTAGAGCTGGCGGTCGCCTTGGCGGAGACGCCGGTGGAATTATAGTAGGAGAGATAGCTGCCGCTCACCGCCCGTACGGTGTAAATGTAGGTTGTCCCGGAGATCAGGCCTGTATTGTCCGTATAGCTGAGGGTAGCGCTGCTGGAAATGGTGGCGATTCTGGACCAGCTGCCGCCGGAGACCTTCCGATAGACACGATAGCCCTTGGCTCCGGTGACACCCGCCCACTTCACGGTGATGCCGCTGGAGGTGGCAGTGGCGGAGGTCAAACTGGGGTTGCTCAGCCGGATGCAGGTAACGCCGGTGGAATCATAGCCGGAGAGGATCGTACCGCTGGAGGTGGTGTAGACCGCCCGGACGGTATAGATGTAGGTCGTTCCGGAAGCGGCAGAGGTGTCCGTATAGCTGACCGTGGAACCACTGGAGACGGTGCCGATTTGAGACCAGCTGCCGCCGGAAACCTTCCGATACACCCGGTAGCCCGTGGCGTTGGTCACCTTTGCCCATTTGACGGTGACACCAGAGGTCGCATTGGCGGCGGAGGACAGGCTGGGCGTCTTGAGCAGGTAACGGGAGGAAACGTAATAATAACCGCCGTTGATATAGGCCCGATACCATGTGACGCCGCTGACGTCATAGGTCTCTCCGGAGACAACCCTGACTGTAGTCCCGGCAGACAGCGTCCCGCCCAGGGAATAGGAGCTTCCCGGGCCGGTGCGGTAATTCAGCATCCCAATCGTGACGTAGCTGTCATAACTCGCCGACGAGGACGCCGCCGTTGCCGAGATGCCAGAGGTATTGTAATAGGAAAGATAGCTGCCGCTCACCGCGCGGACGGTATAAATATAAGTCGTATCAGAGGCCAAACTCGCGTTATCCGTATAGCTGACGGTGGAGCCACTGGAAATCGTAGCGATGCGGGACCAACTGCCGCCGGAGACCTTTCGATAGACGAGATACCCCTTAGCCCCGGTGACAGAGCCCCACTTCACGGTAATGCCGCTGGAGGACGCAGTGGCAGAGGTCAGGCTGGGGTTGGACAGACGAATACAAGTGACGCCGGTAGAGTCATATCCTGAGATGCCAGAACTGTTGACTGCCCGAACAGTATAAATGTAGGTGGTGCCAGAAACCGCAGAGGTGTCCGTATAGCTGACCGTGGAGCCGTCGGAGACAGTGCCGATCTTAGACCAGCTGCCGCCGGAAACCTTCCGGTAAATTCGGTAGCCAGTGGCGTTGGTCACAATGCCCCATTTCACCGTAATGCCAGAGGTGGCATTGGTAGCGTAAACCAGGCTCGGCGTAGAGAGGCTGACGGATGTGGATGCAGTCATCTGTGCTGAGATACCGGAGGTGCTGTAATAGGAAAGATAGCTTCCATTCACTGCACGAACGGTATAAATGTAAGTCGTGCCAGAAACCAGACTTGCATTGTCCGTATAACTCACAGTAGAGCCACTGGAAATCGTGGCGATACGGGACCAGCTGCCGCCGGAGATCTTCCGGTAGACCAGATACCCTTTGGCACCGGTAACTGCACCCCACTTCACTGTGATGCCGCTGGAAGAGGCTGTAGCGGAGGTCAGGCTGGGGTTGGTCAATCGGATGCAGGTGACGCCGGTGGAATCATAGCCGGATATATTAGAATCGTTGATTGCCCGGACAGTGTAAATGTAGGTGGTACCGGAGGATGCTGTGGTATCGGTGTAGCTGGTACCAGTGATTGTGGTAAGCGTGCTCCAACTGCCGCCGGAAACCTTTCGATACACTCGGTATTTGGTGGCATTGCTCACTGCGCCCCACTTGACCGTTATGCCGGAGGTTGCATTGGAGGCAGAAGTCAAAACAGGGGTAGACAGCGTGGTTGTTGTAATAGTGGCCTTTGCCGAAATACCGGAGGTGCTATAGTAAGAGAGATAGCTGCCGTTCACTGCACGGACAGTATAAATGTAAGTCGTCCCGGAAATCAAATTCTCTTTGTCCGTATAACTGACAGTAGAACTGCTGGAAATCGTAGCAATGCGGGACCAGCTGCCGCCGGAAACCTTCCGGTAGACCAGATACCCCTTGGCTCCGGTGACCGCACCCCACTTCACTGTGATGCCGCTGGAGGAGGCCGTGGCGGAGGTCAGGCTGGGGTTGGTCAATCGGATGCAGGTGACGCCGGTGGAATCATAGCCGGATATATTAGAATCGTTGATTGCCCGGACAGTGTAAATGTAGGTGGTACCGGAGGATGCTGTGGTATCGGTGTAGCTGGTACCAGTGATTGTGGTAAGCGTGCTCCAACTGCCGCCGGAAACCTTTCGATACACTCGGTATTTGGTGGCATTGCTCACTGCGCCCCACTTGACCGTTATGCCGGAGGTTGCATTGGAGGCAGAAGTCAAAACAGGGGTAGACAGCGTGGTTGTTGTAATAGTGGCCTTTGCCGAAATACCGGAGGTGCTATAGTAAGAGAGATAGCTGCCGTTCACTGCACGGACAGTATAAATGTAAGTCGTCCCGGAAATCAAATTCTCTTTGTCCGTATAACTGACAGTAGAACTGCTGGAAATCGTAGCAATGCGGGACCAGCTGCCGCCGGAAACCTTCCGGTAGACCAGATACCCCTTGGCTCCGGTGACCGCACCCCACTTCACTGTGATGCCGCTGGAGGAGGCCGTGGCGGAGGTCAGACTGGGGTTGGTCAGGCGCATGCAGGTAACGCCGGTAGAGCTATAGCCCGAGAGGGTCGAACCGTTGACCGCACGAACCGTGTAAATGTAGGTAGTGCCTGCGGTGGCGGCAGTGTCTGTATAGCTGGTGGTAGAAACAGTGGCAATCAGTGACCAACTACCACCGGAGACCTTCCGATAGACACGGTAGCTGTCCGCATCGCTCACTGCGCCCCACTTCACTGTAATGCCGGAGGTGGCGTTGGATGCGGAGGTCAGCGTTGGGGTGCTCAGAGAAACGGTACTTGCGGTGTCGGAGACCGTCACGCCGATGGCGTCAAAGCTGCCGGCTCCGCTGATTGCATAGATGGTGCAGGTGCCGGCAGCCACGGCCGTAATGACACCGGAGTCCGAGACAGTGGCCACACTGGGATCGCTGGTCTCGTAGTAAATCGTCCCCGCATCACCTGTGGTGGTCAGTGTGGAGGAGATGGACTTCGTATTGCCTGTCTTGATCGTATAGGCAGAGGACAGGGACACCTGGGACTCTCTCAGATAACCGGTATAGGTGGTGCCGGAAACCGTGACCTTAACCTGGTACCAGTACGGGTAATAGAGCCGCTCAGTATAGCCGGTGGACTCGGTTTGATAACCGCCCAGCACAGTGACCGTCGTTCCCTTGGGAACCGAAACCACAGAGGAGCTCATGGAAGGAGAGGAATACAACGTCGTCGCAGTGGTCGTGGTGCCCGTATTCGTGCCGCTGAGACGGACGGTGGAGTCCTTATCCGGCATATCGTCGAAGACAGGGATGTAGAACAGGAAGGCGCTGCTGACTGCGCCGGAGGCATTGTAGGCGTTATAGGTCGTGATGGACTCCGACGCCACGGCATAGGTGGCGGACATATACTGATGGCTATAGGCGGAATAGTACCGGTCGGGGCTCACGTTAAAGCGCATATAGTAGCTGGTGTTCTGCCCCTTGCTGATGTAGCTGCTGGCCAGGAACTCCGCCCCTCCATACAGGGCGAGGATGGGGTTATACCAGCCGTGATTTTTGGCATAGGCCAGGCCATTGAGCACCGCAGTACCGGTGGTGGAGGCGGTAGCTCCGATGTTGTAGAAGTTGTAATAGCCCACATAGCCGCTCACCGTTCCGCTGATGGACTGGTTTGTGGTGACAGCTCCGGTCTCCTGGACGATCTTACTGGCCAGATAATAGGGGCTGACGTCCGTGGCAACGCCCACATTGTAGATGATAGAGGAGTAGTCTGAGCCGTAGATGCTGTTCAGACTGCTCAGGCTGACCGTCTCCCCGCTGGTATTGACGTATTTGGTGGTGTAATACAGGCCCTTGCTGGAGCTGCTGCTGGAGTCAGCGGCGTTTTTCAATACCTTTTGAACGCCGGAGAGCTGTTGGACGCTGCTGTAGGTCTGATCCTCGAACTGGAAAATGTACTTGGCCGTCAGGAAGTTCCGGGGGTCCATGTAATAGGCGACAGCCGCCCGGCTGGCGCTGACATGGTTGCCGTCAATGGGCTTGTAATGGTTGGTGCTGGAATAGCTGGAGGAGCTGTAATAACCGCTGTGATTGTTCAGCAGCAGATCATCAGTGGTGCCGTTGAGGTTGTAGTCGATGGTGCTGTTGGAGCCGTACTCCCCATTGACTACGTCATCCCAGGACAGGCCGGTATCCACCGCCACAAAGATCCAGTTGGGATAGGTCTCGTGAAGCTTCTTCAAATAGGTCTGATAGCTTTCCGGAAATTTTGCCAGCTCGGTGGCGTAATCATAATCTGTCTCGTCGGAAACCATGGCTGTGGCCAGAACGGATTCGATTTGGGCCATGGCGTCCTGCTCGGCCTGTTTCTCCTCTGCGAGGGTGTCGTCCTCCTCGGAGACCGTCTCTGTCGATTCCTCCCCGGCGGAGTCGTCGGCGTCGCCGGTTTCCGAAGCGGCGTTCTCGTCGGCACTGTCATCCGAAATATCCGTGTCGGAGGTATCCTCTGCGATATCTTCATCGGACGACTCCCCTTCTGTCTCGGAGGCGGCGTCCATATCGGAGCCATCCTCCTCCGTCTCCTGGGAGGCGTTTTCATCGGAGCCGTCGATCTCTGCCGTATCGGCCGCTTCCTGCGTCATATCGCCGTCGTCTGTCTCGGCTGCCCAGGCCAGGCTTGGCCCAAGCTCGGTCAGCAGCAGACAGACCATCAGCAGGACAGAGAGAAGGCGGGTGAAAAAGCTCGTCTTGGTCATATCGTCGTATCATTCCTTTCGTTTCGTTTGTGCATGAATAGATGTCTTTCCCCTTGTCATCATCTGGAGTGACAGAAAATGATTACAGCCCTGTAACCAAATGTAATTTATTTGTTATTATACAGGACTCGGGCAAAAAAGGCAATAGCAAGAGCCAAATTGAGACAAAATTTCTCCAAAATCGGCGCAAAAAGCCTGTAAAGCATTTCTGCTTTACAGGCTTTAAAAGGGAGGACATATCGGTGGCTTAGCGGAAAGGGCCCTCACCACCGGACGAGGCAGGCGGTGCTGGACAGTCCTCCGCCAAATGCGCACATCAGGATCAGGTCGCCCCGGTGGAAAATGCCCTGTCTGTTGCACTCATCCAGGAGGATGGGGACGCTGGCTGCGGAGCAGTTGCCGCAGTGATCGATGTTCATCAGAAACTTTTCGGCCGGGATGCCCTTGAGCCGCCGGGCGGCGGCCTCGATGATACGGCGGTTCGCCTGGTGGCAGATCACCCAGTCCACCTCGGACTGCTCCACGCCGCACTGGGACAGGAGCGCCTCCACCTCCTGCGGGATGGAGCGGGTGGCAAATTTATAGGTCTCGCTGCCGTTCATATAGACGTAGGGATGCTCCTCCCCGCCGGTCCAGAAGGGAGAGATGCCCTTGTGGGTGGGGACCCGGAGCACCTCCTCTCCGCCCTTGACGGTCATGTGAGAGCCGAGATAGTCCTCCCCCGGCCCCAGCACGGCGGCCCCTGCGCCGTCGCCAAAGAGGATGCAGGTGGAGCGATCCGTCCAATCCAGGATACGGGACATCTGTTCGGTGCCGACGATGAGGATTTTCTGATACCGGCCGGTGGACAGGTAGGCTGCCGCCGTCTCCATGAGAAACAGGAAGGCGGAGCAGGCCCCGTTGAGATCGAAGCCCGGGCAAGTGGCCCCGATCTCCCGCTGCACCAGACAGGCCATACTGGGCACGATAAATTCCCCGCTGACGGTGGCGCAGAGGATCAGATCCAGATCCTCTGCACGGACGCCGCTGTTTTCCAGAGCCGCCTTGGCCGCCTTGGCTGCCAAAACAGACGCAGGTTCATCGGTGGAGACGTGCCGGGAGCGGATGCCTGTGCGGGTGGATATCCATTCATCGTTGGTGTCCACCAGCTTTGCCAGGTCGTCATTGGTGGCGACGGTGGCAGGCAGATAGCTGCCGGTTCCCAGAATATGTAAGCTCATAGCGTGTTTGTCCTTTCATGTCTCCGGCTTGCGATACGCCGGAGCGCCGTACGATCAATTGCTTTCCTATTTTAACAAATGTATCGAAAGCTGTCAATCGCCATTCCGGACTGTAGCGGCGGCGTCTCCTTCATCCGGGAAAAATTTTGAATCCCCTGTTGGAAAAAGCCATCGGCTGTGATACAATATGCAATGCTCTGATTTTAACATCGGCTCTGAGGAGCCGGTTTCCTCCGTCTGCAGGCAGCAGATGAATAAAACCCAATCCAGAGGTAAAGGAAGGAATTCAGTATGGGAAAGTATTTCGGGACCGACGGCTTCCGGGGCGAGGCCAATGTACAGCTGACCGCCGAGCGGGCCTATCAGGTGGGCTTTTTCCTGGGCTGGTATTATAACCAGCACCCCATCGACGGCAAGCGTGCCCGTATCGTCATCGGCAAGGACACCCGCCGTTCCAGCTACATGCTGGAATTCGCTCTGTCCGGGGGCATCACCGCCGCCGGGGCGGACGTATACCTTCTCCGGGTGACCACCACTCCCAGCGTGGCCTATATCGCCAAGGTGGACAGCTTTGACTGCGGCATCATGATCTCCGCCAGCCATAACCCCTTCTATGACAACGGTATCAAGCTCATCAACGACCAGGGCGAGAAGATGGATCAGGAGGCCATCGACAAGGTAGAGGCCTACCTGGACGGCAGGGGCCCGGAGATCCCTGCCGCCACCGGGGCGGATATCGGCGCGGCCTTTGACTATGACTCCGGACGGCACCGCTATATTGCCTATCTGATCTCCCTGGCCGTTCACTCCTTCCGGGGCAAACGGGTGGGCCTTGACTGTGCCAACGGCTCCGCCTGGTCCATCGGCAAGGTGGTATTTGAGGCGCTGGGGGCCAAGGTGTACGTCATCGGCAACGAGCCGGACGGCACCAACATCAATCTTAACTGCGGCTCCACCCACCTGGAGACCCTTCAAAAGTTCGTGGTGGAGAACCATCTGGACGTGGGCTTTGCCTACGACGGCGACGCCGACCGCTGTCTGGCGGTGGACGAGAACGGTAAGGCGGTCAGCGGAGACGAGATCATGTACCTCTATGCCCGGTATATGAAAGACCGGGATAAGCTTGTCACCAACACCGTAGTCACCACCGTCATGTCCAACTTTGGCCTCTACAAGGCTCTGGACGCGGTGGGCATCGACTACGTCAAGACCGACGTGGGAGACAAATATGTCTATGAATATATGGTCAAGCACGGCAACCGCCTGGGCGGGGAACAATCCGGTCACATCATCTTCAGCAAGTACGCCACCACCGGGGACGGCATTCTGACCTCCATCAAGGTCATGGAGGTCATGCAGGCCCGGCGGCTGACCCTGAGCCAGCTGTGCGAGCCCATGACCGTCTACCCTCAGCTGTTGGTCAATGTCAGGGTGAAGGACAAGGATGCCGCCCAAAACGACCCGGACGTCCAGGCCGCCGTGGAAAATGTGACCAACCGTCTGGGCGACGCAGGCCGTATTCTGGTTCGGGAGTCCGGCACCGAACCGCTCATCCGGGTCATGGTGGAGGCTGAGACGGCCGAGCTGTGCCAGGAGTACGTCTATCATGTGGTCAACGTCATCCGTGCCAAGGGGCATGAGGTCAAATAATCCCCTCAGAGATATGCAAAAGCGTCCGCAACCTGCGGGCGCTTTTTGTCGGCGTGAGAGCGGAACAGAGCGGGCGCGCATGGCGGCGCTATGCCGACGCATGGCAGCGCTATGCCAACGCATGGCAGCGCATGGCAAATATAGCTAAACCAAAGCCGATGCCGAAGCCAATACCAATACCAATACCGATACCGAAGCCGAGGCCGAGTTTCTCCCTGCTGCCGCAGGAGAGGATTCTCCCCGCCGCACCGGCCCCGCACAGGGGCCGGCCGCGCCACCGGAGGAGGGGGTTTGCGGCTCTCCGTGAAGGGGCGTCGGCCGTGGGCAGAGAAAAGCGCTGGAATATTCCATGGATTCCAGCAAAAAGGGAAATTGCATAACAACATTGGGGAAGATTTAAGCAATTCTTAAGAAATTGCGCTGCCCAAATTAAGAAATGCCTGTTACAATAGGCTCACAACAGAGGAGGAAAGAGGGAAATGCCATGGATCGCATTTTGATCGTAGACGATGATCGGGATATTGTCGCAGCCTTGGAGATCTACCTGTCCAACGGGGGCTATGAAGTTCTCAGGGCCTACAACGGGAGGCAGGCCATCGACGTGCTGCGGGAAAATCGGGTGGATCTGATTTTGATGGACGTGATGATGCCTCAAATGGACGGCATTGCCGCCACGAGGCAGATCAGGGCCAACAGCAACGTCCCCATCCTGTTCCTGACCGCCAAGAGCGAGGACGTTGACCTGATCCAGGGGCTCAACGTAGGGGCGGACGACTACATCACCAAGCCCTTCAAGCCCATGGAGGTGCTGGCCCGGGTCCGCTCTCATCTTCGCCGGTACAACCAGTTGGGGGGCCGGGCAAACGGAGATCGGAACGTGCTCCAGGTCGGCCCCATCGTCATGGACGACCGGGCCAAGCAGGTGACGCTGGACGGCGACGCGGTGGAGCTGACCACCACGCAGTACAACATCCTCCGGGTGATGATGCAGCACCCCGGCCAGGTGCTCTCCTGCGCCCAGATCTATGAGGCGGTGTGGAAGGATCCCCTGTTGGGCAGCGAAAACGTGGTGGCCGTCCACATCCGGCATCTCCGGGAAAAGCTGGAGATCGACCCCGCCCATCCCAGGTACCTCAAGGTGGTCTGGGGCATGGGGTATAAGCTGGAGGGATGAGCTTTTTCCCAGAATATCTCAAGTTGACATAATAATGGAGGTGCTGTAAAATGAAAAAGGGATTCCGCCTACGGGGCTCCGGTGTGGTCAAGGCTCTGGCCTTTCTGCTGGCCTGGGTGCTGGCGGTGGTCATCTGCGCCGGAACGGGAGTGGTGATCATTCTGGCATCCAGCTACCGGTCGGACTACGACCCCACCACTGAGGATACGATTTACGAGTATCAAGAGTACACAAAAGAATATCTGTTTCTCTGGCAGTATCGGGACGAGCTGACCGCCCCCGGCCAGGAGTGGTACGAGGATCTGAGTCAGATGCTCTCCGCCGACGAGACCAACTTCCGCTATGTAGTCGCGGGCGAGGACGGCGACATCCTCCTGGCCAACTGCGACGAGACGGTGGAGGAGGCGGAACAGATGTACCGCCATCTCATCATGTGCAGCGCCTACGAGCTGGGTGTCGAGAAGAACGTGGGCCACTATCTGGATCTCACCGCCACCGACGACTGGGTGCTGGTCTGTGGCACGGAGGAGGAGTGGCGTCTGACCAGCTATACCTCCGCCTACTATTACGAACGGGATTCTCTGGCCGAGAGCCTGGCAAATGCGTACGGCAGCTGGAGAAGCGTTCTGTCCGCCGCCGCTGACGGCTCTCTCTATATCAACGGCGTCTATGCAGACGAGGACTACGGCTATTATGACGAAGCCGTCGATGAAGAAGCCGTCGATGAATCCGACACCGACTCCACGGACACCGAAGCCGCAGAGACGGCGGTCGAGGAGGAGGCCTACGATACCGCCTACGACGGGGACTCTACCTATTACTATTACGTCTACACCGGCGACGAATCGTATTACACAATCTATGCCTGGGTAGACGAGAGCTATCCCGTATACGACGCCTTCTCCCAGGGGTACGAGGACTACCTTCTGAGCCAGAAGCAGTTTGAGCAGTATATCACCCCTGCGGCGTGGATCACGGCGATCAGCCTGCTGCTCTTCCTGGGGCTGCTGGCGGAGATGACCTGGTCCTGGGGCTGGAACCGGCAGGGCGAGCTGTCCCTCCGGGGGCTGAACAAACTGCCCGTCGAGGCGATCGTCGCCGTGGTCGCTGCGGCGGTCATCGGGGCCGCCTGTATCTTTTCCGATTTCTACTGGAACGATATGCCTCTGAGCTATTCCGCCTTGGTCTGGGGCCTGGCCGGTCTGGTGGGGGCGCTGGGCTGCCTCATCGCCTGGGTCGTCCTCACCGCCCAGATCAAGACCCGGACGGTGGGCCGGCAGAGCCTGATCTGCCGCCTTCTCCGCTGGTGCGGCAGACTGGGCAGGGGCGTCTTGGACAGATGCAAAAAAATCGTCTCCCAGTGGGCGCTCTACTGGAAGCTGCTGCTGGGCTGTGCCGTTTACTATCTGGTCGTGGGGCTGATCTTCATCTTTGGCTTCGACGACCTGGT
This sequence comes from Clostridiales bacterium, assembly GCA_021205695.1. Taxonomy (GTDB): domain Bacteria; phylum Bacillota; class Clostridia; order Oscillospirales; family Oscillospiraceae; genus Onthomonas. Next base: position 21,687 of record JAJPXB010000008.1, read on the forward strand.
CTACTGGGATCCCATCCCGGCGCTGCTGCTCTTCCTGCTGCTGATGGCGCCCCCGGTGGTCCTGGCCTGCAAGTGGGCGGTGGACTGGGCCAGGCTGCGGAAGACGGTCAAGGAGATGGTGGACGGCAGGCTGGACGCCACGGTGGACAGCAGCCATATGCTCCCCGACCTGAAGGAGCACGCCGGAGACCTGGGCAATCTCTCCCAGGGCCTGAAAAAGGCGGTGGAGGAGGAGGTCAAGGGCCAGCGGTTCAAGACGGAGCTCATCACCAACGTCTCCCACGACCTGAAGACCCCCCTCACATCCATCATCAACTATGTGGATCTGCTGAAAAAGGCGGATATCCAGGATGAGACGATCCGGACGTATATCGACGTGCTGGACCGAAAGAGCCAGCGGCTCAAGACGCTGACGGAGGATCTGGTTGAGGCCTCCAAGGCGGCCAGCGGCACCGTGTCCGTCCAGCTGGAGCGGTTGGACGTGGCCCAGCTGGTGGAGCAGGCGGCTGCGGAGTACAGCGACCGGCTGGAAGACGCCGGACTGACCACCATTCTCACCACCCCGGAGGAGCCTTGTCCCATTCTGGCTGACGGCCATCACCTGTGGCGGGTGCTGGACAATCTGCTGGGCAACTGCACCAAGTACGCCATGCCGGGGACGCGGGTCTATCTGGACGTGGCCCATGGGGAAAACGATTATGTGGTCACGGTGAAAAACATCTCCGCCGAAGCGCTGAACGTCCCACCGGAGGAGCTGATGAAGCGATTCGTCCGGGGCGACGCCTCCCGCACCACCGAGGGCAGCGGCCTGGGCCTGTCCATCGCCCGAAATCTCACCAACATCCAGGGCGGGCAGTTCGACCTGGTGGTGGACGGCGACCTGTTCAAAGCCATCATCACCTTCCCGGCGGCGCCTCCGCTGCCGGAGGAGCCGGAGGAGGCAGCGAAGCCGAAGGCCCCTCCCCTGTCCGAGCCGCCCACTATGCCCGCCGAAGCGGAACTGGCAGAGGAGCCGCAGCCAACGCCCTCCCCGGAGACGGCACCGGAGGGCGATACGGCGGAGGGGCCGGAGCCGGAGGATTCTAAATCAGAGGAAACAGAATAAGCTGTGCCGCAGGGGTCTCCGGTGAGGCCCCTGCGGGTACAGACGGAGAAAGGGGGAAAATGATGATGAAGAAAAATGGTCTTCTGCTATTGGCCATGACATTCTGCCTTCTGGCCTGTGCGGGCTGCTCCGGCCAGGCATCAGAGAGCGTCGTCGACACTACAGCCACAGATGTCAGCGTTTCCCAGAGGAACACGGAGGGAACCGCTCTCAGCGACAGCGACGTGACCCTGGAGCTGGCCGCGGATGAGACAGAGGTGCAGGTCACCCAGGACTATCTAATCACCAATACAGGGGAGATCACAGTATCCGCAGACGATATTCCGGACGGGGTGGAGATTCAGCTCTACCTATACACCAAAACCACCGACGGTGACGAGCCAATCATGTACGCTACCCTGACAGACAGTGAGACATCATTTGTGTTTTCCGGTCTGACTTCTGCCCAAAGCTACAAGGTTGGGGCAGAAACGGACACGCTTGCCGAATCTCTGACCCTCACCATCACGGACTGACGCAAAGGAACGATACCCGCCGGAAAGGAGGATCTCATGCTGTTTCTCGTCCTCACCCTGGTCTGCGCCGGGGTGTTTCTGCTGACCTGTGCAGTTTTCTCTCCCGACGGCGGGGCGTTTTTACAGCTGCTCTATGAGCTGTCCGCCGCCGTCCTGCCTTGGCTGGGGATGTCCGCTATCCTCCGCCGCTGTCAGGCGGCGCAGGGCGTCCGGCAGATGGAGGGCACCCGATGGCTGTGGATGGCCCTGTACGTCCTCTACATCGCCTGCGTCTGGACGGTCACCGGGGCGGGCACATTGGGGGAGGCGCTGCAAAACGGCGTCCGCTGGAGCTGCAATGAGGTGAATCTGCACCCCTTCTCCCAGGGCATCGACCCGTCAGGGTATCTGCTCAACGTGCTGCTCTTCGTGCCTCTTGGCTTTCTCACGCCGCTTCTGTGGGACAGGAGAGACAGATTTCATCTTACGCTGCTGGGTGGCCTCGCCTGCTCCCTGCTGGTGGAGCTGAGCCAGCTGGTCAACTTCCGGGCCACCGACGTAGACGATCTGGTGATGAACACTCTGGGCGCCGTGCTGGGCTGGGGGCTGTTCCGGCTGTTCGCCCGGCTCACCCACTGGAAGCGGGAGCGGGAGCTGCAATGGCCCATGGGGCCGGAGGCGACGGTGGGCCTGCTCTTTGCGGGGCACTTCCTGCTGTACCAGGAGGCGGGGACGCTGATCTGACAGCCGCACACAAAATTACTGTAAAACACAACACACTCCGGAGATTTTGTTCCGGAGTGTGTTTTTGGGTTTACGTCAGGACGTTCGGAGCAGCTCGGTCAGCTCCTCCTCAGAGAGTACCGGGATGCCCAGCTCGTTGGCCCGGGCCAGCTTGGAGCCGGCGTTCTCCCCCGCCACCACATAGCTGGTCTTTTTGGAGACAGAGCCGGCCACTTTGGCCCCCTGGGCTTCCAGGAGCTGCTTGGCCTGCGCGCGGGTGTAGGCCGTCAGCGTTCCGGTGAGGACGAAGGTCTTGCCCGCCAGGGCGCTGCCTGTCGGCTCCTCCCGGCTCTCGAAGCTGACGCCCGCCTCCCGGAGCCTCCGGATCAGGTGCTGAGACTGGGGCGCGGCGAACCACTCCGTCAGACTCCGGGCGGTGATGTCGCCGATGTCCTCCACCGCCGTCAGCTCCTCCGCGGTGGCCTCCATGAGCGCGTCCAGGGTGGGGAAGGTGCAGCTCAGGGTCTGGGCAGCCTTGCTCCCCACCTGGCGGATGCCGAAAGCGGTGAGCAGCCGGGCCATCCCCTGCCCCTTGCTCTTTTCCAGAGCCAGGGATAGGTTGTGGGCGGACTTCACGCCCATCCCCTCCAGCCGAGCCACCTGGCTCTCATCCAGGGTATAGAGATCGGCAGGACTGGACAGCATCCCGGCATTCACCAGCTGCTGCACCACCGCAGGCCCCAGGCCCTCGATGTCCATGGCCTCCCGGCTGGCGAAGTGGGTGATGTTGCGCACCAGCTGAGCAGGACACTCCGCCCCGGTGCAGCGGAAGGCCGCCCCGTCCTCGTCCCGGCGCACCGGTGCGCCGCAGACCGGGCAAAAGGCGGGCAAATGGTACGGCTCCGTCCCCTCCGGCCTGTGATCTTTCCGCACGCTGACCACCTGGGGGATGATCTCCCCCGCCTTTTGCAGCAGGACGGTGTCGCCGATGCGGATGTCCTTTTCCGTGATGAAATCCTGGTTGTGGAGGGTGGCGTTGGTCACGGTGGTGCCCGCCAGACGCACCGGGTCTACCACTGCCTTGGGGGTCAGCACGCCCGTCCGGCCCACCTGAACGACGATGTCCCGGAGTACCGTCTCCTTCTGTTCCGGTGGATACTTCCACGCCGCCGCCCACCGGGGGAACTTGGCAGTAGACCCCAGTAGCTCCCGCTGGGCCAGGTCGTCCAGCTTGACCACCGCCCCGTCAATGTCGAAGGGGTACCGCTCTCTGTCCTCCCCCAGGGACGCAATGCGGCGGCTGATCTCCGTCTCCGTCTCACAGACCGGATGGTCGATGACGGAAAAGCCCAGCATCTCCAGCCAGTCCAGCGTCTCGCTGTCGGTGGAAAACGACCGGCCTTCAATGAGAAGCGCCTGAAAGATGATGCAGTCCAGGCGGCGTTGGGCGGCGATTTTGGGGTCCAGCTGCCGCAGGGAACCGGCGGCGGCGTTGCGGGGGTTGGCCATCAACGGCTTCCCCGCCTCCTCCCGCCGGGCGTTCAGCTTTTGGAATACCGTCCTGGACATATAGCACTCCCCCCGGACGATGAGCCGGTGGGGGGCGTTGTTCAGCTGTAAGGGGATGGAACGGACGGTGCGGAGGTTTTCGGTGACGTCCTCCCCCACCTGGCCGTCTCCCCGGGTGGCCCCCCGGACAAAGATCCCGTCCACATACTCCAGGGCGACGGAGAGGCCGTCCACCTTGGGTTCCATGACCCAGCGGTGCTGCTCGGACTGCTCCTCCACCTTTCGAAGAAAGTCGGTGAGCTCTCCCGGCTCGAAGATGTCCTGGAGCGACCGGAGGGGCACCTCGTGCCGAACCTCCACGAACTGGGCCAATGCCTGGCCCCCCACCCGCTGGGTGGGTGAGTCCGGTGTGACCAGCTCCGGATGCGCTTCCTCCAGACGCTCCAGCTCCCGCAGGGCCATGTCGTACTCATAGTCGGACACAGTGGGGGCGTCCAGGTCGTAATACTGGTGGCTCCAACGCTCCAGCCTGTCCCGCAGGGCCCGGATCTCTGTCTGAATGTCCATTCTGTCACCTGTGCTTTCTCTCCCGCATATAATATAGGGAGCAGATTATCGAAAAACGCTTGAGACTTCTGAAATAGAGCAGCGGGGGTGCGGAGGAGGGGGCAAAAAGCCCCCTTCGCGTGCAGTAAAAACGATTTTTAGAACTTTTTTAAAGTTCAAAAATCGTACTCAGCGTGTCAAAAAGATTTTTGGCACGCTGAGGGGGAGGTGGTGTTTCCGTGAAAAGAGGGAGTCCCGTTCCGAAGATGCCCGGGAGCCGTCACCGGCTCTCCCCTGCCCGGCAGCTGGCGCTCAGTCTGCTGGCTGGGCTGGGGCTGGGCGTCGGTGTCATCGTCTGGATGAGCTGTCAGCTTCGGCCCGTCATCCTGGCCGTCACCCAGGCGGAGCTGTCCAACCGGGTCGCCCGGACGGCCGCCTCGGTGCTGACGGAGTGCATCGAGAGCGACGGCTCGTTTCAAAATCTGGTGGAGCTGCACTACGACGACAGCGGGACCCTCTCCGCCGTCACCACCCGGATGGAGCAGGCCAACCTGCTGCGGGAGACGCTGACCGTCTCCCTTCTGGATGAGCTGGAGGCCATGGAGGACAGCACCGTCTCCGTTCCGGTGGGGACGCTGACGGGGCTCTCCGTCCTCTCCGGCCGGGGATGGAGCATCCCGGTGCGGGTGCTTTCCGTCTCCCGGGTGGAGGGACAGTTTGAAAGCGCCCTCACGGCGGCAGGGATCAACCAGTCCCTTCACACCCTGGAGCTGGTGCTGGAGACGGAGGTAGTCCTGCTGCTGCCCGACGGTCTGGCCACCCAGACGGTGACCACCCGTCTCACCGTGGCGGAGACGGTCCTGTTGGGCCAGGTGCCGGACGCCTATACCTATTTCAGCCAGTTCGACAGCGCTTCGGACGCCTCGGACGCCTATTTTGACTATGGGGCGGATGCCAATTAGTCTGTCCCGTTTTTCAGCAGCTCCTCCACTGCCAGCAGGATGCCCGTCTTGCCCGACTCGTAGGTCAGACCGCCCTGGAGGTAGACGGTGTACGGCTCCCGCATGGGGGCGTCGGCGGACAGCTCGATGGAGGCCCCCTGGATAAAGGCTCCCGCCGCCATAATGACCGGCACGTCGTAGCCCGGCATGGCCCAGGGCACCGGTGTGACAAAGCTGTCCACCGGAGAACCGGCCTGAATGCCCTTACAGAACCGCTCTACCTTCTCCGGCGTCTGGAGAGAGATCATCTGGATGATGTCGTGCCGCTCCTGCCAGGAGTGGGGCTCGGTGTCATAGCCCAGCTCCTCCATGATGCGGGCGGCAAAGACCGCCGTTTTCAGCGCCTGGGCCACCGTATGGGGGGCCAGGAACAGCCCCTGGTAGAGGGCGCGGTTGTTTCCCAGCGTGGCCCCGCATTCCCGGCCGATGCCGGGGACGGTGAGGCGGTAGGAGGCCCGCTCCACCAGGTCTGCCCTGCCGCAGAGATACCCCCCCATGGGGGCCAGCCCGCCGCCGGGGTTTTTGATGAGGCTCCCCACCACCAGATCCGCCCCCACCTGGGACGGTTCCTGCTCCTCGACGAACTCGCCGTAGCAGTTATCAACGATGCAGACGGCCCCGGGATTGACCGACTTCACCACGGCGATCAGCTCCCCGATTTCCCGGACGGAGAGAGAGGCCCGGGTGGAGTAGCCCTTGGAGCGCTGGATGAGCACCGCCTTCACCTTCGGGTCGGCGGCCATCTCGGCCAGTTTGGCCCGGTCCGGGGCGTTTTCCCGGGAAATGGGCACCTCCCGGTACTCGATGCCGTAGCGTTTCAGACTCAGGGGATAGTCCCCGGTCATGCCTATGACCCCCTGAATGGTGTCATAAGGGGCCCCCACGGCGGAGAGCAGCACGTCACCCGGCTCCAGCACGCCGTAGAGACAGGAGGCGATGGCGTGGGTGCCGTTGACGAACTGGATCCGCACCAGGGCGTCCTCCGTCTGAAAAATGTCCGCATAGATTTTGTCCAGGGTGTCCCGGCCCAGGTCGTCGTAGCCGTAGCCGGTGGTCCCGGCAAAGCACGCCTCCGCTACCCGATGGGTCTGAAAGGCCGCCAGCACCTTCCGGCTGTTGCGCTCCGCCATCTCGTCGATGGCGTCAAACCGATCCCGGAGCGCGTCCTGGGCCTCTTTTGCCAGGGCAAGAGTGCGGGGTGACAGCTCCAATGTACTCATACGGCAGGCAGCTCCTCCTCACAGACCGCCCGGATGAGGCGGATGCAGGCGTCCAGGTCCTCCAGGTCACACTGCTCCACGGCGGAGTGGGTATAGCGGCAGGGGACAGAGATGCCCCCGGTCACGACGCCCTTCCGGGTGGTATGGATGGGCCCTGCGTCGGTGCCGCCACAGCTGAGCAGATCCGGCTGGACGGGGATGCCCCTGGCCGCAGCCAGATCGTTCAGCCGCTTCACCAGGCTGGGGGCGCAGATGACCGAACGGTCCAGCACCTTCACCGCGGCGCCCCTGCCCATGACGGCGGTGCCCTCATGGAGACTTCCCGGGACGTCGTCAGGACAGGTCACATCCACCGCGATGCCGTAGTCCGGATCGACCCCGAAGGCGGCGGGCCTGGCCCCGCGGGTGCCTACCTCCTCCTGGACGCTGAACACAAAGTACAGATCGTTGGCGGGGGCGGTGACGTCCTTCAGCGCCTTCAGCAGCGCCAGACAGCCGACGCGGTTGTCCAGGAAGCAGCCGGAGACTCGGTTCTTACTCAGGTGCTTCAGGGGGCTGACGAAGGCGGCGGTATCTCCCACCTGAACCAGTTCCCTGGCCTCCCGCTCGTCGGCGGCCCCGATGTCCAGGTACAGGTCCCGGAGCTTGGCCTCCTCCAGCTTGTCCTCCCTGGCGCAACACAGGGCATAGGCCCCGTTCTGGAACCGGAAGGTCTGCTGGATCAGGTCAGGGACGCAAAGTCCCCCCAGGGTGCCGAAGCGGATGGTCCCGTCCTGATCGATATGGGTGGCCACCAGGCCCACCGAGTCCATGTGGGCGGAAAAGAGCAGCTTCGGCCCCCTCCCCGCCCGGTGGACGATGAGGTTGCCCATGGCATCCTCCCGGATGTCGTCGGCGTAGGGCTGTGCCAGAGAGCGGATGAGTGAGCGGATATTCCCCTCGTTGCCGGAGACCCCGTGGGTCTGGGTCAGCCGGGACAGGGTTTCAAATGTGTTCATAGTCATACCTCCTGAGCCATGGCGTCCACGAACAGACGGGCCAGGCGACACATATTGCGGCAATCCTCAATCGATACGACGCTGGAGGGGGCGTGGAGATACCGCACCGGCGCGGACAGGCCCGCCACCCTTGCCCCTGCGCCGCTGCGCTGAAAGGCTCCGCCGTCCGTTCCTCCGGCGATATACTCCTTGGTCTGCCAGGGGATGCCGTTCTCCTCCGCCAGACGGCGCAGGAGCAGGAACAGTCTCCGGCTGGCGATGCTCCCCCGGTCCATAAAGGGCAGGACGGGCCCGCCGCCCACCCGACAGACATGGGCGCCGCCCTCCATGCCGGGCAGGTCGGCGGCGGTGGTGCCCTCGAGGATGAGGGCGTTTTTGGGCTGGAGGGCGAAGGCCGCGCCCAGAGCTCCCCGGGTGCCCACCTCCTCCTGGACAGTAAAGACGAAGGTGACATCCATGGGCAGCTCCTGGCGGAGCAGGTCCAGCAGGACGGCGCAGCCCACCCGGTCGTCGATGGCCTTGGCCTTGAGCCGTCCGTCGCCAAACTCCCGGATGTCGTCGGAAAAGACCGCCACGTCCCCGATCTCCACCAGCTTTTCGCTCTCCTCCCGGGAGTCGGTGCCGATATCCAGATACAGCTTGCCCGTGGGAGGGACCTTTTTCCGCTCCTCGGCGGTGGTCAGATGGATGGGCTTCATCCCCACCACTGCGGGGACACGATTGGGGCCGACATAGACCTTTTTCCCGATGACCACCTGGCGGTTCACGCCGCCCACGAACTGAAAGCCCAGCGTGCCGTCCTTATGGATGCGGTCGATCATCATGCCCACCTCGTCCATGTGGGCGGCCATCAGCAGCGCACCGGGAGCGGGCTTGGCCCCTTTCTTTTCCACGATCAGGTTGCCCAGGCGGTCCACCCGTACAGAGGAGGCGTATGGCTCCGCCTGGGTGCGGATGTAGTCCCGCACCTGCTCCTCCCGGCTGGAGACGCCGGAGAGGGCGCAGAGGGTCTTTAGTTCTTCCAGCACAGGACACCGTCCTCCTCTCTCAGCCCCAGCAGAAAGTCCGCCAGCAGACGGGCGGTCTGTTCCGCGTCTTCCTCGGAGATGACCTCCAGGGGCGTATGCATATAGTTCAGCGGCAGGGACACCAGCGCCACCGGGACGCCCTCCCGGGCCACCTGCATCTCCCAGCCGTTGGTGCCCGTGTTGCCCGCCATGACCTCCGGGTTCCAGCCGATCCCCCGTGCGGCACAGGCCCTCCGCAGGGCGTCCACCATCCAATGGGCACAGTTGGGGCCGATGCCCACCGCCGGTCCCTTGCCCAGGGCAAAGCCGGTCTCCTCCGGTCCGTCGTGGGAGATGCCGAAGGTCACGTCCACCGCAACGGCGCAGTCCGGCCGCTCGGCAAAGGTGGCCGTCCGCGCCCCGTCCCCGGAGGTCTCCTCAAAGCAGGAGCCGAGGACCGCCACGTCCACGTTCAGCGTCTCCCCCTCCAGCAGCTCCAGGGTGCGCAGGAGAACGGCGAAGCAGGAGCGGTCGTCCAGGCTCTTGCCGGCGATGCGGTCCCCCGCCAGACGGAGGATGTCCTCCCGGTAGACCATGGGCGTGCCCAGGGGGACGGCCTGCTCCGCCTGGGCCTGGCTCATGCCGATATCCAGGTACAGGTCTTTGATGGGGACGACGTTTTCCTTCTCCTCCCCATCCATGACATGGGGCGGCTTCACCGCCACCACCCCCAGGATAGGCGGGTCGGTGAGAACGGTGATCTCCCGGTCGGGCAGGATGCGGGGGTCGATGCCCCCCAGAGAGGTAAAGCGGAGAAAGCCCCCCTCAATGCCGGTGACGATCAGGCCCACCTCGTCCAGGTGGGCGTCCAGCAGGATCTTCGGGGCGTTCTCTCTCCCGCACCGGCGCAGACCGATGACGCTCCCCAGCCGGTCACGGCGCACCTCGTCCGTCAACGGAGCCAGCAGCGCACAGGCGACGTCTGCGACCCGCTCCTCAAAGCCGGAGGGGCCGGGAGTCTGGCTCAATCGGGCCAGGCAGTCGAAATAGTTCACAGTCTGTTCTCTCCTCTCATAGCTCCGGCAGCGCCCGCACCAGCTGCTTGAAGGTGTCCCCCCGAACCATGAAGTTTTTGAACTGGTCAAAGGAGGCGGAGGCCGGGGACAGGATGACCACGTCTCCGGGCCGGGCGATCTCCCTTGCCTGCTCCAGCGCACCGGCGAAATCCAGCCCGTCGTAGATGGGCAGCAGCGCCGGGTCGTACCCGGGGGCGGCCTCTGTCGCCGCCCGTATCTTCCCTGCGGTGGCCCCTGTCAGCACCAGGGCCCTGGCGTGGGCCACGATCTCCGGTCCCAGAGGGGCGTAGTCCAGGTGCTTGTCGTAGCCCCCGGCGATGAGGATCACCCGCTCCCGGAAGGAGCGGAGGCCGGCGATGGTGCGGCTGGGGCTGGAGGCGATGGAGTCGTTATAGTACCGGACGCCTCCCTTTTCCGCCACCAGCTCGATGCGGTGTTCCACTCCGCCGAAGGTTTTGGCAAAGGCGCGGATGGTCTCGTCCGCCACCAGGCCGTCTACGGCGGCGATGGCGGCCATATAGTTCTCCCAGTTGTGGACACCGGGGAGGAGGATGTCTGATACGGGCATCACATTCCGGTCGCCCCTGACCACAATGGCTCCGTCCTCCAGCGCCACGCCGGAGGGGGCCCGGGTCTGCCGGGCGAACCAGGTGACCGTTCCCTTGGCCCTGGCCGCAAAGCTGCGGGTGTAGTCGTTGTCGTGGTTCAGCACCAGTCTGTCGCCCTCGTTCTGCCAGAGATAGATGTTCTCCTTGGCGGCCACATACTCCTCCATCCCCTTATGGATGTCCAGATGGTTGGGGGCCAGATTGGTGATCACAGCGATCTCCGGGGAGCGGCGCATGGTCATGAGCTGGAAGGAGGACAGCTCCAGCACGGCGATGTCCTCCGGTTTCATCTCCCCCGTCTCCGCCAGGAGGGGATGGCCGATATTGCCCCCCAGATGGACGGTATACCCCTGGGCCTCCAGCAGCTTTGCAATGATGGTGGTGGTGGTGGTCTTGCCGTCAGAGCCGGTCACGGCGATCTTTTTGCAGGGGCAGACGTCAAAGAACACCTCCATCTCCGAGGTGATGGTGCTGCCCTTTGCCCTCGCCGCCTCAAAGGCGGGGATGTCCGGCCGGATGCCCGGGGAGCGAAAGATATAGTCCTGGTCGAGTCCGTCCAGGTAGCCCGCTCCCAGTTGGAGCCGGACGCCCCGCGCCTCCAGCTCGTGGAGCAGCGCGTCGTCTCCGAATTTTTCTCTGGTCTGTTTATCGCAGGCGGTGACGCTGACGCCGTGGTCGGTGAGCAGGCGGATCAGCGGCACGTTGGAGACACCGATGCCCACAATGGCGACGGTGTGGCGGCCCATCTCCTCCAGCCACTGGGTAAAGGTCATATAGATCCCCCTATTCTGTCATTATATATCGGTGATTCCGGTTTATTATATCCGTTTGGGGCCGATAATTCAAGGCTTGGGGCGGTCTTTCGGGGAAATCGGCCGACAAAAAGCACCCGGCGGGGACGCGGATGCTCTTTGCGGTCGATATGTCATTTTCCCGTCAGGGTATTGCGGCAGATCATATGCCGGGCACCGTGGAGCGGAGCGTCCGGCCCTTTCGCCACCCCGCGCGACCGCTCGATCAGGCGGGGCGTTGTCTCCTGTATGGCGCGGCGCCGGTTCAGCTCTCCCCCTGCTCCAGCAGCTGGGACAGCAGTCGGTTATACAGCCGCTCCGGCTGGGCGGAATAGCTGCGGCACAGCAGCTCCGCCTGGGTGCGGTCCGGAGCCATCATCTCCAGGGTCATGACATTTCCCTGCTCATCGTCCAGCACCATCCGGGCGGTGTAGCCGGAGCCGTCCGGCCGGGCGCTCACCTGCGTCCGCACCTGGCGGGCCCGCTGGAGCCGACGGTTCAGGGCGGCCACGTTCCGGTCGCACTTCACCCGAACGGAGTAGGGCAGCTCCTCCTCGGTGGTCTTCCCGTTGCTCCGGCCCTTGGAGGTGATGGAGATCAGCCCGTCCCCGTCCACAACGACATGGCCCGTCTCCTTCAGCTTGCCCAGCGCGTCCGCGAACTGGAAATAGTCCACCCCCTCGTCGCAGAGGGCCAGATCGGTGAGATCCCCCATCCCCACAGGGCCGTCAATGCGGGCCAGAATGTAGAGGATCAGCTCCATGATCTCCAGAGGCGACTTGATGAAACCGATTGACATAACACTTCCTCCTCGCAATGCTGATGTTATGTTATTATTGTATCACATCGGAGCCGCCTGCGCCAGTGGGCCGACGGCACTTTTCAGGCGGGCGCCGTCGGCTTTTTTCGGCGTCCGACGCAGCCCGCCCTGCGCCCTTCCACGGGAGCTGCCGAAAGCGTCCGGTGAAATTTTATGAAAATCAGCAGAAAAACTGTTGCAAGTCAATCGTTCCGATGGTAAAATAACTTTAATGGGGTGGATTGCCAAATCTTGACACAGAACCCCGCCCCTCCCGCCGTTGGTTCTCCGGTCGCCATGCCTCCGGTTTACCATATGATATCAGGAAGCCTTCCGCCCCGCTCTCTGCGCTCTGTTTGCGCCCGCATGTCAATGAGGATAGCGGTACGGGGGCTTCCGTTATAATGAAAGGAGTAAGCACAATGACCAATCAGTGGAAACGGCTGCTCAGCGGCCTGTTAGCCCTGGCGATGACATTCAGTCTGTTTGTCCCCGCTATGGCTACCAGCGTCGAAGATGAGACCGATGACGTCTCCGCCGCTGTGGCCGACGTGGCGGAGGAAACCGCCGACGCCGAAGAAGTGGTGGAAGACGACTCGCAGCCCGCCGACGACGTCTCTGAGAACGCCGAGGCGGAAGAGACCGCCGAGCCCGAGGAGGCGGTGGAGGAAACCTCCGAGGAACCGGCTGCGGAAGTCGTGGACGAGGCTTCCGACGAACCGGCTGCAGAGGTCGAGGACGAGACATCCGACGAATTGGCCGCAGAAGTCGAGGACGAGACCGATGCGGACGAGGAAGAGGACGATACCGCCTCTTATGTGGCGGAGTATAACGATGTCCAGTACGAGACCCTTCAGGCAGCCTTTGACGCGGTGGGCGAGGCCTGGAAGGAAGACGCCCCCGCGGGCGAGTTCGAGTCCAGCTCCACCATCACCATGCTGGCAGACGTGACCGAGAACATCAGCTTCTCTATCACCCCCCACCGGCGGCAGCTGGAGCGATCTGAACCTGACCTTGGATATGAACGGTCATACCCTCTCCGGCACTGGTGACACCACCAGCACCAAGGGCGTGATCTGGCTCTCTCGCGGCAGCAGCTACACCAGCGCTGACTTCAACTTCACTGTCAAGAACGGCACCATCACCAACGGCTACGCTACCAGCTATGCCGGCGGTATCGGCGTTTCCGACTCCAAAAAGCATATCGCCTTGACACTTGACAGCGTTACCTTTACCAACAACACCGGATCTAGCGCAGGCGCAGTGTCTGTCACGAAATCCATCGAAGCCACCAACTGCACCTTCACCGGCAACACCAGCACCAGCTCCAGCGGCGCAGGCGCGATTAAATCTGCGGCTGGCTCCACCCTGACGCTGACCAACTGCGTCATCACCGGCAACAGCGGCGGCCAGGGCGGCGGCATCTACGTGCAGCGAGCGGCCAGCTCCAACACCACCCTGGACCTGTCCACCGGCAATAACGTCATCTACGGCAACACTGCAAGCACTGCCGGTGACGACATCTTCCTCCAGGCCAGCAGCGGCAGCAACACGCTCACCGTGACCCTTCCCGATGTCACCGCCTGGGGCGTAAACGCCTCCGGTCTGTATCAGGACGGTACTTATGACGACAGCACGATCGCAGAAGGCAGCCGTTACTCCGAGGAAAACGCCATCGAGGTCAGCGGCTCTGTGGAGCTCTGCTATATAGCTACCTCTGACCTGCTGAGAAGCATCGGCCTGAAGGTTGTCATTGAACCCCTCGCTTCCTACACTGTCACCTATACCGACGGCGTGGACAATGAGGTCATCTTCGAAGACCAGAGCTACACCGTAGAGGAAGGCACCGCCACTCCCGACTTTGAGGGCACCCCCACCCGCACGGGCTACACCTTCAACGGCTGGGAACCTACAGTTGCGGATACCGTCACTGAGGACGTGACCTACACCGCCACCTGGACGGCGAATGAGTACACCGTCACCCTGGACGCCAACGGCGGCGAGGTGACTCCTTCCTCTCTCACCGTCACCTATGACAGCGCTGTCGGCGAGCTGCCCACTCCCATCTCCTCTGATCCCACTGTCTATTTCGCAGGCTGGTACGATGCAGAGGGCAACCTGGTCACCTCTGACACCCTCTATACCACCGCTGGCGACAGCACCCTGACCGCCAAGTGGAGCCTGTGCGTCGCCCGTGTGGAGAGCACCGGCGTGTACTACGTCACCCTCCAGGACGCTCTGGACGCCGTGAAGGAGTCCCTGGCCAGCCTGGGCGGCACGCAGACCGAGACTGTCACCCTGGTGGCCGACACTGTCGAGTGCGTCACCTTCAGCTGGGGCAGCAGTGCGCTGACCTCCCTTGACCTGACCATTGATCTGAACGGCCACACCGTGGACGGCAACAGCGAGGGAACGGTCATGGCATTCACACGGGCAACCAGTTACAGTGCCACTGCCTTCTCACTGACTATCAGCATCGCTGACTCCGTGGGCACCGGCGTCATCACCGGCGGCAGCGGCTCCTCCGGCGGCGCTATCAGCCTGAGCAGCTTCAAGTCCAACGATTCTCTGGACATCAAGGGCGGCACCATCACCGGCAACACTGCTAATTACGGTGGCGCGATTTACTGCTCTGTGGCAAGTGTGGCCGTCAACGTCAGCGGCGGCACCATCACCGGCAACTCCGCCAAGAACGGCGGCGCCATTTACGCCCGTTTGGTCAACGTCACCGGCGGTGTCATCACCGGGAACACGGCTTTCGTTGATGCAGATAACGAAACTACCACCGGCCGGGGCGGCGGCATCTATTCCTATCCTGCTACCGGTGTGGCGAAGGTGACGATCAGCGGCGGCCAGGTTTACGGCAATACTGCGGACACCACCGGAGACGACATCTACTTCCTCACCAGGACCAAGAACAGCACAACAAGCGGCCTGACCCTGATCGACGCCTCTGAAATGGGCGTGGATGGGATTTACGGCTGGTACAAGGACGAGATCGACAACCGTTATTCTGCGGATAACTCCGTGGAGTTCACCGACCTGACCTTTAATACTGCTGGCACGATCGTGGCTCTGAAGGCCGCCTCCGGGTATGCCACCGTCACCTATGTGGACGACGAGGGCAACGTTCTCCAGAGCACCAAGCTGGCCAACGGCTCCGCCACGCCCGCCTATGAGGGCGAGACTCCCACCAAGGAGAACTATATCTTCTCCGGCTGGGCAGACGCAGAGGGCAACGCTGTCGCTGAGACTGTCATGGGCGACGCCACCTATGTTCCCGTCTGGACAGGCGTGACCGTCACCGTCACCCTGAACGGCAACGGCGCGACCCTGGAGGACAGCACCATCGAGGTGACCTATGGCTCCGCCTATCCTGAGCTGCCTACTCCCACCCTGAACGGCTTCTCCGGCGAGGGCTGGTACATCGTCAACGAGGACGGCACCTACACCGAAATCACCTCTGAAACCGTCGTCACCAACCCCAACAACCATGAGCTGATCTACCTGTGGTCTGTTGCGGGCTTTACCGTGACCCTGACCTCTGGCTACAATAAAAACACGTGGTCCATGTCCTGGTCCTCCTCCCTGGCCTCCTTCGATCTGACCGCTGAGGTCACCGCCATCGACGGCCTGAGCTACAGCTATCAGTGGTATAAGGACGACGAGGCCATCGAGGGCGCCACCGGCAGCACCCTGACCATCAACGGCAATGTGCTCGAGTCCGGCGTGTACAAGGTGGTGGTCACCGCCACCCTGGCTGACAGCGGCGACATCGTCCTGTTAAACGATTCCGCCACCGCAGAAGCCCAGAACACCCTGACCATTCGCCGTATGGCAAACACCCTTTACTACAACGCTAACGGCGGCACCGGCGGCCCCAGCAACAACTTTGCTAACGAGGACACCCTTACCATCCAGTCCACCAAGCCCACCCGTGAGGGCTACACCTTCGTTGGCTGGAACACTGAGGCGGACGGCTCCGGCGACAGCTACGCCAGTGGCGGCACCTTCGACTTCAGCGATTACTACACCGATGAGAACACCCTGGCCAACGGCGGCCTGAAGGCATACCTCTATGCCCAGTGGACTGCCAACAGCTACACCGTCACGCTGGACGCCGGCGACGGCACCGTTGACCCGACCAGCATCGCCGTCACCTATGACAGCGCCATCGGCGAGCTGCCCACGCCTACCTCCTCTGATCCCACCGTCTACTTCGCAGGCTGGTACGATGCAGAGGGCAACCTGGTCACCTCCGAGAGCATCTACGCCACCGCAGGCGACAGCACCCTGACCGCCAAGTGGAGCCTGTGCGTCGCCCGTGTGGAGAGCACCGGCGTGTACTACGTCACCCTCCAGGACGCTCTGGACGCCGTGAAGGAGTCCCTGGCCAGCCTGGGCGGCACGCAGACCGAGACTGTCACCCTGGTGGCCGACACTGTCGAGTGCGTCACCTTCAGCTGGGGCAGCAATGCGCTGACCTCCCTCGACCTGACCATCGATCTGAACGGCCATACCGTGACGGGCGACGGCAGCGGGACGGTCATGGCTTTCTCCCGTGTGACCACTTATACCTTCACCCTGTCCATCAGCATCGCTGACTCTGTGGGTTCCGGCGTCATCACCGGCGGCAATGCATCCTCCGGCGGCGCTATCAGCCTGAGCAGCTTCAAGAGCGGCGACTCCCTGAACATCAAGGGCGGCACCATCACCGGCAACACTGCCAGCAGCACTGGCGGCGCCATCTACTGCTCTGTGGCAGGCGTGGCCGTCAACGTCAGCGGCGGCACCATTACCGGCAACACCGCCAACAATGGCGGCGCCATCAGCGCCCGGAAGGTCGTCGTCACTGGCGGCGTCATCACCGGCAACACCGCTACCAAGTACGGCGGCGGCATCTACGCCTATGCCAGTTCCGGCGTGGCCTACGTCAGCATCAGCGGCGGCCAGGTCTACGGCAACACCGCAGACTCTGCCGGCGATGACATCTATTATTACACCAAGACCTATAACAGCAGCACCGCCGGTCTGACCCTGATCGCCGCATCCGAAATGGGCGTGGAGGGCGTTTACGGCTGGTACAACGACAAGTCCGGCAGCCGGTACTCTGAGGACAACTGCTCCGAGTTCACCGACCTGACCTTCACAGACAAGGCCACCACCGTGGCTCTGAAGGCCGCCTCCGGGTATGCCACCGTCACCTATGTGGACGACGAGGGCAACGTTCTCCAGAGCACCAAGCTGGCCAACGGCTCCGCCACGCCCGCCTATGAGGGCGAGACTCCCACCAAGGAGAACTATATCTTCTCCGGCTGGGCAGACGCAGAGGGCAACGCTGTCGCTGAGACTGTCATGGGCGACGCCACCTATGTTCCCGTCTGGACAGGCGTGACCGTCACCGTCACCCTGAACGGCAACGGCGCGACCCTGGAGGACAGCACCATCGAGGTGACCTATGGCTCCGCCTATCCTGAGCTGCCTACTCCCACCCTGAACGGCTTCTCCGGCGAGGGCTGGTACATCGTCAACGAGGACGGCACCTACACCGAAATCACCTCTGAAACCGTCGTCACCAACCCCAACAACCATGAGCTGATCTACCTGTGGTCTGTTGCGGGCTTTACCGTGACCCTGACCTCTGGCTACAATAAAAACACGTGGTCCATGTCCTGGTCCTCCTCCCTGGCCTCCTTCGATCTGACCGCTGAGGTCACCGCCATCGACGGCCTGAGCTACAGCTATCAGTGGTATAAGGACGACGAGGCCATCGAGGGCGCCACCGGCAGCACCCTGACCATCAACGGCAATGTGCTCGAGTCCGGCGTGTACAAGGTGGTGGTCACCGCCACCCTGGCTGACAGCGGCGACATCGTCCTGTTAAACGATTCCGCCACCGCAGAAGCCCAGAACACCCTGACCATTCGCCGTATGGCAAACACCCTTTACTACAACGCTAACGGCGGCACCGGCGGCCCCAGCAACAACTTTGCTAACGAGGACACCCTTACCATCCAGTCCACCAAGCCCACCCGTGAGGGCTACACCTTCGTTGGCTGGAACACTGAGGCGGACGGCTCCGGCGACAGCTACGCCAGTGGCGGCACCTTCGACTTCAGCGATTACTACACCGATGAGAACACCCTGGCCAACGGCGGCCTGAAGGCATACCTCTATGCCCAGTGGACTGCCAACAGCTACACCGTCACGCTGGACGCCGGCGACGGCACCGTTGACCCGACCAGCATCGCCGTCACCTATGACAGCGCCATCGGCGAGCTGCCCGTTGCCACGCTGGACGGCTACACCTTCGAGGGCTGGTATGACGAGAACGGCGAGGAGGTCACCGCTGAGACGGTGTACACCACCGCAGGCGACAGCACCCTCACCGCTCAGTACAGCACTCTGGAAGTGCCCACTCTGGTCAGCGCCACCAACAGCCTGACCGGCATCACCGTCACCTGGGAGGCCGTGGACGGCGCGGTTCAGTATCAGGTCCTGCGGCGCATTTCCACCTCTACCCCCTGGACAGCCTGGGAAGTGGTCGCTGTCACCTCTGACACCAGCTATCTGGATACCGACGTAGTCACCGGCGAGATCTATCGCTACACGGTGGCTTGCGTGGCAGAGGACGGCACCACTCGCACCAGCCTGTATAACACCACCGGCGTGGCAGTCCGTTGGGTAGCTCCCACCACCGCCAAGGCCGCCAACCAGGCCAGCGGCATCCAGGTCACCTGGACCAAGGTGGAGGGCGCTGACGGCTACATGATCTATCGCAAGACCGCCAGCGGCAGCTACAAGTGGATCGCCACCATCCGTGATGTGGATACCCTGAGCTACCTGGACAAGAACGTCAGCAGCGGCACCGACTACACCTATTCCGTGCGGGCCTTCGTGAGCGCCACGCAGAGCGCCTACACCGTGGTCGGCCTGTGGCGGCTGAGCGAGCCTGAACTCACTCTGACCACCAGCTCCGGCTCTGTCACCCTGAGCTGGAACAAGGTGACCGGCGCGGAGGGCTACTACATTTACCGTCGCAATGCCAGCGGCGCCTTTGAGCGAATTGCCACCATCTCCAGCGGCAGCACCGTGAAGTTCACCGACTCCACCGCAGTCAGCGGCACCCACTACTACTACGCAGTCCGGGCCTATAAGAGCTACACCGGCAGCTCCTATACCGCAGTGGACATCATCTGTAAGTAAAAATCAGTCTCCTCCTCCGGAGGAGCAGCGCGAGGCCCCCGAACCGCAGGGTTCGGGGGCTTTTTTTCTTCCTCTCCCCTGCCTGTGCCCGGCAGATCCCGTCCGTTATGAACACATCACGGACGCCAGCCGTAACGGCAAAGACATTGACAAAATGCGGGAAAGGTGGTAATCTGTGCATGACAGCAGATGCAGCACAGCAAAACCTATATTACCATCTGCCAGGGAGGTAACTGCTATGGAATTGAAGGGCAGCAGAACGGAACAGAACCTGAAGACCGCCTTTGCTGGCGAGAGCGAGGCTCGGAACAAGTACACCTATTTCGCTTCCGTGGCGAAAAAAGAGGGCTATGAGCAGCTGGCGGCCATTTTCCAAAAGACAGCGGACAACGAGAAGGAACACGCCAAGATGTGGTTCAAGGAGTTGGGCGGCATCGGCAACACCGCGGAGAACCTGAAAAGCGCCGCCGAGGGTGAGAACTACGAGTGGACGACCATGTACGCCGAATTCGCCCAGGTTGCGGAGGAAGAGGGCTTCAAGCAGCTGGCCGCCAAGTTTCGGATGGTGGCCGCCATTGAAAAGACCCACGAGGAGCGCTACCTGGCTCTGCTCCACAACGTGGAGATGCAGCAGGTCTTTGAAAAGGGCGAGCTGACCATGTGGGAATGCCGCAACTGCGGCCACCTGGTGGTGGGCAAAAAGGCCCCCAAGGTCTGCCCTGTCTGCGGACATCCCCAGAGCTACTTTGAGGTTCGTGCAGAGAACTACTGAGGCATTGCCGCCCAAAAGGAGAATTTGACGCCATGATGAAGCACGTCGTCTGTTTTAAGCTCACAGACAACAGCCCGGAAAACGTCAGCCGGGCAAAGGACATCATCCTCTCCATGGAGGGAAAGGTCTCCACCATTCGGGATATCTCGGTGGGGGTGGACTTTCTCCATTCGGCCCGCTCCTATGACATCATCCTGGAGGTCCTGCTGGATGGGCCGGAGGTGCTGGACGAATACCAGAACGACCCCTACCACTGTGAAGTGGTGAAAAAGTACATGGGCGAGGTGTCCTGCGCCAGCGTGGCCGTGGATGTCCTGCTCTGAACGGATCGAATAGGCAAAGGCTCCCCTGAACCGTCCTGTGGTTTTGGGGAGTCTTTTTGCTGTGTTGCTTCATGCCACTTGACACAGGCCCAGAAACGTGATAATATGTTTATGAAAACGAGATAATGTGGAGTGCAAAAATATAAGCCCGCTCCGCAATCCGCTTGACAGCGGATGAAATCGGCGTATAATTACGCTTATCGCTGAGAATAAGGGATGGAAGCTTCCCATTTATGGGTAAAATGAGTACAAACAAAGCAGGAAGGGACAGACAATGTCTATGCAGCGAACCTACAATGACGAGATGTTCATCGACACCTTTGAGCATGAGTATACCTGGCTCAACGGTTTTCTCCGCAATGTGCGGCGTTACGGCGGCAAGGAGGCCATGATCGACCCCCTGACCCATCGAACCTGGACGTATGACGCGCTGAACCGGGAGGCCAACCGGTTTGCCCACGCTCTGGCCGCGGACGGCGTGGGGAAGAATGACGTGGTCATGTGCATACTGCTCAACTGCCCGGAGTTTGGGGTGAGCTATGTGGCGCCCCGAAAGGTAGGGGCCATTCTCAATCCGGTGAACTATAACCTGTCCCCGGGGGAGATCGCCCTGCTGCTGGAGCACAACCGGCCCAAGGCTGTGATCTACTCCGCCGAGGTGCGCAGAACGGTGGAAAAGGCGGAGGAGATGTCCTCCTGGAAGCCTGCCCGGTTCATTATGGCGGACAATCTGAAGGATGAGACGCCTCCCTCCGGTCATGTGGATTACCGCGCGTATCTGGACGGACAGCCGGAGACGGACCCCGTGATGGCGGTGCGTCCCCACATCTACGACGAGGTGCTGCGGCTGTGTACCTCCGGAACTACGGCCCTGCCCAAGTGTGTGCCGGTAAACGACATCAACGAGGTACTCTCCGCTCACGATATCATCATGCACTATCCCATGAACGCTTACGATGTCTGTCTGAATATGACCCCCTGGTTTCACCAGGGCGGCTGCCATGTGGGCGGGCCCTGTCCGGCCTTCTATGTGGGGGCCACAGTGCTGACCATGCGTGTGTTCATGCCCAAGCAGAGCCTCCAGTGGGTCGAGAGGTACAAGGTCACCTTTCTGATGGGGGCGCCCTCCTCTCTGGAGATGCTGGCCCGCGCACAGGAGAAAAATCCGGTGGATCTGAGCCATGTAAAGGGCCTGGTCACCATGGGCGCGCCCTTTGAAAAGGAGGCCTGCATCCAGTACCTGAAAATACTGACTCCCAACATCTTCAACGGCTACGGCACCACGGAGACCCTCTGGAACACCTTTCTCCGCCCCTACGATCTGCCGGATCATGCGGGGACGGCGGGACGGAGCTGCATCGATGACGAAGTGCGGGTGGTACGGCTGTGCGGGAACGGCCGGGCGGAGCCGGAGGATATGGTGCCCCAGGACGGGAAAACGGTGGGAGAGATCATCCTCTGGTCTCCGGCCAAGAGCACCTACAGCTATTACAACAACCCGGACATGGAACGGGAGAAATTCTACCGGGGCTGGATGTACACCGGAGATCTGGGTACCTGGGACAAGGACTGCTTTGTCACCGTCAGCGGCCGGAAGGACGACATGATCATCTCCTCCGGAGAGAACATCTACCCCTCCCAGGTGGAGGAGGTGTTCAGCGGCTGCCCCGGGGTGGAGGACACTGTGGTTACGGCGGTACCGGACCCCGTTCGGGGCCAGTCGGTGGTGGCCTACGTCAAGGCCTCCGACCCGAGGCTGACCGTCCGGGATCTGGTGGAGTTCGCCGCAGAGAGCGAAATGCTCTCCGCCTACAAAAAGCCCCGGTACTACCGCATTGTGGATAAGCTGCCCTACACCGCAACCGGAAAGAAGCAGCACAACGTCATGAAGGCGCAGGCAGCGGAGGATCAGAAGGCCGGGAAGCTGAGGAGGAGCTGAACACACGCCAGATCTTTCGGTATGCGCAGCCTTCTCTGTGTCTTTTCGCTAGAAACAACGGCTAAAGCAAACGCACCGCCCTGGTGAGGCGGTGCGTTTCAGCGTGTCAAAAAGCCTTTTTTACACGCTGAGTACGATTTTAGAACCTTAGAAAAGTTCTAAAATCGTTTTTTATTGCACGCGAAGGGGGCTTTTTGCCCCCTTCTCCGCACCCCCGCTACTCTGTTGCGGGAGCCTCAAGCGCTTTTTTGACAGTCTAAAACGAAAAAAACGTTGCTACGTCCCCAGCCACTGGGCGTGCTGGAAGGGGAAAAAGACGCAGACTGCCTTGCCTATGATATAGCCCTCGTCCACCAGGCCCAGGGCCTGGGTGAAGCGGCTGTCGGTGGAGTGGTTCCGGTTGTCTCCCATGACGAATACGGAGCCCTCCGGGACGACGACAGTGGTCACATCGCCCTTCTCCTCCATAATGTCCTCATCCTCCTGGTTCAGATAGTTCTCCACCAGTAGCACGCCGTCCACATAGACCTTGTTCTCGGCGTAGTCGATCTCCACCGTCTGGCCGCCTGTGGCGATGATCCGCTTGACGATGGTCTCCTGGATGGCCTCCGTCTCCTTGTGGATGATGACCACATCCCCCGCCTGAGGCTCGTAATTCAGCCGCCAGGCCAGCAGCAGGTCCCCGTCGTGGAGGGTGGGATACATGGAACTGCCCACCACCACAATGAGCTGGGTCATGAAATGAAAGGCCACGATGACCACCGCCAGCACCACCGTCAGGATTTTTAGCTCGCCGTATACGTCCTGTTGCCAGGTGTTCTTCTTCTGCTCCGGCGCACCGTTTTCCGACAGCGTCCCGTCCCGCGTGATGCTCTCGCTGTCGGGAAGCAACTGCTTTTCCTCATCTGCCATGCTGTAATTCTCCTCACTTGTGGCGGCTGTCGTCCAGCCGGAGCTGTCTGACGTTGATACAGTGGCCGCTGGTGGTATCCAGGGCGAACACTGCCGCCTCCAGCTTGCTGGGGCCCTCCGCCGCCTCGTACTTCTGGGGCAGGCCCCCGAGAAACTTGTTGATGGATTGCTCCGGCCTGACGCCCAGCACCGAATGGGCGGGGCCGGTCATTCCCAGGTCGGTGATATATCCGGTGCCTCCGGGGAGCACCTGTCCGTCTGCCGTGGGGACGTGAGTGTGTGTGCCCCACAGAGCGGAGACGCGCCCGTCCAGGTACCAGCCCATGGCCAGCTTCTCGCTGGTGGCCTCGGCGTGGAAATCCACCAGGATGACGTCCGCCTCCATCTGCTTCAAGATCGCGTCCGCTGTGGTAAAGGGGTTCTCCACATTGGGGTCCATGGAGACACGCCCGATCAGGTTGACCACGCCGATCCGCAGGCCCCTTGGCCCGTCATAGACGTGCCAGCCCCGGCCGGGAGAGCGGGGCGCGAAGTTGGCAGGCCGCAGGAGGCAGGGATTGACGTCCAGGGTGTCTGCGATACGGAGCTTCCCCCAGGTGTGATTGCCCAGGGTGATGACGTCGGCCCCTGCGTCCAGTATCTCCTCCGCCTGATGGGGGAGGAGGCCGTTTCCGGCGGCGTTCTCGCCGTTGACCACGGTAAAGTCGATTTTCTCCTCCCGTCGGATACGGCGCAGATTGCGGCTGAGACAGTCCAGCCCGGACTGGGCCACCACATCCCCCACCGCCAGAATATTGATCGTCATAAGCCTCTCCCTCTCTCTGAGCGCCTATGGAATACGCTTTTTCGGCTTGATGTACCGTTCCTCCTCGGAGAAGATACAGCCGCAGTATTTTTGCATATAGAACCCCAGCTCTCTGGCCCGATCCTGTCCCTGGCGGAACAGAGGGCGGAAGTCCCGATAGAGGAATTCCACATGGTACGTCTCCCCGGCGGCCTGGGCCACCTGGCGGAGGAGATCATGCTTCTGATAGGGGCTGATAAACAGGCTGGAGGTGAAGCTGTCATAGCCGTTCTCCGCCGCGTACTCCGCCGCCCGGTAGAGCCTCATCTCATAGCACTTGACGCACCTGTTTTCGATATCCTCCGCCACCGCCCGGACAAAGGGCCGGAGGGCGTAGTCGTTGATTGTCACCAGAGGGAGGTCGATGGTCTTGGCATACGCCTCCAGGGTGTTGCGCCTG
Source organism: Clostridiales bacterium (assembly GCA_021205695.1). Classification (GTDB taxonomy): domain Bacteria; phylum Bacillota; class Clostridia; order Oscillospirales; family Oscillospiraceae; genus Onthomonas. Next base: position 45,960 of record JAJPXB010000008.1, read on the forward strand.
GCCCGATATTCGGTGACCGGGTGGATGTTGGGGTTGTACCAGAAGCCGACGACCTCCCGTCCCTCCTCCCGGAGGGTGTCGATGCACATATTGGCACAGGGGGCGCAGCAGCAGTGAAGCAGGGTTTTCATAGAGGGCCATCCTTTATTGATTCGTTGTCGACAAGATGAACCAGATGTATCAATATGATGTAGTATAACACATTCTTCCGGGGATGAGAAGGGGCGATGTGCCAATTTGAAAGACGGAAACGCCCCCGGAGCGATGTCCGAGGGCGTTTGACAGGTCAATTTTGACTGGGCGCGTCTCAGCGCTCGCCGCGCATTCTGGCGAAGCACTCGCTGCAATAGACGGGGCGGTCGCTCTTGGGCTCAAAGGGAACCCGGGCCTCCTTGCCGCAGCTGGCGCAGATTGCGGTGAAGAACTGACGGGGAGCGCGCGTGGCGTTCTTCCGAGCGTCACGGCAGCTCTTGCAGCGCTGAGGCTCGTTCTGGAAGCCCCGCTCAGCATAGAACTCCTGCTCGCCGGCAGTGAAGACGAACTCCTTGCCGCAATCCTTGCAGATCAAAACCTTATCTTCGTACATAATTGAGATCCTCTCTTCTCAAAAATTGCCCGACCGGGCGTTAATGATATAGATACAGCTGATTACGGCCGGATCTAACGGGGTGATTGCAGCTTCCTTCTGATTCGCTGCACGGCATTGTCCACCGACTTGACGCTGCGGTCCAGACGCTGGGCGATCTCCTGATAGGACAGCCCCTGCAAATACAGGGCCAGCACCTGCTCCTCCAGGAGGGTGAGCTGCTGTTGATACTGCCTCAAACGTTCCTGAAAAGCCTCCCGGTCTACCACCAGCGTCTCCGGGTCGTCCTGATAGGACAGCCAAACCGGGTCATCCGGCTCCAGAGGAACTGCCTCGTTCAGCGGGGCATGGGTGGTGCTGGAGGCGTCTCGAATGGCGGTATACAGCCGGGTGCGGATACACCGCTCTGCGTAAGTACGGAAGGAAGAGCCACGATCTACGTCGTAGCTTCGGATTGCCAATGTCAGACCCAGCATACCCTCCTGGATCAGATCCTCCTGGTCGCCACCCATGAGAAACAGGGGGCGGCAGCAGCATCGAACCAGGCGATTGTATCGCCGAACCAGTGACTCCCCGGCGGCGCTGTCCCCCTGCATCGTCAGACGGCACAGCTCCTCGTCGGTGGAAGCGGTTTCAACCGCAATGGAAACATTACGCATCAAGAACAATCTCCTTGTATATTAAAGCGAAAGCCGCCGGATGTCAAGGTTCTTTTCAGGTTTTTTTCGAATACACGTTAAAATCATGTAAAAAACCGCTGATTCAGACAGGCCACAGCCGCATGACAAAAAAACCGGAAAAATCTACAGACTCAGCTGCTGACCGGGATAGGAGATGTGAAGATGGTCGTAGGCGGCCTGGGTGACGCACCGGCCCCGGGGCGTACGGGTGAGAAACCCGGTTTGCAGCAGATATGGCTCGTACATATCCTCCAGCGTGACCGCGTCCTCGTTGATGGTGGCGGCCAGAGTCTCCAGCCCCACCGGGCCGCCGCCATACTGCTCAATAATGGCCCGGAGCATCCGGCGGTCGATCTGGTCCATGCCCAGCTGGTCCACCTCCAGCGCGGTAAGGGCGGCGTCTGCCACCTCCCGGGTGATAACGCCTCCCGCCCGGACCTGGGCGAAATCCCGCACCCGGCGGAGCAGCCGATTGGCAATCCGGGGAGTACCCCGGGAGCGCTTGGCAATCTCCATGGCGCCGGACGCCTCGATGGGAACGTTCAGCAGCCCGGCAGACCGCTGGACGATGAGGCACAGCTCCTCCGGCGTGTATAGCTCCAGCCGGAGGTTGACGCCAAACCGATCCCGCAACGGAGCGGACAGGGAGCCCGCCCGGGTGGTAGCTCCGATCAGGGTGAACTTGGGCAGATCGAGCCGGATAGAGTTGGCGGAGGGGCCCTTGCCGATGATGATGTCGATGGCATAGTCCTCCATGGCGGGATAGAGGATCTCCTCCACCGCCCGGTTCATCCGGTGGATCTCGTCCACAAACAGGATGTCGTTTTCTCCCAGATTGGTCAGCAGCGCAGCCAGATCACCCGGCTTTTCGATGGCGGGGCCGGAGGTGATGCGGATCTGAACGCCCATCTCATTGGCGATAATGCCCGCCAGTGTGGTCTTGCCCAGGCCCGGTGGGCCGTGGAGGAGGACGTGATCCAGCGGCTCCTCCCGGAGCTTGGCGGCCTGGATAAAGACATCCAGGTTGCTCTTGGCCTTCTGCTGCCCGATATATTCCGACAGGCGCTGGGGCCGGAGGCTCAGCTCCGCCTCGTCCCCGGGAGACAGAGTGGAGGTCACCAGCGGTTCCGGACGGTATTCCGTATCTGCGTAGTCAATGCTCATGCCCACACCCTCACTTCATCATTTTCTTCAGCGCTTCCTTGATGATCTGTTCCAGGGTCAGTTGCTCCAGGTCGATGCCCTTGAGCGCCTGGCTGATCTCCCCCTGGCTGTAGCCCAGAACTGCCAGGGCGGCGGCGGACTCGCTCCGCTTGTCCTCCCCCAGGGCAGGCCCGTCCTGAGGCGGCGTGTACTGCTCCAGCGCCTCCCCCTGCTCCTTGGCCAGCTTGTCCTTCAGCTCCAGCACGATCCGCTGGGCAATGCGCTTGCCCACACCCGGGGCGGCCAGCAGCGGCTTGGTGTCCCCGGTGATGATGGATAGGGCCAGGGAGGACGGATTGGAGGCGGACAGAATAGACAGCGCCGCCTTCGGCCCCACCCCGGAGACGGACAGGAGCAGCCGGAACAGGTTCAACTCCTCCCGACTGGCAAAGCCATACAGGGTCATGTCGTCCTCCTTCACTGAAAGATGGGTGTAGAGGGTTGCCCGCTTTCCCTGGGTCAGGGCGGCGAGGGTATAGGCGGAGGTATTGCAGGCAAAGCCCACTCCGCCGCAGTCGATCACGGCCAGCTTTGGCTCCACATGGGCCACGGTGCCGGAGAGATAGTAAAACATGGACGTCTCCTTTTCGGCAGATTCGCCGGAAGTTTTGTGCCTGATGGGAGTGCCTGCCGCACCCCTCCCCCGCCTGGTGGCGGTCCCCCTCTACCGCTTTGCGGCACTTACGCCCCTTCAGGGGAGGGAAAGAGCGTACAAAGGCCGCCCTCTCCTCTTACCGGGTGTCGTACCTCTTCGGGTCAAACTCTCTGTCCCGGTTGAGCAGGCTGGTGGCGGAGCGGCCGTGACAGATCGCCAGCGCAAGGGCGTCGGCGGCATCGTCCGGCCGCGGGATATGTTCCATCCCCAGCAGCCGCTGGGTCATGAGCATGACCTGCTTTTTGTCCGCCTTGCCGTAGCCTGCCACCGCCTGCTTCACCTGCATGGGGGTGTACTCGTAGATGGGAACGCCCAGCTGCTCTGCCGCCAGGAGGATGACCCCCCGGCCGTGGGCCACGGCGATACCGGTAGTCAGGTTTGTGTTGAAAAACAGCTCCTCCACCGCCATCTCCTCCGGCTGGAGGGTGTGGATCAGCTCCACCATGTCGGCGTAGATCTGGGTCAGTCGCTTGGAGAGGGGCAGTCCCGCCGGAGTGGTGATGACCCCATAGCGGAGCAGGGTGGATCTCTGCCGCTGGGCGTCGATGGCGCCGAAGCCGATGGTGGCCACCCCCGGGTCGATTCCCAAAATCCGCATTCGCTCCGCCCCTCTCCGGAATCCTGACTTCGCGGACTATTATAACACATTTGTTCGGGTATGGCAATCGGTTTGTGCGTCCGGTGGGGCAATATACCGTCGTTTCACAGCGCTTTACGCATGTCCATCCCCCCCCGCTTTCCGGAAAATCCCCTTGCAATTTTGCCCAAATGAAATCATAATAGAGGAAAATACACTGCCCCAGGAGGTTTCGCCATGTATCCTTATCAGGTCGTCCGCTCCCGGCGCAAAACCGTCTCTCTGGAGATACGCCCTGATTGCTCTGTGCTCGTCCGCGCGCCCCTGAGGATGCCGGAGGCGGACATTCGCACATTTGTCCTCCGCCATCAGGGCTGGCTGGAGCAGCATATGCCCCAGATGGAGGCCCGCCGACAGGCAGAGCCAACCCCGGAGCAGGCTGAGGCCCTGATCCGGCGGGCAAAGGAGATCCTTCCCGGCAAGGTGGCCTGCTATGCCCGGATCATGGGGGTCTCCCCTGCCGGCATCACTGTCACCGGAGCCAGGACCCGGTTTGGCTCCTGCTCTCCCAAGAACCGGCTCTGCTTTTCCTGGCGTCTGATGGCCTACCCGGAGGCCGCCATCGACTATGTGGTGGTCCACGAGCTGGCCCACATCCGCTATAAAAACCACAGCCCCGCCTTTCACGGGTTCGTGGCCACCGTCCTGCCCGACCACCTGGAGCGGCGGCAGCTGCTGAAGCAGCCGCCGGACTTTTCCACAAAGGAGTGAGCAACTATGATTATCGCAGTCTCAGCCGTCCAGGGGACCTTTCTGGAGCACCAGAACCTGCTGACCCGCATCGGCATTGAATCCTTCCCTCTCCGGGAGCAGGCGGATCTGGAGCAGCCCTTTGACGGCCTTATCCTCCCCGGAGGCGACTGCGACAAGCAGAGCCGGCTCCTCCGCCAGCGGGGGCTGATGGAGCCTATCCGGGAGCGCGTCAATCAGGGAATGCCGGTGCTGGGCACCTGCTCCGGCATGATCCTCCTGGCCCGTCAGGTGGAAAACAGCAGGGCGCCCTACTACCTGGGGACCATGCCCATCACCGTCCGCCGCCGCCAGCTCCCCTCCTTCCAGGTGAGCGGGGCGTTCGCCGCCATTCGGAGCATCCCCATGCGTTTTCTCAACGCCCCGGTGGTCACCGACATGGACGACGATGTGGAAATCCTCTCTCTGACCCGGGGGGAGGTCACCGCCGCCCGGTATGAAAACCAGCTGGTCACCTCCTTCCACCCGGAGCTGACCACCGACCCCTCCGTCCACCACTACTTCAAGATCATGGTGGATCAGTCCATCAAGCGCCGGGAGCGGGGGGAGTGATTCCCCTTTTCCCTGTTTACTTTCCGCTTCCGATATGATATAACTGTTTCGACCAAAATTCCGTTTCACCAGGAGGTATCGAGCCATGTCTGTTCCCAGTGTCTCCCCCGCCGTCCGCTATATCGGCTGCGACGACAAGACCATCGACCTGTTTGAGAGCCAATACCTTGTTCCCAACGGCATCAGCTACAATTCCTACGTCATTCTGGACGATAAAATCGCCATCATGGACACCGCCGACCGCCGGGTCACCGAGCAGTGGCTGGCCAATCTGGATGCCGCCCTGGAAGGCCGTATCCCGGACTACCTGGTGGTACATCATCTGGAGCCGGACCACGCCGCCAACATTCAGCGGGTCTGCGAGCGCTATCCCGCGCTCCGTATCGTCGCCTCCGCCAAGGCGGTCAGTATGCTGCCCCAGTTTTTTACCCTCGATCTCTCTGACCGGGTCATCCCCGTCAAGGAGGGGGACACCCTCTCCCTGGGCAGCCACGTCCTCACCTTCGTCATGGCTCCCATGGTACACTGGCCGGAGGTCATGGTCAGCTATGAGTCCAGCGAAAAGGCCCTGTTCTCCGCCGACGCCTTTGGCAAGTTCGGAACCCTGGATACAGAGGAGGACTGGGACTGCGAGGCCCGGCGGTACTACTTCAACATTGTGGGCAAGTACGGCGCGCCTGTGCAGACCCTGCTGAAAAAGGCCGCCAAGCTGGACATCCAGACCATCTACCCCCTCCACGGCCCCATCCTCACCGAGAACCTGGGGCACTACCTGGAAAAATACCGGATCTGGTCCAGCTATCAGCCGGAGGACGACGGCGTCACCGTCGCCTATGCCTCCATTCACGGCAACACCGCCCAGGTAGCCAAAAAGCTGGCGGAGATCCTCACCGCCAAGGGCGCCAAAAAGGTCAGCCTGTTTGACCTGAGCCGGGACGACAAGGCCGAAGCCGTGGAGGACGCTTTCCGCTATGGCCGTCTGGTGCTGGCCGCCTCCTCCTATGACGGCGGGGTGTTCCCGCCCATGGAAAATTTCCTGTGCAGCCTGACCGCCAAGGCCTATCAGAACCGAAGGGTCGCTCTGGTGGAAAACGGCTCCTGGGCGCCCTCTGCCGCCCGGGTGATGAAGGGCTATGTGGAGAAGATGAAAAACATCACCCTCTGCCCCACCGTCGTCACCATCAAATCCACTCTGAAGGAAAACGACCTCCCCAGGCTGGAGCAGCTGGCGGAGGAAGTGCTCAGCTGAAAGCCCGGTTTTTGACCTGCCCGCCGTCCCGAGTCACGCCGGGGCGGCGGTTTTCCGGTCATGCGCCTGTCCCCCGCCCCCAGCTGTGCCGCCTGGGTCGCTCCCGGGAAATCGGCTTCCCTTCCACCAGGACGACGTCCGGCCCGAACCGCTTTATCTGCTCCCAGGGAACCAGGCGTATCTCCCGGCTGCCCAACAGTCCGAAGAAATACCGCCGCTGCCCTGGAACCACCAGAGACAGGATGCGCCCGGTGTCCAGGTCGATGTTCAGGTCTCCCACATATCCAAAGCGGCTCCCGTCGGTCACCGATATGACTTCCTTAAACCGCAGCTCCTCCAGATTGCTCTCCATCGTCCCGCCTCCCTCTGGGAGACGGTATGCGCAGACGGGGATGTCCTATGCCCCGCCCGTCAGAAAGGGACTTGACCATGACACCGGAACAGGCGCTCAAACAATATTTTGGCTATGACCGGTTCCGGCCCTATCAGGAGCAGGTGGTTCGGGCCATTCTCAGCCGCCGGGATGTGCTGGCGGTCATGCCCACCGGGGCGGGAAAGTCCGTCTGCTACCAGCTCCCTGCCGTCATGCTGGAGGGCGTCACTCTGGTGATCTCCCCCCTGATCTCTCTGATGCAGGATCAGGTACAGGCCCTTATTCAGTCTGGCATACGGGCGGCCTGGCTCAACAGCACGCTGACCCCCCGGCAGCAGCAGCTCGCCCTGGAGCGGGCCGGCCAGGGAGCCTATCAGATCATCTATGTCGCCCCGGAGCGGCTGAATCTCCCAGCCTTCCGGCGGTTCGCCCAGCAGGCCCCGATCTCTCTGGTGACGGTGGACGAGGCCCACTGCATCTCCCAGTGGGGCCACGACTTCCGGCCCAGCTATCTGGAGATCGCCGATTTCCTGGCGAGCCTCCCCCACAGGCCCCCTGTGGCCGCCTTTACCGCCACGGCAACCCAGTCCGTCCGGGAGGACATTATCCGCTCCCTGGGGCTCCAGGAGCCCCTGTGCTTCGTCTCCGGCTTTGATCGGCCCAACCTGTACTTTGAGGTGCGGGAGTCCTCCCACCGGGATCAGGACGTGCTGGAAACGCTGGCCCGTTTTCCCGACCGCTCCGGCATCATCTACTGTCTCTCCCGGAAAAAGGTGGAGGAGCTGTGCCAGCTCCTCTGCGACAACGGCTATCCCGCCACACGGTATCACGCCGGTCTGGACCCTCAGGAGCGGCGGCAGAACCAGGAGGACTTTCTCTATGATCGGCGCACCGTTATGGTGGCCACCAACGCCTTCGGCATGGGCATTGACAAGTCCAATGTGGGCTTCGTCATCCACTGCGGAATGCCCGGCAACCCGGAGAGCTATTACCAGGAGGCGGGCCGGGCCGGACGGGACGGCAGCCCCGCCCAGTGCATCCTGCTCTTTCAGCGTCGGGACATCGCCACCAACCGCTACTTCATCGAGCATGGGGAGGAGCGCAGCGACCTCACCCCGGAGCAGTCCCGTCAGCTCCGGCAGCACGACCTCCAACGTCTCCAGAAAATGGTACACTACTGTACCACTCCCGGCTGTCTCCGCCACACGCTCCTCTCCTACTTTGGGGAGCAGTCCCCCGAACGGTGCGGCAACTGCTCCAACTGTCTGGGGGGGCAGGCCCCGGAGGATGCGACCGCCGAGGGGAGGCAGTTCGTATTCTGCGTGGCGCTTCTCTCCCGGGAGGGCCGTGCCTTTGGCTCCGCCGCCATCATCAAGATCCTGCTGGGCACGGAAGACCCCGCCATCGACTGGCTCCGGCCCCAGCGGCTGGAATGCTGGGGTGCGCTGGCGGGTTCGTCTCCCGCCAAACTCCGCCGGGTGGCCGCCGCCCTGGAGGATCAGGGCTTTCTCCGCCGGACGGAGGGAGAGCGGCCGGTGCTGGAACTGACCCCCCTGGCCCCCTCCCTGGTCTCCGGCAAGGCCCATCTCATCATCAAGGCCCAGACTACCAAAAAGGAACGCCGCCAGGCGCAGGCCCGGGCCTCCGGCAGCTCTGACAGCCCTCTGTTTCCCGTTCTCAGGGAGGTGCGTGCCCGGCTGGCCAAGGCGGAATCTGTCCCCGCCTTTATCATCTTCAACGACGCCACCCTCCGGGAGCTGTGCCGGGTGCAGCCCAGGAACCGGACGGAATTCCTCCAGGTCAAGGGAGTGGGCGAAAAAAAGGCGGAGAAGTACGCGGCTCCCTTTCTCGAGGTTATTCGTACCTATCAGACCGACGCAACCAAGGAGTGAAACGCATGAAAAACACCACCCTCTGCTACATCCAGCGGGGCAACGAATATCTGATGCTCCACCGCATTAAAAAGGCCAATGACCTGAACCACGACAAATGGGTCGGCGTGGGCGGCAAGTGCGAGGAGGGAGAGAGCCCGGAGGAGTGCCTGCTCCGGGAGTGCTGGGAGGAGACGGGTCTGACCCTCACCGACTACCGCTACCGGGGACTGGTGACCTTCGTCTCCGACGAGTGGGAGGGGGAATATATGCACCTTTTCACCGCCGACAGCTTCACCGGGACGGTGGGCCCCTGCAACGAGGGCGTGCTGGAGTGGATCAGCAAGGACGACCTCCGCGCCCTCCCCATGTGGGAGGGAGACAGCATTTTCCTGGACCTGCTGGAGACGGAGGCCCCCTTTTTCTCCCTTAAGCTGGAGTATCAGGGCGACCGGCTGGCGTTCGCCGCTCTGGGGGGCGAGGAGCTGGAGCTGCCCTACCAGGGGGAATTTCGTCTGGGTTGAGCCGCCCCTCCCCCGCTCTTTTGCATTTTTGGACACAGCAAAGCCGCCGTCCCCCGCGCAGGAGGACGGCGGCTCTGTTCCGTCTTTCGACGGATCAGCCCGGCGGCCAGGTCATATCCCGGCCCGCCAGCACATGGAAGTGGAGATGGGGCACCGACTGCCCCGCCTGGAGGCCGCAGTTGGAGACTACCCGAAAATCGGTGAGCCCCAGCTGGCGGGTCACCTGGGCGATGACCTCGAAGCAGTGGGCCACGACGGCGGAGTTCTCCGGCGTCACCGCCCCGGCGGAGGGGATGTGCTCCTTGGGGATGACCAGAAAGTGTACCGGGGCCTGGGGGTCGATGTCGTAAAAGGCATAGACCAGCTCGTCCTCGTATACCTTGTTGGAGGGTACGTCCCCGCTGACGATGGAACAAAACAGACAGCTCATGTGGATTCAGCTCCTTTCACGTCAATATGCTGTCAAAGCTACGTTTTCTTCTCCAGTGCCACCTGGGCGGTAAAGGCCCCGTCCTCCACCCGGGTGACAAAGGAACCGTTGTATTTCTTTGCCACCGACCGGATGATATTCATTCCCAGGCCGTGGCCCTCTCCCTTGCTGGAGCCGGGCTCCCCCGCCTCCAGGCCGCAAGAGTTGACCACCTTCACCAGATAGAAGCCCTGCCGCTCCCCGGCAGTGATGTGGATAGACGGGTCTGCTTGGCCGCTGCGCTGGCAGCCCTCAATGGCGTTGTCCAGCAGGTTGGTAAATAAACTGGTCAGATCTGCCGCCTCCAGGTTCCAACCGCTCACCCCGACCTGTGCGTCGAAGTGGATGCCAGCCTCCGCCGCCCGGTCTGCCTTCACCGTCAGAATGATGTTGACGGTAGGGTCGTCGCAGTAACGGACAGGGCGGACGGCGTCCAGCCGCTCCTCCAGCTCGCCCAGCAGCGCAGTGGCCCGGTTCGGATCCTCCCGGGCCAGGGCGTAGGCCACCTGGAGCTGATTTCTGAAGTCATGCCGAAGCTTCGACATCTGTTCGGCGCTGGTCTGCGCCAGCTGGTAGTATTTCGTATCCTGCTCCCGCTGGAGCTGAAGCTGTTTCAGCTCCTGCTGGGCCCTGGTCGCCTCCGCGGTGCTGACGATGACCTGATAGGCATAATACTGGGTCAGAATGGAGGTCAGGGACACCAGGGCGCTCAGCCAAAAACGGTTCTCCATCCAGGCCTTTTCCCCTCCGGCAATAAAGATCGCCACCATGAGGATGTTCTGATTCGCCGCCAGGGCCAAAATCAGAGGGATGATCTTTCCCCGAATCGTCCGCTCCAGCCGATTGAAAAAGGACAGGCAGACGGTACCCAGGGCCATAAACTCCACAGTGAACAGCAACGTCCCCAGCAGGATGCCCGACTCGTACCCCTGGCCGACGATCTCCCCCAGCCCGATCCCTGCGGCCAGCGCTGCCACGGCTGAGCTGATGGTATCCGCCGCCATCATGCAGGCGACCAGGATGCCGAACAGGGCCAGCTTCCATTTGATCGGCTCCAGATAACAGGCCCAGATAACGATGAGATAATAGAGGAGGTAGAAGATGGCCCGCCAGGGCTGTAGCTCATACCAGGCGTCTCCCAGCAGCAAAAACGGCACACAGCCCAGGAGGACCGCCACCCAGAGCAGCCACTTCCTCCTCACCTTCCCGGCGCACAGCAGGAACAGGCCCACGCTGATCTGCTGGACGAAATAGAGCGCAACCGTGCCGCCGTCTATCAGCCCGCCTGCTTCATACCAGCTCAGGTCGAACAGCTTGCTCCAGTACTCAATAATCTGCTCCAACACACTCTCTCCGTATGGCTCAAAGCCCCAGCTTTTCCGCCACGAAGTCGTCCACCGAGGCCAGGGCATCGTCCAGCTTGAGGATGTCCCTGCCGCCGCCCATGGCGGAGTCCGGCTTGCCGCCGCCGGAGCCGCCGCAGATGCCGGTGACCTTCTTAACCAGTTCCCCGGCCTTGATTCCGGCTCTCACTGCGCCCTTGCCACAGACAGCCAGGATGGAGATCTTCTCCCCGTTGACCGCAGAGAGAACCGCCACCACATTCTCGTCCCGGTCACGGAGGAAGTCACCCATCTTCCGCAGCTCGGGCACCTCCACGTTCCCCAGGTTGGCGGTGAGCACATGGAGACTGCCCACCTGCTTGGAGGCGGCCAGGAACTGCTTGGCCTCGGCCAGCGCCTCCCGATCCCGGAACTGGGCAATGGTCTTGCGCATCTCCTTCATCTCGTTCAACTGGGCAGTGATGCGCTGGGCCAGGCTCTCCGGCTTGGTCTTGAGGACGGAGGCGGCTTCGGTGAACCGCTGCTGCATGGTCAGCCGATCGGCCACATTCCGCTTGCCGGTGGTGGCCTCGATCCGGCGAACGCCGGAGGCGATGGAGCTCTCCGAGAGGATGTGGAAGGAGCCGACCAGGGCCGTATTGGTCAGGTGCGTTCCGCCGCACAGCTCCACAGAGTAGTCGCTCATGTTCACCACCCGGACTACGTCGCCGTACTTCTCGGAGAACAGGGCCATGGCGCCCATAGCCTTGGCCTCCTCGATAGGCATCTCCTTCGTCTCGATGTCCAGCCCGTCCAGAATGGCGTCGTTGACCAGCTGCTCGACCTTCAGCAGCTCGCTGGGCTTGACGGCGTCAAAGTGAGTGAAGTCAAATCGGAGGTAATCCGGCTCTACCAGAGAGCCCGCCTGCTGGACATGGTCACCCAGGACGGTCTGGAGGGCCTTCTGCATCAGGTGAGTAGCGGAGTGGGCCCGGGCGATGGCCCTCCGGCGCTCCCGGTCGACCGAGGCGGTCACCTGCTGCTCCACGGAGAAGCGCCCGGCAGTCATAATGCCGTAGTGGAGATATTTTCCCGCCTTGGTCTTCTGGGTGTCGGTGACCATAAAGACGGACTCGCCCCAGGTGATAGCCCCGTGGTCGCCCACCTGGCCGCCCATCTCGGCGTAGAATGGGGTCTGATCCAGCACCAGGATGCCCTTTTTGCCGGTGTTGATGCTGCCGGACAGCTCGTCGTCCTCGATGATCGCCTGGATATGACCGGTGGCCTCCAGCTGGTCATAGCCCAGGAAGGCGGTGGGCGTCCTGTCAATGTCTCCCAGGTCGATGTGGGCCCAACCCAGGTCGCCCAGGGCCTTCCGGGCCTCCCGGGCGCGCACCTTCTGGGCCTCCATCTCTGCCTGGAAGCCCGCCTGGTCAACAGTGATGCCCTCGTCCTGGCACATCTCAATGGTCAGGTCGATGGGGAAGCCGTAGGTGTCGTACAGCTTGAAGGCGTCCGCCCCGGAAAACACCGTCTCCACCTTGGCCTTGTGGATGGCCAGCAGGTCGGCGAAAATTTTCAGGCCGCCGTCGATGGTCTTGGCAAAGTTCTCCTCCTCGGAGCGGATGACCCGGGTGATATACCCCTGGCGCTCCACCAGCTCGGGATAGGCGGTCTGATTCTCGTGGATGACGGTGTCGCAGACCTTGTACAGGAAGGGGTCGGTGACGCCCAGGAGCCGACCATGCCGGGCCGCCCGGCGGAGGAGCCGCCGGAGGACATAGCCCCGGCCCTCATTGGAGGGCAGCACCCCGTCACAGATCATCATGGTGGCGGAGCGGATGTGGTCGGTGATAATGCGCAGGGAGACGTCGGTCTTGTCGCTGTCCCCGTAATGGGCCCCGGTGATCTCGCTGACCTTGTGGGTGATGTTCATCACCGTGTCCACGTCAAAGAGGGAATCCACCTCCTGACAGACACAGGCCAACCGCTCCAGACCCATGCCGGTGTCGATGTTCTTCTGGGCCAGATCGGTGTAGTTGCCGTGGCCGTCGCTGTTGAACTGGGAAAACACGTTGTTCCAGACCTCGATATACCGGTCGCAGTCGCAGCCCACGGTGCAGGTTGGCTTGCCGCAGCCCTTCTCCGGGCCGCGGTCGTAGTAGATCTCAGAACAGGGGCCGCAGGGGCCGGAGCCGTGCTCCCAGAAGTTGTCCTCCTTGCCGAAGCGGAAGATGCGCTCGGCGGGGATGCCGATCTCCTTGTTCCAGATCTCGAACGCCTCGTCGTCATCCACATAGATGGAGGGATACAGTCGATCCGGATCGAGGCCCACCCACTCCGGGCTGGTGAGAAATTCCCAGGACCAGGCGATGGCCTCATGCTTGAAGTAGTCGCCAAAGGAGAAATTGCCCAGCATCTCGAAGTAGGTGCCGTGGCGGGCGGTCTTGCCGATGTTCTCGATGTCGCCGGTACGGATGCACTTCTGGCAGGTGGTCACACGGCGACGGGGCGGCTCCTGCTCTCCGGTGAACCAGGGCTTCATGGGCGCCATGCCGGAGTTGATGAGCAGCAGGGACGCGTCGTTTTGAGGGATCAGGGAGAAGCTGGGCAGGCGGAGGTGTCCTTTGCTCTCAAAGAAGCGCAGAAACATCTCTCGCAGCTCGTTCAGGCCGTAGGGGGTGGGCTTTTTCACAATCATGACCTCCAGTCAATGTCTTTTGTCTCTTTTCCGGCAATGGGAACCGCAAAAACGCCCCGCCCCTTGGTTCAGGGGCGAAGCGTCGCTTCACGGTACCACCCTGATTTTCCCCCACAGGGGGAATCTCGGTCATCCGATAACGGGGATGGGTCGTGCCGCTCGTCGCGGCCGGCTTGGAAGTGGCTGCCCGGGACGGCTTCCGCAGGGCTTGCACTCTCCCCCGCTCGCTCTGGACGCCGCACTCCCGACTGGTTTCCGCATTGCCGTTTTGCACGTTTTGTACGGCTTTCATTTTAAACACAGTCGGGGAGGTTGTCAAGGGATTTTTACGGCTTGGACGGTTCGGTTTTACAGATGCCGCGATGATGCTTTTCGGGCAGGTGAACAAGGGAGGGAAAAGCGAAGCGAACAGGCGTCCTGCGCTTCCGGTCGGTCTGCGCTGATGGAGAGATCCGGAGGCGAACGAAAACAAAGTGGGAAGGTTCGCCGGAAAGGGCATCTTCACCATCGTGGAGGAGGCCAGCGGGAAAGGCTCGTCCAAGGGCTGGGGACTGCTGAAAGCCTATCAGTCCGGGCGGAACGGGTGGATTTCCCTGGGGTACTGCACCAAGATTGTTTGAGAACTTTTTGGGGATGTTCCATTTTGGGGGTGTCCAAAAAAGTCAAGTGGGTTTTGGGCGCGTTCAAGGGATAAGCTATCAATAAGCTATCACTAAAATTGAATTGCCGTAAAAAATTAGAAAAGCTCCCGAAACCAAGCGGTTTCGGGAGCTTTTTCTATCCGAGTGACTGGAGTCGAACCAGCGGCCTCTTGAACCCCATTCACCGACCGGAAACCCAAAAAACCTTGTGCAGCAAAGACTTTTCCGGTTTTTCGTGTACCGCACGTGTACCACACCGCTAAATTTGACACACGGCTTTTTTCAGCGGTTCCAGGTCGACGTGGGTATAGGTATCGGCGGTAAAAGAATAGTCAGTGTGTCCCATAAGGTGCTGTATTTCGAGCGGCGGGACCCCCTTCGCCGCCAGCTGCGAGGCGAAGGTATGGCGGGTGCAGTGTGGATTCAACAGACGTACCCCGGCAGCCTGGAGCGCCGGATAATAGCAATGCTCCCGGAACGTCTTGGCGGAGTAGCCCTTGCCGTTCTCCTGACAGATCAGCCGCTCGCCGTCCCTGGCGAGCCAGGAGCGGACGATGGGCAAACAGGTCGGGTGGATGGGCACCACCCGGTTACGGCCTGCGTCGGTCTTCAGGCCGCCTCTCAGCACGTTTTCTTCCAGGTCAACAGAGAAGCGATCCAGGGCCAGAAACTCCGAAATGCGCAGGCCCGTTTTGATCATCATATAGACGCAGTCAGCATAGGGCACCCCGGCATCGGCGGCCTGTTTGATCTTGGCCACCTCCACGTCGGAGAAGTGCTCCTTCTCCACCCGCTCCTTCTTCGGGAGCCGGACGAACTCCGCATAGTTCTTGTCCACGATGTCGTTCTGGAGGGCGTAGTCCAAAATCTGCTTCATCAGGCTGCGGATCTTCTCCAGCGTGGAGCGGCCTGCCTTGACCGGCGGCTTGGGCTTCTCCCCTTTTCTGTGGGGCGGGCGGTAGGTGGCCGTGTCGATGATCCGCTGGAGCTGGCCGGTGCGGGTGGCGGCCACCTTCAAGGTGTGCAGGGGCGCCATATACTGCCAGGCGGAATTATAGTTTGCCGTCAGCTGGGGCGGCCAACCCGGCGCGTTGATGGCTCGCCATTCCGCATAAAGCATTTGCCAGGTCATGTCCTCCTTTGGGAGCGGGTCCGCCCGGTAGACGGCCAGGGCCAGCTCCGCCTCTTCGTAGGTGGCGAAGTAGCCCACATACTTCGTCTGCCGCTGGCCTGTCACCGGATCCCAGCCCAGGGTGAGAAGGGCTGCGTAGGGCTTGCGGCGGTTCCCGGAGAGCTTTTTCACCGTCCCCGCCCCGTTGGGTCGTTTCATGGAAATTCCTCCTTCCATTTCGGGGAAATAATGCTATAATGAAAGGGTAGTAATCTCCGAGCATGATTTTACTACCCTTTTCCTCTCTCGGTGCGCCAACACCGGGGGAGGATTTTTTCTTGCAATCTGTCAACATCTGTGCTACCCTGTCTGTGGCCCCTTCGGGGCCGGGTGCTGTCCAATACGGTGGCGGTTGGCCCCCTTCCACGGGGGCAGCTTCTTTTGCCCCCTGATTTCAGGAGAGGGAGGCTGCCCGATGAGTACACCCGAAGTATTTCAGCTTTGTCTTGTCATCATTGGCGTTATCGGCCTGGTCTTACAGGCAAAAAAGAAGTAACCGCCCACGCCTTCCCATGCGAGCGGTTACTTCTGTAAGCAACTAGGGGAGCCAGCCGTTGCCGGGCAGCACCCTTGTTCTGCTTACAGTATAACCGCGAAACAGGATATTGTCAAATCTTTTCTGCCTCCTCTGTCCGTGGGCCGGGGAGGCTTTTTTCTTAAAAATTGCTTGACATACGTGTAAAATACGTGTACAATAGGAGCATACAAGGAGGGATGGCCATGAGATACAGCGAACTGGAAAAGAAGCTGAAGAAGGGCGGCTGCAAGGTCATACGGGAAGGGGCCAATCACTCCATCTGGTACAGTCCAGTCACCGGCAAGACCTTCCCGGTCAGCCGACACAAGACAGAGGAAATACCCACCGGAACATTGAAATCAATCATGCGGGATGCGGGGCTGTAAGGCCCCGGCTCCCCGTGCTGAGAAGGAGGCATTTACAATGGCAAAATACGCATATCCGGCAATCTTTACGCCGGAGAAAAACGGATACAGCATCCGGTTCCCTGATTTGGAGAGCTGCTATACCAGCGCCCAGGACGTGAACGAAGGGTTGGAGATGGCGAAGGACGTGCTGTGTCTGACCCTGTACTGGATGGAGAAGGAGGGGAAGAACATCCCTGCCCCTGCCGGAGTGAACGATGTGGCCCACGATGGCGGCGAGTTCGTTTCCCTGGTGGCCTGTGACACTGAGTGGTACCGCCGGTTCTATGACAGCAAGGCGGTGAAAAAGACGCTGACCATTCCCAGCTGGCTGAACGATCTGGCCGAGAGCAACGGCATCAACTTCTCCGGCGTTTTGCAGGAGGCGTTGAAAGCAAAACTGAATATTGGATGATGCAGACCATGTGCCCTCCATTGACCGCTCCGGCGCACCGTCGCCGGGGCGGTTTTTATTATCTGGACAAGTTGGACGAAAGATGATAAAATCTAAATATGAAAACAAGGTGACAGAGTTTCGCCGAATTTACGGAGTACATACCGTGAATTGCTTCATGGCAGGGCAATCGTTTACCTCAGGCGCTGCGCTGATTGTGAGTTCGTTACCGAGGACAGGGCCATAGCTGTTAAACTCACGAATCTTAGGTGCAAGAATCTCCATAGCTACCGCCTCCTCACTGCTGCAAATATGGTCAAAGGGAGCGGCGGTCATGCATACGGTAGGATCAAGGGCGCCGATTCTGTTTGTTACTCCGCCTTGCGGCGTGACCAGGGCATTTCTGCCTGGCTCTCACAGTTACCTGTGAGTTCGGACTGTGCCTTCGGCCCAAATAGGCCGCTCCGTGTCCAGTCTCTACACCTTCCCGGTTGGGGCTTGGCTCGGCATCGTCTGTCACCTTGTTTTTCTCTCCGATTCACCTGCCCCGGCCTGTTCGCTGGGGCGGTTTTTTTATGCCCTGCTCTCCCTCGGCCCTACCGGACGCTGACAGTTTCATTCGCGTTCAAAGAACATGGTCGCCTGAATGCGATCTCCTCCAGCCATCAAGCCCTTGCTACCGGATGAAGTGGTAGAGATGGTGTGCAACCGGTAGCCTTTTGCGGCCTGGGCATTTATTACCCGTTCCAACTCAGTCAAATTTCCGGATCCTGCGCCAATCAGCTTTTCTTTTAGGACGACTTGTAAAACGACGTACTGTTTCATGAGAATACCTTCTTTCTTTTATTTCCACACACAGGGCGTGGGTATTACAAAATGGGGGGAGCATTCTATGCCCCGCTCTCCCCCGTTCCCCGATGCAGCGGCTTTTTCTCGTACTTCCCGGAGGTGACCATGTCATCGGAGATGTCCACCAGCTTTTGCAGGCCCTGGGCGTTGAGCTGCCGGGCGTTGCGGTTCAGCTCGTCCAGCTGGGGATCCGTGTCGGTGATGGTGAGGTGCATATCATCATCTAGCTTCCAGCCCATCAATTCAACAGGGGAAATCTGAAGCACCTGTGCTAAGCTGGCTATTTTATCACGTCTCATATTTGAAATATAACCGGATTCCCACTTTTTTACAGTGCTCTTGCTCACGCCGACATAATTGCCCACCTGTTCCAGTGTCAAACCAAGCTCTGTTCTACGGGCTTTGATGCGATCTTTTACGTCCATCGGCAACGCCTCCTTTCCCATACTATAACATAGCGGTTTCCTATTTGCAACTATTTTTCCTAAAAATCGAAAAAAGTTTCTTTTAGGGGTTGACACTTGAAGGGTCTGGACGTATAATCAAAGTGTCCTAAAGGAAACGAAAGGAGGGCAGAAATTTATGGACGCAAATATGCTGCGGTACTACATAGCAGACCGAGGTCAGACGATGGCATCGTATGAACAGGCGTTAGGAATCAGCAAAACGGCCCTTTATCGCAAGATGAAGGGGATGTCTGAGTTCACAAGAGAAGAAATTGAAAAGACGATTCATTTTCTGGAGCTCAACGAGGGGGAAACGATGGCCGTTTTTTTCGGCCCTGTGGTTTCCTAAAAGAAACCCGCCCCACCAAGTGACCCCCGGAGGGGCAGCAGTAAGGAGGTGAAGGAGATGGAGATGTACACCAACGGAAACCGCCTGATGGTCTCAGTGGAGAACATAGACGAGCTTCATGTACTGCTTGCGCAGGCAAAAGAAGAAGCAGAGCAGCTGAAAAGAACGATAGATCGGCTGTCCTGCTTCGACATTGAGCTTGAATTTTCTGTAAGGCACAAGGTTCAGGCAGGCGGTATGGAATCCGCATCTTCCACGATCAGCGACATCCCCACAAAATAAACGGTTGCCTGAATGAACCGCTTCATGTCCTGCACATCTCTGTCGCTGTGCTTCCTGACATAGTGGGCTTCATCATTGCCAAGCCAGGCTGCTTTTGTGGCAAGGGTCTGGATCTGAGGGTTATGGATGTACGTCTGTATGCACTTGGCCAACGGAAGGCCCTTGATGGCATCTGCATCATCGGGAGACTCTTGGCTGCAGAAGTCTTTGACCAGGTACTCCAACGCTTTGCGGTATCCGAGACCTGCTATCTCGTCCAGTGAAGCATTTTCAGCAGCGAGCGCCTGGTTGTAGATTTTTACAAACATCGGCGACATTGATTCGACCATGGGGTCAAACGGTTCCGGTTTGAACTTCTGGGGGCCAACATACTGCAATTCAGTGTGAAATTTCTTAGTGTTGCCTGCCACTGTACACGAATACAACGCTACAAAGGTTTGATAACAGCTTTTGCACAGATATAGCGCACTGATAAAGCAATCGTCTGTGTTGCTCTCAAATGCCTTCAATGCTAATTCCTGTGGCTGAATGGCGTGATGGCATAGAGGACACAGTTCAGGTTCGTCAATGGTCCCGGAACAGTTGCCATGGTCAGGGATGACCAAACTTTTTGTAATTTTCAACTTATTCACCCCCTTTCTCCCGCTATTGTAACACAGGGGAAGGAAAGCAGACAAGGAGGGACGACAAATGCCACCAAACACCATCAAAGAGACCCTGTTTCGGGCCACGGAAAAGGCGCTGAGCGCCTACCGGAAGGCCTACCGGACGGTGGCCGATGAGAGAGACCAGTACGAGGCCGAGGGCCGGTTCTGCGGGCTGTACGACCTGGTGGAGCGGCTGGAGCTGGAGGACGAATATCAAAAATGGAAGGAGGCGACACAGCCATGACGGATGCGGAGCTGCTGGCGATGGACAACATCACCGCCCGGGACGCGTCGGAGTACCTACACATCAGCCCTCAGGGCTGCCGGGCGCTGGCCCGATCGGGCCGGATCGGCGAGCCTGTGGGGACGACCAACCGGGTGATCTATCAGCCCTACAAGATGATCCGTTTCAAGCGGGGGGACAACGAGGAGCAGCAGATGCAGCGGCTGGCGGAGCTGCTGGAGGCCACCGGGGTCACCGGAATCGCCGCCCAGATCGCCACCGCTATCATCCAGGTAGCACAGCAGCAGGAGAGCGGCACATGAGGGCAGAAAAGCGCCCCCGCCGGAGTGCAAGTCCGGTGAGGGCAAGGTAGCGACAGACAGAAAGAGCCGCTGTGGATATTATACCACGGCGGACGGGCAGGAGGCAACCCAAAATGGACTGGACAAAGACCACGATCAACCAAGTCTTCCAGGTCGTCCGGGACCGGCAGCAGGCGTGCGATTGCCTGCTGGCCGCACTCAAAACGGCCTACGACGGCGGACAGGTGACCGCCGGGAACTATCTGATGCTGCGGCAGTACATCTTCCGCAGCGCCTACAACTGAAAAAGGAGAATGTAAAGATGGACAAGTATGATACCTACAGCTACGCAGAGGCCGACGTGGAGGTCATCAAGCTGGTGAACGACCACAACCGGGAGACGGAGGAGGCCCGGAACGAGCGGCAGAGCCGGAGAAAGGCCCGGCAGCTCCAGTCCGTCCTGTCACGGCTGCTGGTGACGGTGGCCTTCGGCACGGTGCTGGCGCTGTCCGCGAAGGGCTACAGCGGCGCCCTGCTGACGGTGCTGTGCTCCATTGGTACCGTGATGAGCGCCGGACTGCTGGTGCAGGCGTTGTGGAGGTGGTCCAAATGACCCCGGAGCGGCAGATCACCCTTCTCCGGCTGACGCTGGAGCGGTTCAAGGGGATGGAGCGGCTGGAGCTGGACTTCGGCGGCAGGAGCGCCTCCGTCTATGGGCGCAACGGCACGGGCAAGAGCAGCATCTACGACGCCTGGGCCTGGCTCATGACGGGCAAGGACAGCCGGGGGCAGACTCCGGCAGACGTGAACGGATGCAGCATCAAGCCCCTGGACGGGGAGGGCAACGTCCTGGACCACGCCGCCCACACCGCCGTCACCGGCGTTCTCTCGGTGGACGGCCGGGAGCAGACCCTCCGCCGGGAGTATTACGAGAAGTGGACCCGGAAGCGGGGCCGGGCGGAGGAGAGCTACGACGGCAACACCACCGACTACTTCATCGACGGCGTGCCGGTGCAGAAAAAGCTCTATGACGAGACGGTGGCCCAGATTGCCCCGCCGGAGCAGTTCCGGGTGCTGTCCGACCTGTACGCCTTCGCCGGGCTGGGCGACAGGAGCCGCCGGGACATCCTGCTCCAGGTGGCGGGCCTGGGGGACGAGCGGGAGATCATGGCCACGGACGAGCGGTTCTCTCCCCTGCTGGCGGCCACCGAGACGGACAGCCTGGAGAGGTACACGAAAAAGGTGAAGTCCCTCCGGCGGAAGCTGAACGAGCAGCGCGCCGCCATCCCCGCCCGGCTGGACGAGGTGAAGCGCTCCGTGGAGGAGCTGTCGGGGCTGCCCTTTGACGAGCTGCGCCGGAGCGTGGCGGATCTGGAGGCGGAAGAGAGTCGGCTGAACGGTCAGCTCTCCCAGAGCAGCACAGACCGCACCGCCGCCCTCCGGGTGCAGGTGGGAGAACTGGAGAACCGCCGGAACGCCCTGAATCTGGAGAACCGGCAGTACCGGTCCGCGCAGGAGGCGAACCGCCCCGACCCGGAGGAAAAAAAGCGGGAGCTGAACCGGCTTCAGGTGTCCTACCGCTATGAGAGCGAGCGCTACCACAGCGCATGCCGGGACGCCGACAAATACGAGGCCCGGCTGGAGCAGTGCCGGGAGGACTGGCAGGAGACCTGGCGGGAGCGCTACCCCGGCAACGCCATCTGCCCCACCTGCGGGCAGACCCTTCCGGCGGAGCAGCAGGCGGAGGCCCAGACGGTCTGGGAGGGGCACCACCGGAAGAAGCTGGACGACGCCGCCCGGGAGGGCGAACAGCTGAAAAAGCTGGCGGCCCGGTCAAAGGAACAGGCGGCGGAGGTACAGACCCGGATGGTGGAGCTGGAGAACCGCATCGCCCAGGCGAAGGACGAGCTGGCCGCCCTGCAGGCCGCCCCTGCCGGGGAGATCGCCGATCTGCCGGACTTTGGACAGCAGATGGACAAGATCGCAGCGGAGCTGGAAGCGGCGCAGCAGGCCCTACAGGCGGCCACAGAGGACGCAGAGAAGGACACCCGCACCCTTCGGGCGCAGAAGGAGGCGATCACCGCCGAGCTGCGGGGCCTCCGGGAGCAGCTGGCCAGGGAGGACATCCTGCGCCGGGCCAGAGAGCGGGAAAAGGCGTTACAGGAGCAGACAAGGGAGGTCTCCGAGCAGATCGCCCAGGCCGACCGGACGCTGGACCTGGCCGACGAATTTACCAGGTACAAGACGGAGCGCGTCACCGACGGCATCAACGGCTGCTTCCGGCTGGCCCGGTTCCGGCTGTTCCAGCGGCAGGTGGACGGGGGCCTTGTGGACTGCTGCGACGTGCTGTACGGCGGGGTGCCCTACAGCGGCGGCCTGAATGATGGAGCCGTCATCTGCGTCGGGCTGGACATCATCGACACCCTGTCCCGGCACTACGGCCTCCGGCTGCCGGTGTTCGTGGACAGGGCCGAGAGCGTGAACGAGCTGCCGGAGCTGGAGAACCAGGTCATCCGCCTGGCGGTGACAGACACAGACGAAAAAGTGAGGCTGGAGCTGTGAAGCTGAGAGATAAGGTCAAACCCACCGTCCCTCCCATGGAGGCGGGCACCTACCTGGGCGTCTGCATCGGCGTGATCGGCCTGGGCGAGCAGGAGACAACATTCAACGGCAAAACCCGGTATGTGGAGAAGATCAAATTCATCTTTGAGATACCGTCCGAGACCATCGAGCAGGACGGGGAGCAGCGGCCCAGGCAGCTCTCTGTGGACTTTTCGGTGGCCAGGAAATCCACCAGTCGGATGCGGCAGTTCATGTCCGGCTGGATGGGAAAGACGCTGACCGACGACGAATATCTGGGCATGGAATACTTTGACCTGATCGGGCGCAACGCCATTTTGAACGTGGTGCGCAGCGAGGACAACCAGTACGCCAACATTGCCGCCGCTGCCCCACCGCTGAGGGGAACTGCCCCAGTGACGGCCACGGCAGAGCCGCTCCGGTTTGATGTGGACGAATGGGACGACGCCGTGTTTGAGAAGCTGCCGGATTACTTACAGGAGCGAATCAAGAAGTCCACCCAGTACAAGAACCGGCATCTGCCGGAGGAGGAGGTCAGCGTGGAGGCCGCCAACGCCCAGGCCGCCCAGGACGCAGAGGAGGACGGGCCGTGTCCCTTCTGACCTTCCGGCCCATCGCCTCCAGCTCCGCCGGGAACGCCTATCTGGTGACGGACGGGCACAGCCGGCTGCTGCTGGAGGCGGGGATCTCCTTCCGGCGGCTGCAACGGGCGCTGGATTACACCGCCCAGGGGCTGGATGGGTGTCTGATCACCCACGAGCACAGGGACCACGCCGGGCATATCCGGCCGCTGCTGGAGTGCGGCGTGCCGGTGTACGCCTCCCCCGGAACCGCCAGAGCGCTGGAGCCGGAGGGGGTACGCCCGTTTCAACTGTTACAGGGACGCAATGTAGGACCGGCGTTTCAGATAGGGTCTTTTACCGTGGTGCCGTTTCGCACCTTTCACGACGCGGCAGAGCCGGTTGGGTATCTCATCCGGGGGTTTGATGGGGAGCAGCTGGTCTTTGCCACCGACACTGTAGGGCTGAATTACCGATTCCGGGAGGTGGCCATCTACGCCCTGGAGGCGAACTACGACGACGAGACGCTGGCCCGGAACCGCCGTATGCCGGAGGCCCGGAAGAAGCGGGTGCGCAACAGCCACATGGAGATCCACCGCCTGTGCAGCTATCTGGAGGGCCTGGATCTGACCGGCTGCCGGGAGCTGTGGCTGCTCCACCTGTCCGACGCCTCCGGCAATGAGAACCACTTTACAGACTTGGCGCAGAGAGCCGCAGGGCCTGGGGTTGCCGTGCGGTGCGCAGAGAAGGGGTGAGGATGTGGCAGAGCGGCGCATGTTCGCAAAAGTAATTACCAGTTCCGCCCGGTTCCTGCGGCTGTCGCCTGCCGCTCGCCTGCTGTATTACGATCTGGGAATGCAGGCAGATGACGACGGCTTCGTGGAGGCGTACACCGTTCTCCGCACCACCGGAGCCACAGAGGCTGACCTGGAGGAACTGGAGCACAGCGGCCACGTCCGGGTGTGCAACAGCGACTTGGTGACTTACATCACAGACTGGAACCGGAACAACCTAATTCGGAAAGACCGGTACACCCAGAGCGTGTACCACCATCTCCTCCCGGCCAAAGAGAGCGATTATCCTGCCAATGAGGGCGGTCAACCTTTGGTTAACCAGCGGTTAACCCAGGAGAGGTTAGGAGAGGATAGGTTAGGTAAGGTTAGGTTAGGTGAGGTGAGGGGGCCGGAAACCGCCCCCACCGCCGCACCGGCCCCCGAACGGGCCGTCCGCCCCACCAAAGAGCAGGTGTTTGATTATATCCGGCAGCGGGATTTGCAGGTGGATGGGGAACGGTTTTGGTCATACTACGAGGCCAGGGGCTGGCAGACCCAGAACGGCAAGCCGGTGGACTGGCGGAAACGGGCGGCGAAGTGGTCGAAGACGGAACGTGGCCCCGTCGGTCGTATCCCGCCAGCGGAAAAGGCGGCAGAACAACTCCGGGCGGAGAACGAGAGCAGCATCGACGAGATGCGCCGGGCGCTGGAGCGGATGAAGGGGGAGATTGACGATGGCTGATGTGGACACCTGCGTGGTGTGCGGCGCGCCGGTGCCGGAGGGCTATGCCCTGTGCTGGAGCTGTCGGGAATCGCTGCGGCACTCCTGCGCCGGCTGCCATTGGCGCAATGATTTAACCGGGGTCTGCTGCAATCCCAAGAGCAAGCACTGCACCGACAACACCACCGCCGAGTGCTACTGCGATCAATGGGAGGGGCGTGTGTGATGGCTGCGAACTGTAATTTTGACTGCTTCCGCTGCAAGTTCCCCGACTGCCGGAACAGCAAGGTGGACGGCGTCACCCTGGCACGGGAGAAGAAGCTGCACGGCTACCGGGATCCCGCCGACAGGCGGAAGGAGAAGCAGCGGCAGCGGAGCCTGCGGCGGAGCGAGCTGCGATATGAGAAGGCCACCCGGTACGGCGAGGCGTGCAGGCCCATCCGGGAGCGGCGGAAGTTGATGGGGCTGACCCAGGAGGAGCTGGGCAAGCTGATCGGCCGGTCTCCGGGGACGATCTGCGGCTGGGAGCGGGGCAACGTCCGCCCCGATCTCGCACTGTTGGAAACAGTCATGCCGGGGATCACGGCCGAGGTGGAGCCGCTGCCGGCGGCGGCTGGAAAGGGGAAAAATCATGATCTACACCAATGACGACATCAAACAGCTTTGCCTGGAGCTGCTGGAAATTTTTAACAAGCCGTCCACGCCGAAGAAGCTGGGGCGGACGGTATACGAGGCCTATGAGATCATCCACCAGCTCCAGCGGGAGAATCCGCTGAAGGAGGAGAAAAAGCTATGACAGACTACAACACACTGATCACCCTGCTGAAAGAGCTGGCGATGGACATGACCGACTGTAGCGGCTGCGCCGGGTGTGTCCACGAGCACAACTGCCGGACGGAAGGCTGCGCCATCCTGCGGGATGCTATCGCCACCATAGAGCAGCTGTACAAGGACGTCAGTGGCCGGTGCGAGTGCTGCACCGCCGCCGATGTGCCGGCCCATGAGGAGCCGTGCCTCTCTTGCCATCTATGCTATGGTTCGCTCGGCAACTGGCAATGGCGGGGAGTGCAGAAGGAGGATGAGGATAATGGCTAAGTACATTGATGCAGATGCCCTGCTGGACGAACTGGCTATGTATTTCAGCGACATGAGCGCGAACGCATACGACAGCCAGGACGATGCGCTGGAGGATGCAGCAGCCACAGTGAGACAGGCAGTTTACGATGCCACTGCCGCCGATGTGGCCCCGGTACGGCATGGGAAGTGGCTGAATACACATCACACCTCAATCGTGCAATGCTCCCTGTGCGGCGGCACAGTGGCTACACTCTGGAAAGGGTACTTTTGCCAGAACTGTGGGGCCAAAATGGACGGAGGATCTTCTCATGAGTGACTGGATCAGCGTCAAGGACAGGCTGCCGGAGGAGTGTGACAGCTATCTGTGCGCCCTAAAGCCATACGCTGGCATCACAGAGATCGTGATTCTATGCTGGGCACCGTGGCCAGGCTGTCAGGGCTGGTATTTTCGTGACAAGCGGGACAACGTCCGGCAGTACAGGGGCTTGCCTGTTACTCACTGGATGCCGCTGCCGGAGCCGCCGGAGGAGGGCACCTGATGGACTGGAAACGAGAGGCGGAGGACAAGCTGCGCTGCTATGCCGCCCGGAAGGCCAGCGTGGGGCGGACGGCGGAGCAGATCCGTTTGCTGGAGCTGCAGGCCCGTTCCATCCGTTCCTCCACGGCGGACGGCACCCCGGTACAGGGCGGGAGCAGCGGGCGGGAGGACGCGCTGATCAGCAACCTGGCCCGGCGGGAGGAGCTGGCCCGGGCGAGAGAGGCCACCCTCCGCTGGCTGGCGCTGATGGACGGCGCCCTGGGAGAGCTGACCGACGAGGAGCGGCTCATCCTGGAGCGGTTCTACATCCACCGGCAGCGGGGCGCGGCGGAGCGTCTCATGGAGGAGCTTCACCTGGAGAAATCCCAGGTCTACGCCCGGAGAAACGCCGCCCTGCGCCGCTTTACCCTCCTGTTTTACGGCTGGAGCGAGACATAAGGGCAAAAGACCGGAAAAAGACCGGACGAAATTCCCGGAAAACCATGTTACACTGTTATCGTCGGAAGCGTCCACAAGAGGGCGACGGTTTTTCTCCTTCTCGTCTGAAGGCTGCTGCGGCCTGCGCTTCCTTCACCTCCTGACAGGAGCGTCCCGGTTTTTGTGATCTTTTCCGGGGCGCTCCGCTTTTGGCAAAGAGAACCGCCCCACGGGAAAGCCCTGTGAGGCGGGGAGAGAAATCAGGTGGCCTGGTACAGCTCTTGTAGTGCGTCTTGTAGCACCTTGGAGAAGTTCAGATTCCGGCTCTCTGCGTAGGTGTTCAGCCATGCGGGGATCGTGACATTTTTGCGGACCGCTTTGGCTCCGTACTTTTCCGCATACCGGTCCATGTCCAGGGCAAGCAGGCTGACAAATTGGCCTTCTTCCGTGTGTACTACGGTGAGTTCCGAGGCCTTCGGGGGCTGCTTGCCGTCTTCCAGCTCATCCAGCACCCAGCCGGAGGCGGCGTCCTCCGCCATGATGATGGCGTCCGCAAGGCTGTCCCCTTCCGTAACGCAGCCGGGAAGATCGGGAACCGTCACTACATAACCGGGCCGATCACCAAGTGGCTCAAATATAGCTGGATAGGTCAGTTTCATTTCATGTTCGCCTCCTGTCAAGATTATTATACGCATTATGTGCATAAATATCAAGTGTTTTAAGAAAAACAGACATTCCGTTGGTCGCCTGACCAATGCCCTAGTCATACCCGAAAGGTGGTAAGGCTTATGGATGATGAAATTATAGTTCGTGAGTTAAAACGTCCTGCAATGTATGAATTTGCGGGGAACGAGAAACAATTTGAGGAAAATATCATGGACAACATAGACCTCATTTGTGCGGGGCTGGGATTACCTGAAATCGTTGAAGCTGACGAACAGAGGATGATAAAAGTGGATGGCTTTTTTATCCGGCCCGACATCATTGCCCGGCATATAGACGGAAGCATGACCGTTTTTGAGGTTAAAAAAGTAAACGAGAAATACCCAGCCACCGGACCTACAAACCAGATGACCGCCGTAGGGCAACTGTTGCCGTACGGAAATGTGCTGTCTGCCAAAATTGACGGCAAGGTGCGGTTGGCGCTGATTGACAGTAAGATTTATTATCGGACGTATTGTGCCTTTATAGGCAACAAACTTCCCATTACGTTGATAGACTTTCAGAAAGACAGGGTGTTTGTCCCGTACAACGGATGGGGCGGTGTATATGGCTGCACGTCTGACGGATGAGCAAAAGAAGAAACTCGTCGCTGATTATGTGGAACTCGGCAGTTATAACGCCGTTGCAAAAAGGCACGGGGTATCCCCAAATACTGTCAAGAAAGTTATACAGGAAAATGCAGAGTTTGCACAAAAATGCACACAGAAAAAAGAGCAGAACACGGTGGACATCCTGGCCTACATGGGGAGCAAAAGCGACCTGGTCTGCGAGATCATCGGCAAGGGGCTGGATGTTTTGGCCAGTGATAAAAAGCTGGCGGAGGCTTCGCCCTCGCAAATTACGACGGCGCTTGGAACACTGATTGACAAGTGGACGGCGTTGAATCTGGCTTCTAAAGACCAGGAAAAAGCCGCCTCTAAGCTCTTTGACGCTCTGGAGAAAGAAGAATGACCCTTTCCGAATTATCGCCCAAGCAGAAAACCGTATTAAAATGGGCGTTCACCCCCTCCACCCGGGACAGGTACAGGGCCATCATCTGCGACGGGGCGGTGCGGAGCGGGAAAACCGTGTGCATGCTCACCGCCTTTATCCTGTGGGCCATGCGGTACTTCAACGGCCAGAGCTTCGGCATCTGCGGCAAGACGGTAGCCTCCGCCGAGCGGAACATCGTCCGACCAGCCCAGGAGCAGGCGGATTTGCAGGCGTATTTCTCCCTGATCTACCGCCGAGCGGACCATGTGCTCATGGTGCACGGCCTGGGGCGGGAGAACCGGTTCTACATCTTCGGCGGCAAGGACGAGAGCAGCTACGCCCTGATCCAGGGCATTACCCTGTGCGGGGTGCTGTTCGACGAGGTGGCGCTGATGCCCCGCTCCTTTGTGGAGCAGGCGATCGCCCGGACGCTGAGCGAGCCGGATGCAAGGCTGTGGTTCAACTGCAACCCGGAGGGCCCCGGCCACTGGTTTTACCAGGAGTGGGTGAAGGACGGGCAGCCGGAGGCCCACAGGGCGCTGCGCCTCCAC
Organism: Clostridiales bacterium; assembly: GCA_021205695.1. Taxonomy (GTDB): domain Bacteria; phylum Bacillota; class Clostridia; order Oscillospirales; family Oscillospiraceae; genus Onthomonas. The sequence goes on from JAJPXB010000008.1 coordinate 74,669, forward strand.
TTCCGGATGGAGGACAACCCCATCCTCACCCCGGAGCAGATCGCAGAGGCGGAGACGGTATATCAGGGGGTGTTCCGGGACCGGTACATCCTGGGCCTGTGGGTGGCGGCGGAGGGCCGGGTCTACGATATGTTTGACCAGAGCCGCAACGTTGCAGCTGCCCTCCCCGAGCTGGCCGGAGACTGCTATGTCTCCTGCGACTACGGCACCCAGAACCCCACGGTTTTCCTGCTGTGGCGGCGGGAGCGGGGCGGAGAGCGGTGGTTCTGCGTCCGGGAGTATTACTACTCCGGCAGGGAAAAACGCCGCCAGAAGACCGACAGCGAGTTTGCCGATGATCTGGCCGCCTGGCTGGGAGAGGACAGGCCCCGGGCCGTGGTGGTGGACCCGTCGGCAGCCAGCTTCATCGCGGAGCTGCGGCAGCGGGGCTGGGCGGTGCAGAAGGCGGACAACGACGTGCTGGACGGTATTCGGGACGTAGCCCGCCGCCTGGGGGCCGGGGAGCTGCTGTTTCACCGCTCCTGCGCCCACACCCTGGAGGAGTTCCAGGCGTATGTCTGGGACGAGAAAGCCGGGGAGCGGGGCGAGGACAGGCCGGTGAAGGCGTCAGATCACTGCATGGACGCCATGCGGTATTTCGTCAGCACGATACTGGGGCGGCAAATTGTCAGCGTGAAACGGCGTCCACGAGGGATTTAACAGTTTTATTTGGAGGTGTAAAAAAATGGGTGGAAGAGGCGGAGCTGGAAGCCTAAGCTATCAGGGCAACAATGGAGGCTCTGGAAGGGCAAGAAGCAGCGGGGTAAACATATCACAAATGAAATCTGTCCTGCCCACGCTCGCCCCAATGTTACGGGGAGCAAACTGGCAACAGAAGCTATCTCCCAGATTGAAAATCTGTCAGGGAAAAACGCCAAGGTCACAATCTACCGCGCAACGCCGGGCGATAGAATTAACTCTGGCGACTGGATTTTCTTGTCAAAGGCGCAAGCTGAACGATGGACAAAGACCCCAATGGGGCGGACGAAGCCGGGTTTCAAAGTCCTTGAACACACAGTAAAAGCAAGCAACGTTGACTGGACAGGGAAAAACTTAGAGTTTGTTTACACGGGAAAGAGAAAACTATAACGATGGGCGGACGAGGCGCGGCAAGTGGGAACGGGAAGCACCCATACGGGACGGAGTTTCAATCGCTGCTTGAGTATGAGAACATCAAATTTGTAAGGCAGGCCGACGGCAAAAATGCGAAAGACCCACTGGAGACACAGACAAAGGGACGAGTATATGTGACCGTCAACGCCAGAGGCGAACTGAACTCCATCAACTTCTACGATGAAAGCGGGAAACGGGAAAAGTCCATCAACCTCAGCGGCCACGGCGAGGGCAAGGGCGTTCATGTGCATCTGGGGTATTTCCACAATGAAAACGGAGAGAGACCCCCGAACCAAAGCGAACTGGCATTTGTTGACAAAGTCATAAGAATATGGCAGAATAGGAATAGCAAGTAGTAGTCTATGGGAAAAGGCACCCGCCGTTGCTGAAGCTATGAGCTTGCCCCGGATTCCACGTTGCCACTGGCCCCAAAAGGCGCAGAGCAACCTCGATAGATGACGGGTGCAGCGGAGCACGGGAGACCCGGTTTGAGTCCGGCGCTTGCTATGCCGCAGAGCGCTGAAAGGTGCTTTGCGGTATTTTTATGGGGAGAATGAAATGCTCAACTTTGAAAATCTGGGAAAATCCGCCTTCCCCGGCGTGGGGCCTTACGACATTCCGGCCATTGCGCCGGTGACGGACTACCCGGCGGGGGACTTTCTCCCCATCAGCGCCGCCATGGCGGAGAAGCATCCGGAGGAATACAACCTCCACTGCTTCGTGGACGACTACCGCTTCGCCCGGCTGTGGAACACGCCGGACCGCTACCTCCCCCTGCTGGGAAAGTTCCGGGCGGTGTGTTCGCCGGATTTTAGCACCTACACCGATATGCCGGTGGCGATGCAGATCTACAACCACTACCGGAAGCACTGGTGCGCGGCCTACTGGCAGCTGCACGGGCTGACGGTCTACCCCACCATCTCCTGGAGCACGCCGGAGAGCTACAACTGGTGCTTCGACGGGGAGCCGGTGGGCGGCATCGTGGCGGTGTCCAGCGTGGGGACGCAGGCCAACGCGGAGAGCAAACGGCTCTTTCTGCTGGGCTACGAGGAAATGATGAAGCGTCTTGACCCGCACTGGGTCATTTTTTATGGCCGGGTGCCGGAGGCGTGCGACTGGAACGTGATCAGAATACCGCCCTACTACGACAGGATCGCAGAGCGGCGGAGGGAGGCGAACAGACAATGATCCTATACATCGACCGGGAGGAAGTCCCGGATGTGGAGAACATCCGCCCGGAGGTGCTGCGGTACGCGATCGAGCGGGCCGAGCGGGCCAACGGACGGTTTGACAAGCTGCACCGGTACTACCGGGGCAACCATGACAACCTGCGGCAGGGCAAGCCGGAGCCGGAGGAGGTCCGGGTGGCGGTGAACTACGCCAAGTATGTGGTGGACATCGCCCTGGGCTACTACCTGGGCGACCCGGTGAAGTACGACGCCAACCAGACCCACGACGCGGAGGGCGGGGAGCATATCGACCTGCTGCCCCTGCTGGGCTGCTACGACCGGCAGCAGATCGGCGAGATCGACAGCCGGCTGGGAAAGGGCATGGGGATCTACGGCGAGTGCCTGGAGCTGTGCTACGCCTCCAGCAAGGCGGAGCCGGAACCCCGGAGCGCCTACATCGACCCCCGGTGCGGCATCCTGGTGGAGGACTCCACGGTGGAGCACAACAAGCTCTTTGCCCTGGTGTGGGAGCGGCGGGAGACCACCGCCCGGCAGAAATACTACTTCCTCACCGTCTACACTGACCGGACAGAGAAGGACTACAGAAGCACCGACCTGAAAACCGCCGTGTTCCGGCAGGTGGGCGAGACGAGAAACCACTACTTCGGGGCGGTTCCGGTGATCGCCTACGAGAACAACGACGAGCGGCAGGGAGATTTTGAGCAGATCATCCCCCTGATCGACGCCTATGACGACCTGATGAGCAACCGGTTCACGGACAAGCGGAAGTTCGTGGACGCGCTGCTGGTGTTCTTCGGCATGACCCTCCGGGAGGGAGACGAGGAGAAGCTGCTCCGGGAGAAGTTCATCGACGGGGCGCCCCTGGACGCCAAGGTGGAGTATATCCAGAAGACCTTCGACGAGAACAGCGTCCAGGTGCTGGCGGACGCCGCCGTCCGTGAAATGCACAAGATGACGCTGACCGTCGACATGAGCGACGAGAACTTCGCAGGCAACAGCTCCGGGCAGGCGCTGAAGCTGAAGCTGCTGACCATGAATCTGCTGGTGAAGAACAAGATCCGGCGGATGGAGCGGGGCCTGAAGGAGCGGCTCACCCTGTACAACCGCTGGCTCATGACAAAAGGGGCCATGCGGGAGCTCTCCATCTCCGACGTGGACGTGGTGTTCGCTATCGCCACCCCCATCAACGAGGCAGAGGTCGTGCAGCTGGTGACCAGTCTCCAGGGCATTGTGGACGACCAGACGCTGCTCTCTCAGCTGTGGTTCATCCGCGACCCGGCAGAGGCGGTGCGGAACATCCGAAAGCAGAAGCAGGAGAACGTGGAAGCCTTCCAAACCGGCTTGCAGGCTCCCGGCGAGGACGAGGAGAAGAAAGCGGAAAGGCGGGTGGACGGCCTGCTGAGCAGCGCTGAATGAACAGCCGGGACTACTGGAAGCGACGCTCTCTGAATCTGGAGGAGCTGCTGCACACCCGGGCGAAGGGGACGGTGAAGCAGATCAGCGGCCTCTATGAGAAGGCGCAGGAGAGCGTCTGCGGCCAGATCGAGAAGATCTTTTCCACCTATGCCCGGAAGGGCGGGGCGCTCAACGAGAAGAAGGCCACGGAGCTGCTCACCGTCAAAGAGACCCAGGAGGCCCGGGACGCGCTGCTGGAGCAGTACCAGACCGCCACCGGACAGGTGAAGCGGGACATCTGGGCGCGGCTCTCCGCCCCGGCCTACGCCAACCGGATCAGCCGCCTACAGGCCCTTCGGGACGACATCTACACCCAGGCCCGGCGGGTGGGGTTGGACGAGGTGGAGCTGGTGCGGGACCGGCTGACAGACACCCTGGAGCAGAGCTACTACCGCACCACCTTCGACGTGCAGCAGTACACCGGGGAGGGCTACCGCTTCGACCTGCTGGGGGACGACCAGATCACGGCGGCCCTGGCTGCGGACTGGAGCGGGAAGAACTGGTCTGACCGGCTGTGGGACAACAACCAGCGGTTCGCCGACGCCGTAGAGCAGACGGTGACGGTGGGCATCCTGGCGGGGCTGCGGTATGACGAGATGCGGGACAACCTGCTCTCGGTCATCGGCCTGGACGACACCCAGGGGGCGCGGTACAACGCCCGTCGGCTGGTGGTGACGGAGTGCAACTACATCGCCAACCAGGGGCATCTGATGGGCTACCAGGCGGCGGAGATCGACCGTTACATCTATCTGGCCACCCTGGACCTGCGGACCAGCGAGATCTGCCGGAAGCTGGACGGCCAGCGGTTCCCGGTCTCTGAGGCCCAGGCGGGGACAAATCTGCCGCCCATGCACCCCCACTGCCGCAGCACCACCATGCCGGACATGAGCGAAGGGCAGTTGAACCGGGTGAACCGGGCGGCCCGTGACCCTGTTACCGGGAAGTCTGTCACCGTTCCGGGGGATATGACCTATCGGGAGTGGTATGAGAAGTATGTGAGCGGGAATCCGCAGGCAAAGGCCAATGAGAAGAAAATCAGGAACCAATCTGGTGATAGGAAACAGTTCAACCGCTACAGGCAAGTTCTGGGAGATGACGCCCCGAAAACCTTTGCCGAATTCCAGGATTTGAAGTATAATAATAGCGAGGCGTGGGGTTTCTACAAGCTGGATTATCAGCGCCGAAGACGATTGCAGGAAAATCCTGAATTGGCTTTGCCAAATGCCGAAAATGCAACAGCGGCAGACGCAAAGTTTTCTCAATACCTATTTGGGGGCAAAAATGCGAGTGGACTGTCAAAGGGGCAAGCTTTTTCCAGCCGTTTAGGATATGACAGCAAAAATTGGAAGGAACTTCAATCCAAAATTGAAGGAGCTGCAAAACAGTATCCAGCCGTGTTCAAAGGGAATGAAGGATATGGAAACCGCTATGAGCAGCGAATGATTCTTTATGGGCTAAAAGGCAACCCAGCAAATGTAGTTGTAGGGTGGATATACAAGCCGGATGGGACACTCAGCATGACGTCTGCTTACATTAAGGAGGCAAACTGAATGAAAATCGAACAGTATGATACCGTTTTGCTGAAAGATGGGAGGACGGCAGCAATTGTTGAGAAGTTTAGTGAGGCAGACTTTCTGGCAGACGTAGGAGATGGCCCAGAAAGCTGGGACACTATCCCCATCACATTAAGCGATGTCGAAAAAGTTTTACGCTAAGTAAACCGCCAAGGGGGACCGAGGCGGTTTTCTTATGCACACTTTCAGGAGGTAACAACATGAACAGCGAAATACGCACCGAAATAACCATTGGCTTTGATGTAGACCCGAATTGGAATTTTGAGACACACGCAGCTCACCTTTTCCAAGCACAGACGATAATGGAACGTTTTATGGGTGACAAGGCTGACTATGGAATGGAGATTATCCATAAACCGGACGGAACCGAGCACCATCAGTTTTCTTTTAACATAGTCGGAAAGGAAAAATGACGGCCAGCGGTTCCCGGTCTCCGAGGCCCGGGCGGGGACGAATCTGCCGCCCATGCACCCCCACTGCCGCAGCACCACCATGCCGGACATGAGCGAAGGGCAGTTGAACCGGGTGAACCGGGCGGCCCGTGACCCTGTTACCGGGAAGTCTGTCACCGTTCCGGGGGATATGACCTATCGGGAGTGGTATGAGAAGTATGTGAAGGGGAAGAACGGAGTTGCAAATTCGGGGGAGTCTGGTATAATAAACCAAACATCAAAGAGAGATGGGGTGCAGGATGTGCGCCAGGTATGCAGACTCGACCCGGAATTATACCATTGTGTGACGAGCGATATTGCCACAGACGAAGTCGTTATCACAGAAAAGCAAATAGAGCACATCAAAGAACGGCACCCGGACGATTATGAAATTTGTGAGAAGTGGGCGGGAACGATTATTCGAGACCCGGATTACATCATCAAATCGGAAAAACCAAGTACTGCTATTGTCCTGAGACAGATTGAAGAAAACGGAAAGAAATATCGTCTGGTTCTTCGCCTGAAAACGTCAAAAGACCCAGAAGATTACAAAAACTCAATCATTACATTTCAAAAGGTGAAAGAAAAGGAATGGAAACGCCTGTTGAGGAACAAAGAAATTCTTTACAAGCGGGAATAATCATGGTATAATCACTGTAGAATAGAAGAGGCTATTTGAGGTGGTAGATTTCGTCCCAACCACACGCCGCTGGTACTGACAGGGGAAACCCGAGAGATGCAGGAGAACGGGACGCCTGCCAAATAGCCGCTCTATTGGGGGTCGCTTTCGGGCGGCCCCTTCGCCATACAATAAATGGGCTTTGAGGTGGTAAATTTCGTTGCGACCACACGCCGATGGTATGACAGGGGAAACCCGAGAGATGCGGGAGAAGCGACGCCCGCCAAAGTCCATCTTAAACAGGGAAAGGGGATTGCACTAAAAATGCAGTTCCCTTTTCTCTTGCAAGCACGACGTAAGCCGTGCTTTTCTTATGCCCAAAACCGGGAGGTAAGGCCATGAACATAGAATCAGGAATCATCCGTACATATGGATATGTCCGGGTCAGCAGCAGAGACCAGAACGAGGACAGACAGCTGATTGCGTTGCATGAGCTGGGCGTTTCGGATGGGGACATCTTCATGGACAAGCAGTCCGGCAAGGACTTCAACCGGCCCCAGTATCAGAAGCTGCTCTCAATGCTGAAAAAGCGGGATGTGGTCTATGTCAAGAGCATTGACCGGCTGGGACGGAACTATGAGGAAATTCTGGAGCAATGGCGCATTATCACCAAGAAAATCGGCGCAGACATCGTTGTGATTGACATGCCGATACTGGACACCCGGACAGACCGGAACCTGATGGCAACTTTTATCTGTGACACCGTTCTCTCCGTCCTTTCGTTCGTGGCGGAGAATGAGCGGGGCAACATCAAGCAGCGCCAGGCCGAGGGCATCGCTGCGGCAAAGGCCAGAGGGGTACGTTTCGGCAGACCGCCGAAGCCACTACCGGAGAACTTCCCTTCCGTCTGTCAGCGATGGAAAGCCGGGAAAATCACGGGTCTGGCGGCAGCGGCGGAGTGCGGAATGCCTATGTCTACCTTCCGGTATCGGGCGGCGCAAGAGACGGGCAGCCCGTGACCCTGTTACCGGGAAGTCTGTCACCGTTCCGGGGGATATGACCTATCGGGAGTGGTATGAGAAGTATGTGAGCGGGAATCCGCAGGCAAAGGCCAATGAGAAGAAAATCAGGAACAAGGCCGCTGACCGGAAACAATATGCGGAATATCGGCAGATTCTGGGCGAAAATGCGCCGAAAACATTTGCAGAGTTCCAGCAGATGAAGTATACTGACAGTGAGGCGTGGGATGCGCTCAAGAACGAGAAGCAGATTGCAACAATCAGAGCAGATATACAAGCCGGAAAGTACAATCTGACGGTCAACCCTGGCCGCCAAGCAAGGCATTTTGCCGATGGAAACCAGTACAAGGGCAACCAGCAGTATCAGCCAGGGAAAAGCTATTTGTCGATTGGGATGGAAGACGTTCAACAGCTGGTGCGCCAGTGTGCAGGGACTGGCAAAATCATTCTGCTCCGAAAATATCCGCTGCAATTCCGGGAATATATTGTTGCAGACCATGAAATAGGGACTGCGGTTGACCTGGCCGGGAATGAATTTGTAACACGATGCTTTTCAATTCACTATAGCAAGGCAGGGGTGCATATCGTCCCCGAACAGGAGGAAGATTCAAGATGAAGTTAACAGCAGAAGCAATTAAATTCTTTGGGAAAATGATTGCTGTTTCCTTTGTCGATGGGGACCGCCCGGTAAAAGGACGCTGCATTGCCATCAACAGCGCAGCGGATAACGAGCCGGACCCGGCAAGTATCACCGTCAGCTTGTCTGAAAATGGCGGTATCCTAATCTTTGAGGATGAGATTGACCACATCGACATTGTAGAGTGAAGGCGCTCCCCCAAACTGTGCCGGAGGTTATATCATGGTTTATGTGAGCGAAAGACTGACGAATATCGGTGAGCTTGAGAGTATGATTGGCGCTGCATTGCAAACGGAGGAGGAGCTCTGCTGTGAAATGGAAAAAGCGAGGGCATCAATCGACCGGATTGACACCCTTGCCTGTAGGCTCCACTCCCTGCTACAACAGGCAAAGGAGTTTGAGCTCTGTGTGGAACGCCGCAAGACGGTCTGCGCTGATGCTAGCAGTGACCTTCTCTGACATCTGTGATGGGTTCGAAATCACGCAGGAGCTTGCACTCGTCGCTGTGAGTGCAGATTAAATATTTGAACTCACCTTCCTGGTCGGATGGCTTGATTTTGCAATTTTCCGCCAAGGGGCATTTGGCGTAAGCAAAACGGGCCTCATATGGATTGTCAGGATTGGAAGTTAAAATGTATTTTACGCTCAGTGGGATTTCTTTGTTCCAGCGTTTGCAGAATACCCTTTTTCCAAGATAGGTATAGTATTCCAAGTTTATCACCCCCTTTCCCCCACCATTGTAGCACGGGGAGAGGAACCAATTCAACAGACCGACCAGACCGCCCAGGGAAACCAAGGCGGTTTTCTTATGCCCAAAAGGAGGGTACAAACATGAAAAAGTTATTTATCTCACAGCCTATGAACGGGAAGACCGATGAGGAAATCCTAGCCACGCGAAAAGCCGCAGTCGAGGCGGCTGAAAGAGAAATCGGGGAGCACGTGGAGGTGCTGGAATCGTTTTTCCAGGGCGCTCCCCACGAAGCCAATCCCCTGTGGTTCCTGGGCGAAAGTCTGAAGCTGCTGGGGCAGGCAGACGTGGCCTATTTTGCACAGGGCTGGGAATCTGCCCGAGGGTGCAGAATTGAACACGAGGCAGCGATTGCCTATTACACCGAGACTATCATCGAAGATAACCGGGCAGAATAATTTCACACGTTGAACGAAGCAGCCACCGGCCACCGGCAGCTGCTTTTTTCATACCCAAATCACGACACTGCGAGGGCTTGAACTCGCAGGACGCAGAGAGGAGCTTTTCACATGGACGAGGAAACCAAAAACCAGACCCCTGAACAGGGCGCAGGGCAGCAGACCGGGGAGGGCACAGGGAACTCCACCGGGAGCGGCATGACCTTCGATCAGTGGCTGGACAGCGACCCGGCCCTCCGCTCCGAGTTTGACCGGCGGAACACCAAGGCGGTGCAGACTGCCCGGTCCAAATGGGAGCAGGAGCAGGCGGACGCCCAGGACGAGGCGAAAAAGCTGGAGCGAATGACCGCCGCCCAGCGGGAGAAATACCAGCTGGAGCAGGACCGGCAGAAGCTGGACCAGGAGCGGGCGGTCTTTCAGCGGCAGCAGCTGGAGGTCCAGACCGGGGCGCAGCTCCAGGGGATGGGCTATGACGCCGCCTTCGCCGCCTATCTGACCGGGAAGGACGCCGAGACCACCAGCGCCAACCTGACCGCCTTTGACGGCCTCATGCGGGCCTATCGGGCCGGCGCCGTCAACGACCAGATGCGGGGCGGCACGCCGCCCAGGGATACAGACAAACGCGACGACGCCCAGGACCCCTTCCTCACGGGGTTTCTGGGGAAACAGAAAGGATGATTAAACCATGGCAGTGAATTATGCCAGCAAGTACGCAGAGAAGATCGACGAGCGATTCGCCCTGGGCTCCCTTACCGGAGGCGCGGTGAACCAGGACTATGACTGGATCGGAGTGGAGACGGTAAACGTCTACTCCATCCCCACCGTGGCGATGAACGACTACACCGCCAGCGGCACCAACCGGTACGGCGACCCCTCCGAGCTGGAAAACGAGGTCCAGGAGATGCAGGTCAGCCAGGACCGGGCTTTCACCTTCACCATCGACAAGAAGAGCCGGGACGATACCCAGATGACCATGGAGGCGGGCAAGGCCCTCCAGCGTCAGATCGACGAGGTGGTCATCCCCGAGATCGACACCTACCGGCTGGGCGTGATCTGCGCCAACGCCGGGGTCTCCGAGTCCGGCACCATCACGGCGGAAAACGCCTATGAGGCATTTCTCACCGTGCAGGCGGGGCTGGACGACAACAAGGCCCCCCAGGGCGGCCGGGTGTGCTACTGCACCTCCACCTACTACAAGTATATCAAGCTGGACCCCTCCTTCACCAAGGCGGGCGACCTGGCTACCGGCATCGCCATCAACGGCCAGGTGGGCGAGATCGACGGCGTCCCCGTGGTCAAGGTGCCCTCCAGCTATCTGCCGGACGGGGTGAGCTTCGTCATCACGAACCCCATCTGCACCCCCGCCCCGGAGAAGCTGACGGACTACACCATCCACGACAACCCTCCGGGCATCTCCGGCTGGCTGGTGGAGGGTCGCGTCCGTTATGACGCCTTCGTCCTGAACAGCAAGAAGGGCGCTATCGGCGTCTACACCGCAACGGCCTGAGAGGAGGAATAACGTATGTATCTCGCTGAGAAAGACGGCAAGACCTTCAAGGTGAGCGGCGTTCAGGTCGCCGCCTTCCGGAAGGCCGGTTACACCGTGACGGAGGAAAAGGCCGAGCAGGCCAAGACCGCCGCCAAGACGACCAGCAAGGCCAAGACCACCAGGGCTACGAAGTAACCAGAGAGGAGGCGGCAGGCCATGTCTGACAAAATCACCGCCGCCCTGCTGGCAGACCTGGCGGAGCGGCTGGGGACGGGCGAGGAGGATACGCTGCTGGTGAGCTGCCTCTCCGACGCCGCCGCCGAGGTGCAGCTCTATCTGGGCTGGACGGACGAGGAGTGGGCGGGGAGCGTCCCCGCCGCCATTCAGCGGAAGGTGGTACAGCTGGCGGCGCTGTACTACCGCAGGGACAGCCTGGAGGCGGAACAGCCCGGCGTGGCGTCCACCTCCGTGACGGAGGACAAGCTGAGCCAGAGCGTGAGCTATCGCTCTGCTGACAGTTACGCCGCCCAGGAGAGCGCCATCCTCCAGTCCCTGGCCCGATACCGGAGGGTGAGCCTGTGAACGGGGTGCTGTTTGACCGCCCCGCCGCCTGGGGGAAGGCGTGGAGCCTGTACCGGCGGCAGATGGGGACGGACAGCTTCGGCGACCCCACCGCCGCCTATCCCGACGAGCCGGATTACACGGCAGATGCGGGAACAGAGGGGGCGGTGGCCTGGCAGCAGTCCTCCGGGGAGGCGACGATCCGGGAGCCCGGCGAGCAGACAGCCGCCACCGCTGCCGGGTGCGTGTACGACGACACACTGGAGATCAGCCCCTTTGACCGGGTGCGCTTCGACAATGCGCTGTGGGAGGTCAACGCCGTGAGCCAATGGCCCCACTGCCGCCGGGTGGAGGTGAGCCGGGTATGGGTGTGAGCGTGACCGGGTTCGACAGCCTGCTCTCCGCCATCGAGAACTCCCCGGACGAGCTGGGGCGGAAAACCGCCGTAAAGGCGGCGAAGCTGGCGGAGCAGGTGGCCGGACAGGCGCGGCAGGGCGCTCTGGTGGACTCCGGGCGGCTGCGCAACTCCCTGGAGCGCTATGTGGAGGCCCACGGCGACACCGTCGAGGGCGGCGTGAAGAGCAGCTATCCCCCGGCGATCTACCACGAGCTGGGCACCGGCCCGGTGGGCGCGGCCAGCGGTCACCCCATGGCGGGCGAGATGGGGGTGAACTACTCCCCCTCCGGCTGGACCTACTGGAGCGACGAGGTGGCCGCCCAGCGGGGGACGGACGCCGCGGGAAAGGAAAACGGCTTTGTCTACACCGAGGGCGTCCCGGCCAAGGCCTTTATGCACAACGCACTGACTGCCAGCGAGGACGCCATTCTGGAGCAGCTGGGGGCCGCCGTGACGGAGGTGTTTGAAAAATGACAGACGAGAGCCTGATTTTAACGGACGCCGCCGGGCAGGTGCGGGAGGCCCTGGCGGGGCTGGACACGGAGCTGACCTACACCGTCAGCGGACAGTGGCCCCGAAGCGCCCCCACCGGTACGGTGATCACCGTCACCGAGCTGGACAACGCCCAGGTCTCCGGCCTGCTGGTGGTGGACCGGCTCAGCTTCCAGATCGACCTGTGGGGCACGGACGGGGACAGCCTCCGCGCCCTGGCCCCGCTGGTGAACACCGCCCTGCTCTCTCTGGGGCTGCTCCGGGACTACGCCGGGCCGCTGGAGCTGGAGCGGGGCAACTATTTCCGCAAAACCTTCCGGTTTGGCCGGAGGGTGGACAAGCGCAGTATGCGCATGATCGACTAGAAAGGACTGATACACAATGGCAACTCAGGGACTTGCCTCTATTGGCATTGAGGTGACGGTGAACAGCACCGCGCTGAACTACGTCACCGAGATCGGCGACATCGGAGGCGCCCCCTCCGACCTGGACGCCACCTGCTTCAAGGACAAGATGAAGCACTACGTCCCCGGCGTGCAGGACGCCAAGGCGTTTGAGATCACCTATCTCTACGACAACAGCGCCGCAGATTCCGACTATCGGGTGCTCAAGACCCTCCAGGACGCGGGGGATGTGGTCCCGGTGACGGTGACAATGCCGGACGGCAGCATCTTCGCCACCACCGGCTATGTGAACACCTACATCTCCGGGGCGAAGGTGGACGATCTGATCTCCGCCAAGCTGGCTGTCTCCATCCAGACCGACTGGACGGTGACCGACCCGGCGGCCTGACGGGTGTCAGGTGACAACTGACAACTGACGCGGGCGGCCTCTGACCGGGGCCGCCCATTTCTATGACTGGAAAGGATGGTACCACATGAAACGAGCCTATGACGTGACCTTGGATGGGGTGAACTATCGCCTGCGGCTGACGGTGGGCGCCCAGAAGCGGCTCATCAAGCAGTACGGCGGGAACGCCGGGCAGGTGTGCATCGACGCCCTGGAGGACATCGGAAAGATGTGCGACGTGCTCAACGAGGCCCTCCACTGGACGGGCAGCGGCAACCCCCAGGGTGTCACCGGGGAGGACTTCTACGACCTGCTGGTGGACGAGGGCTACTCCATCCTGGAGGGCGTGCCGGAGGTGCTGTTCGGCACGGTGGCGGTCTCCGGCATTCTGCCGAAAAAGCAGTGCGACGAGGCCCTGGCCCGGCTCCACGGCGCAATGAGCGACGAGGACGAGACGGAGGAAAACCCTACCATGGGGGAAAATGGCTGACCCTGGAGGAGCTGATCCGGGAGGGCGTGATCGCCGGTATCCCGGCCATCGACGTGGAGGACTGGACCCAGGGGGAGATCACCGAGCAGGTGCAGGCCTACAGCGAGCGCCAGCGGCGGGAGGGGCAGCAGCGCTCCATCGTGGCGGCGCGGCAGGCAGAGCGCACCGGGCTCATGTTCTCCGGCAGTGGAAAGAAGCTCCCCGAGGTGTATGAGACGTTTCCCTTCTGGACGGAGGAGGAGATCAAGGCCCTCCAGGTAGAGAAGGTCAGAAACATTATGAACCGCTGGGCGGCCAGCGGCAGAAAAGGCGGTGAACAGCCATGAGCGCACAGACCGTGAAAGAGATTCGGGCAAAGTTTACCGCGGACCTGTCCGATTACCGGAAGAAAGTCCAGGAGGCCGGGCGGGTGAGCCAGAGCTTCCAGGACGAGATCACACGCATCCAGCAGACTATGCGGACCACCCGGAACGTCACCGACACGGAGATGAAGAAGGTCAGCTCCGCCCTCTCCGCCGCCGGGAAACGGGCGGAGCAGCTGGGGCGGCAGACGAAGAGCCTGCTCTCCGACGAGAGTGAGCTCACCCGGGCAGTGGAGGAGCAGGAAGGCGCCCTGGACCGGATGGAGGGGGAATACACCGACCTCCAGGGGACGGCGGGCCGTCTCAGCGACATCTTCGACCAGGTACAGGCGGCCACGAAGGGGCTTGACCTCTCCACGCCTTTGCAGGCGCAGATCAGCGCAGCGGAGGCGGACATCGACCGGTACGCCGGAGAGATTGAGCGGCTTCAGCAGCTGATGGAGCAGTCGAAAGCGGGGCACAACTCCATGCTCCAGATGGACGACGGGAGCATCGTCACCCTCCAGGAGGCCAACCAAAGGCTCCAGGAAATGATCTCCCTGTCCGACCAGGCGGCGGCCCGATACGAACGGCTGAGCCAGGCGGCCCAGGCGGTGGGCGCCGACAATATGCAGTATGCCTCCACCGCAGGGCTGAAACAGCTTCAGACGGAGATCGGCAACGCCAACAGTAAGATGGAGAGCCTGGGCGTCAAGGCCGGGCAGACCTCCTCCCGGCTGCTGACCTATCAGCAGCGGCTGGACGAGGTGCGGAGCAGACAGCAGCAGACGGCCACGGCGACGGACAGCCTGGGGCAGCAGATCCGCAAGCTGGGGGCGCAGGCCTCCGGGAGCGGGCTCTCCGGGTTCAGCAGCGTCCTCTCCGGCCTGGGCGACCGGGTGAGGAACCTGGGCAGCATCGCCCTCGACGCGGCTAAGAGCGGCCTCGCCAATCTCTGGGACAAAATCAAGAGCATCGGCAGCAGCTCCAAGAGCTCCAGAAGCGGCCTGGAGGGGATGGTGAAGTCCATCCGGAATATCGGGGTCGTCTCTCTGGGGCTAAACGTGGCCAAGAGCCTGTTCGGGCAGCTGCGGAGCATCGTCTCCAGCTATGTGAGCGAGAACGAGGCGCTGAGCGACACGGTGACACAGCTGAAAAACGGGCTGGGCAACGCCCTGGCTCCGGCCATCAACCTGGTGATCAACGCCGTGTCCAAGCTGCTGCCCTATATCATCAGCATCTCGGACGCCATCGCCAGCCTCATCACCAATCTGTTTGGCACGGGCTGGACGACGGTCTCCACCGGAGCCAGCTCCGCCTCAGATGCGGTGGACAGCGTCACCGACTCCACCAACGCCGCCACGGCAGCCCAGGAGGAATACAACCGGACGGTGGCCGGATTCGACCAGATCACCAAGCTGGACGACAACAGCAGCTCCGGCAGCTCGGGCGGCTCCGGCGGCGGGGCGACCACCTCCACCACGGACAGCACCAGCGGCATTGCGGCAGCGGCGTTGAGCTGGCTGGACGATCTGACGGCGGCGCTGTCGGATATGTGGGATGTGTGCAAGGACGCATGGGACAATGTGGGCTCCGTGGTCATGGAAAGCGCCCAGGCGGCGTGGGACGCCGTCAAGAGCGTGGTGCTGGATGTGGGCTCCACCATCTACGACGTGTGGACGGACGGCACGGGGCAGACCTATGTGGAATCCCTGCTGCTGTGGTTCGGCTCCCTGCTGGACATTGTGGCGTCCCTGGCGGGGACGTTCGACGAGGCGTGGAACCACGCCGGACAGGGGGAGAGCGTCATCTCCTCCCTCCTGACGGCGGCGACCAATGTGAACAATATGCTCACCTCCATCGGGACGGCCTTTGCCAATGTGTGGAACAACGGCACGGGGACCGAGGTGTGGTCGAACCTGCTGAACATCATCACCGATGTAAACAACATCGTGGGCAACCTGGCCTCCAGCTTTACAAAGGCATGGAACGAGGGAGAACGGGGCGAGGGCATCATCCAGGCCCTCATCGACCCCATCAACACGGTGCTGGGGTACATTCAGAAGGCCACCTCCGCCACAGCGGAGTGGGCGGACAACCTGGACTTCGGGCCGCTGCTGACGGCGATCAAGGGCGTTCTGTCCGCCATCGACCCCATCATCGACACCATCGGGGACGTGCTGGAGACCATCTGGGAGAACGTCATCCTCCCCCTGGGAAGCTGGCTGACGGAGGTCGGACTGCCCGACCTGCTGGCCGGTGTGCAGGGCTTCCTTGAGACAATCAGCGAAGATTTGACCATGCTGTGGGACTACGTCATCCTGCCCCTCTTTACCTGGCTGGAGGACATCGGGGTATTTCAGGCAGTCTATGACGTGTTCATGGATCTCTGGGACGCCGTGGGCGGCTTTTTTACCGGCATATTTGACAGCGCCCAGACACTGTACAAGGTGTTTGAAACCATAAGCGCCTTTATCCAGACCCTCAGCAGCGTGAGCCTGTGGGACATCCTGACCGGCAGCGACGCCTGGGACGAGGCGTGGAGCAGCTTTGAGCTGGAGGTCTCCGCCATCTGGGCCGACGACGACGAGACTAGTGAGGTCGTGGACACGGTGACTGGCGGAGATCAGAGCATCGACGTCAGCGTAAACAGCAAAATGGGCTCCGTGTGGAGCAGCAGCGCCTACGGTATGTTGATGGAGACAGAGGACAAAAGCCTCATGGTAACGGCCAACAGCAAGATGGGCTCCCAGTGGAGCAGCAGCGCTTACAAGGCCGCTACCGCAAGCGACATTATCGCCACCACCACAGAGAACATCAAGATGGGCAGCACCTGGAGCAGCAGCGCTTATAAGGCTGCTACCGCCACCAACAAGAGCGCCACCACCACGGAGAACATCAAGAAGGGCAGCACCTGGAGCAGCGAGGCCTACGGCGTGCTGTCCTCTGCGACTGCCAAGACGGTCACCATCAGCGCCACCATCGGCAAAAAGCTGACGCTGAAGCAGCTGGTGGATACCAGCAAAACGCTGCAGCTGAAGATCGCCGCCAACGGCTCCACCATCACCGGAGCGACTATGAGCGTAGCCGCCCGGGGCGGCATCGTCAGCGCCGCGACCCTGTTCGGGGGCAATCTCCTGGCAGGCGAGGCGGGGGCGGAGGCCATTGTTCCCCTGGAGAACCACACGGAATGGCTGGACATGGTGGCGGATCGGCTGAAAGAGAGCACCCAGAGCGGCGGCAACGGCCAGCCGGTGCAGATCATCGTCTATGTGGGCGGCGACAGACTGGTGGACAAGGTGGTGGACGGGGTCAACGCCATCACCACCCGGACGGGAAACTGCCCGATCTATGTGTGAGAGGAGCGTGAACCATGACCAATGTGACCGTGACCGACCTGACCATCAACGGGGTGGCCATGCCTGACCCCGCCCTGGAGGGGCTGTCCATCTCACAGGAGAAGATCTGGTCGTCCGACACCGGGCGCTCCTCCTCCGGCAAGATGCTGGGCACCATCGTCGCCATCAAAACCACCGTGAAAATTAAGTGGCCCGTCCTGACCATGGCCCAGGCGAAGGTCATCGAGGCGGCGGTGAGCGACGAGGATAACCCCTTTGTGCCCATGAAATACACCGACATGACCGGGGAGACGGTGACGAAGACCGTCTATTTCGGCACGCCGTCCTACACCGTCTACTCCGGGGCGGATGATCTCCAGTGGGTGAAGGACGTGGAAGTGGAGGGGATCGAGCAATGAGGAGCGTCAGCGACGGCTTTCTGGCCGCCTCCGGGCGGTACTATGCCCGGCTTGTCCTGGCGGACGGAACGGAGGTGGAGAGCGCCGACATCGTCTCCCTGACCCTCACCGCCGCCTGTAACGGGGCCACCGACCGGCTGACCCTGGGGGCCTCTCCCGCCGCCAGTCTCACCGGGACGCTGGCGGGGAGCCGCACCGACCTGGAGGGGCAGCAGCTCTCCCTCTGGCTGGGGCGTATGGTCTCCGGCACGCTGGAGGAGTACCAGATGGGGGCGTTCACCGTCACCCAGGCAACGGTGAGCGACGGGGACACCACCACCCTCCTGGCCTACGACGCCAACAATGTGGAGATGGAGCGCACCACCTACGTCCCCGGCTCTGCGGCTACCGCCCGGACAGTACTGGCAGAGATCTGTACACAGGCCGGGCTAACCCTGGGGGACACGGGGACGCTGGCAGATGCGGACGTGTCCGGGTACTCCCTGGAGGGCTTCACCTGCCGGGCCATGGCGGGATATATGGCGGCCCTTCTGGGAGGAAACGCCGTCATCGATGCTCAGGGGCAGCTGTGCGTTCGGTGGTTCGGAGATGCGGACGTGTCTCTGGGGCCGGACGAGTATTACAGCGGCGGTCTGAGCCTGGCGGCGAAGGACTGGAGCCTGGATATCCTGACCTGCTCCGTGACCACCACGGTCACAGAGACTGCCACCGACGAGGACGGCAACACCACCACGGCAGAGACCAGCAACACCGAGACCCTGGCCTGGGGACTGGGCAGCACGGGGGTGGAGCTGTCCAACCCCTGGATGACCCAGGCGCAGCTGGCCCTCATCGGGGCGGACATCGGCGGCATGAGCTACCGGTCCGGGACGGTCTCTTGTCTGGGAGATCTCCGGATAGAGGCGGGAGACATCGTCACTGTCACCGACGGCAGCGGAAATCGCTATTCCGTGCCGGTGATGGAGCTGACCCTGACCTATGACGGGGGCTGAAAGCGAGTATTGCCGCCTACGCCCAGACGGAGAGCGACGGGGGCGGCTCGGGCAGCTCCGGGCCGCTGTCCGAATCGGTAAACAGCCTAAAGGTGACGGTGGCCAACATCCAAAACCTGACGGCGGAAAACCTGGCGGTGACCAATGCGAAGATCGCCAATCTCTCGGCGGATTATGCAAGCCTGGAGACGGTGGTTGCAGGCAAGGCGGACATCGACGACCTGACCGCCGCAACCGCCCGGATCACCACGCTGGAGGCGGACGCCATCACCGTAAACACCCTGGCGGCAGAGGTGGCGAAGCTGGGCTACCTGGAGGCGGATGAGCTGACCGCCGAAGTGGCGAAGCTGGGCTATCTGACGGCAGACGAGGCGGTGCTGACCTACGCCACCATTGAAAATCTGAGCGCCGCGAACCTGAACATCACCGACCTGACCGCCGAGGTGGCCAATATCAACACCGTGCTGGCGGGCAGCATCGGCACGGGCACATTACAGACCGTCCACCTCACCAGCGCAAACGTGGTCATCGACGACGCCATCATCACCTCCGCCATGATTGCCAGCGTAACAGCGGACAAAATCACCTCCGGGACGATTTACACCGACAAGGTCACAATCCAGTCGGAGAGCGGCAACCTGTACATCACGGACAACACCATCCAGATACAGGACGCAAACAGCGTTGCGCGGGTGCAAATCGGCGAGGACGCAACCGGAGACTACAACCTGTACCTGTGGGACAGCTCCGGCAATCTGCTGTGGGACGCTGGGGGCCTGTACGCTGCCGGTATCCATGATGGCATCATCAAGGATGTGGCAATCGCCGACGACGCCAACATCAACCAATCCAAAATCGACATGGCTTCCGTGGCGGAACGGCTGAACTCGGACGGCAGCCTTGTGGTGGACGCGGCGCAGGTCACGATCGACAACACCACCCTGGACTATAAGCTGACCACCATCACCGACAACACCGAGGCGGCGACGACAGCGGCGGCAGAGGCCCAGGCGGCAGCGATTGCAGCCCAGGCCACTGCGGATGATGCAGCCAGCGCGGCGGCCACAGCGGCCGCAGATGCGGCAAACGCGCAGTCTACGGCAGACAGCGCGGCTACTGCGGCGGCCAATGCACAGGCGGACGCCACGGCGGCCCAAAATGCGGCAGATGCAGCCCAGGCTACGGCAGACCAGGCGGCCAGCGACCTGACCCAGGCCCAGGCAGACCTACAGACCGCGCTGGACAATTATACCGCCCTGGCTGCCCAGGCCGACGCCACAGATGAGGAGCTGGCAGCAGCGCAGAAGGCGATCGAGGACGCCCAGGAGGCGCTGACCACGGCCCAGAGCACCGCCGACAGTGCGGCCAGCGCGGCGGCAGCGGCCCAGACTGCGGCGGATGCGGCCCAATCCGCAGCAGATGCTGCCCAGGCGGACGCCGACAGCGCCGCCGCTGCGGCGGCAGCGGCCCAGAGCACGGCAGATGTGGCGAACGAAACTGCGAGCGAGGCCCAGGCCACTGCGGACGCCGCGGCCGAGGCGGCGGCAGCGCTGGAGACCCGCACCACAACCCTGGAGACCGAGCTAGCAGTTGTGCAGGGGCAAATCACGGCCAAGGTCTGGCAGACGGACATTGACACCGCCGTGGACACGCTGAACGGCTCCATCACCACCCTGTCCGACCAGTACAGCACCCTCACCCTGACGGTGGACGACATCACTGCCGAGGTGGGCAGCCTGACCACGACGGTCAACGGCGACGGAGAGACGACGGGACTTGTCAGCAGGGTGACCACGCTGGAGACCACGTCGGACGGGCTGATCTCCCGGGTGAGCCAGACGGAGAGCGATGTCTCGGGCAACACCGCCGACATCACCTCCCTGTCCAGCGAGCTGACCCAGCTGGCCGACAGCATTGCCCTGTGCGTGACCACAGACGCGGATACCGGCTATTTGCGGCTTGGCGCCGGGGACGACGGGACGGTGAAGTTCACTGTGGACACGGATAATCTGACCATCGATGAGGATGGCAACGTGTCCATGGCGGGCAAGGTGACGGCTACCAGCGGCACCATCGGCGGATGGACGATCGGCAGCACAATGCTGTCAGCGTCAGTCGTCATCGATGGCTCCACGTACAAATACTATCTCCAGGCGGCGGATTACGACAGCAACTATTCGGCGTTTGGTATCATGTGCACAGATTCCGACGGCACAGTGTCTTATCCGTTCCGGGTGGGGTATTCCGGCGCCATCAATGCACGGCAGCTTTTGGCCAGCTACCGTATAGCCGCCGGCAGTAGCTCCAGTATGATGGACGGAACGCCCGGCGTGGTGCTAACTGCGGACGGAGAAATTGCCCTGAAAAGCGACGGAAGCGCGACGATCTCGTTCTATCCCAGCGGCTCGACCAGCAGCCCCGCCACGATCAAGGCATCCAGCAGCGGATTTACGATCAACAGCGCGGTCACCGTCTCCGGCAACGGGGCGTTCAGCGGCAGCCTGTCCACCTACGGCTACACGGTGCCGCGGATCCTAGCAGGACGGGTGTCACTGACATTGTCCGCCACCTGCGGCACGTCCAGTGTGACATTTAGCACGGCGTTCCCCGGCGCGCCAACTGTAGTTATCTCCCCGCAGCACTCAAGCACGACAACTATCACAGCTCGCGTGTACTCATCCAGCGCATCGTCATTTACATTCTACTATACGACTTCGTCCACGGGTGGCACAGTGACTTTCCATTGGATTGCGATGTATTAAGGGGGAAATCAATATGTACGATAGTTTGTGGCAAATCATCACCGCCGGGGACTACACCCTGACGGACATTGTATACAAAATAAACGTATTTTGGGCCCAAGGGCAACTCTCGGAGAGTGAGAAAAATGACCTTATTGCCCTGGCGCAAAGCAACATCTCAACCGACCAGGAAAAGCCGGAACTGGAGGCTACCGTGACCAGCCTTGCAGAGCGGGTGTCTGCGCTGGAAGAGGCTGTGGCAGCTTTGCAGGGCAGCTCCAGTGGGGGCGACGGAGACTCCGGCGGCTCCGGTGACACCGGCGGTTATGAGGAATGGACAGCATGGGATGGCGTCAGCGATAAGTATCAGTATGGCGCTATCGTCAGCCACAACGGGACGCTGTGGATCTCCACTTATAGCGGTCAAAACGTTTGGGAGCCCGGTGCTGTCGGCACGGAAACTCTTTGGCAGGAATACACCGAAGGCACAGAAAGCGAGGGTTAAACCATGGGAATCAACGGCGCGACGAATCAGTTTTTGGACAGTCTGACCCGGCTCATCAACGGAAGCGGCCTGCCGCCCGCCAACGTCCGGCTCTGTCTGGATGTGGCCCGGCTTCAGGTGGTGAGCCTGGAGCAGCAGGCCATCGTCCAGGAACAGGCCCGGGAGGCGGCGAAGGCCAAAGACAAGGCGGAGGGCAAGGCAGATGAGTGAGACAGTGCTGGCGAGCCTCATTTCCGCTTTGGCAGCCATCCTGGTCTGCATGGTTAACAACTGGTTCCAGCAGTCCGCCCAGCGGAAACAGGCGGACAAGACCACCGCCCTCATCACCTACCGGCTGGAAGAGCTGGAAAAGAAGGTCGGCAAGCACAATGAAGTCATCGAACGTACTTACAAGCTGGAGCAGCACGAAGCAGTGGTGGACGAACAAATCAAGGTCGCCAATCACCGGATCGAGGATTTAGAGCAGGCGGGAAAGTGAAATCAGCGGGGCATTTAGTGAAATCATTTCACTTGTTGACTTCACTTCTTCACTTGTTACCCACAAATTTACATTATCAGAAAGGAAAGTGTAAAGTATGAACACCATTATCGAGAGAATCACCAACAGCGCATGGCTCAAATCCGCTGGCGTGCGAGCCGTTAAGACAATGGCGGAAACGGCAATCGCCACGATCGGCACCAGCGCCGTACTCAGCGATGTAGACTGGGCGGTCGTTGCCAGTGCGACCGCGCTTTCCGGGCTTTTGTCCATGCTCGTTTCGGTCGCCGGTCTGCCGGAGGTAGAAGAGTGAAGCGGCTCCTGCAAATGCTTATGGCCCTCCTGCTGATTGCGGCGGGAGGGGCCGTGTGTGACCCGTATATGGACGGAGGGGAAACAGAATGAGCTACTATCCCGATATCAGCCATTACCACCCTGTAGAAGATTGGAGCAAGGTCAAGGCAAACTGCCCGTTCCTCATCTCCAAGGCGACCCAGGGGACAAACTACACCGACACCACCCTGACCGAATTTATTCAGGGGTGCGAGAAGAACAAGATTCCCTACTGGCTCTATGCCTATCTGAGCCTGGGGAACGAGCTGGCACAGGCAAAATACCTGGTAAGCACCTGTAAGGACAAGGTGTGCGACTATTTCCAGGGGTACATCCTGGACGTGGAAGCCGGGAACACAGCGGCGAACGTCCAGTCTGCCCTGGACTACCTGGAAGGGCTGGGCGGCAAGTGCATCATCTACACCATGTATGCACAATACAGCACCTACAA
Source organism: Clostridiales bacterium (assembly GCA_021205695.1). Taxonomy (GTDB): domain Bacteria; phylum Bacillota; class Clostridia; order Oscillospirales; family Oscillospiraceae; genus Onthomonas. The sequence goes on from JAJPXB010000008.1 coordinate 97,708, forward strand.
GGCGGTTATCACCGGACGGGGAGACAATACCGCCTGGTGGGAGGCCCGGTACGGGAAGAATGACGGCGGCTACAGCAGCAGCTACCCGGCTCACGACGGGGCAGACCTTCACCAGTACACGAGCAAGGGGAGCTGCCCCGGTATCTCCGGGGACGTGTGCGACCTGAACCGGCTGACCGGAACGAAAGCGGAGAGCTGGTTCACCGGAACCACTTCCAGCAGTACGACCACGACCACGACAGGAGGGTTTGAAGTGAGTACACTCAGCACGATTAAAAAGGGCAGCACCGGCGCGCAGGTCAAGAGCCTCCAGAGCCTGCTCAACGGCAAGGCCGGGGCGAGCCTGTCCGTGGACGGGGACTGCGGGACAAAGACCGTGGCGGCCATCAAAAGCTATCAGGCCGCAAAGGGCCTTACCGTGGACGGAATTTGCGGGGTCAACACCTGGACGGCGCTGCTGACCAAATGATAGATTGATATCATTTTCCAGGACATGAAGAAAAGCCAGGCGGTTTGCCTGGCTTTTTTCTGCGTCTGCACCCCTCGCCCTTGATGCAAAATCAAGAGGACAAACGTGTACCACACGCGTACCACACGGGAAGAATTTGTGCAATCTAACAACAGAAAAAAGTACCCGATTTCCCACGAAATCAGGTACTTTTCTATCCGAGTGACTGGAGTCGAACCAGCGGCCTCTTGAACCCCATTCAAGCGCGATACCAAACTTCGCCACACCCGGATGTGGGGACTCTTCAAGCGGCTTGTTTATACTATCACGATTTCCCGAGAAATGCAAGAGCTGATTTTGATTTTTTCAGGAAACTTTTCTCGGCATGGATGGGAAAGCCCCCGTGAGATTCACTCACAGGGGCTCTTTTTGCTGCAAATTATTTTTTATGTCCCTTGAGTGCCTTCATTCGCAGCTCATGGTTCAGGATGCGCTTGCGCAGACGGAGATTGTGGGGCGTGACCTCCAGCAGCTCGTCGTCGGCCAGGAATTCCAGACACTGCTCCAGGCTCATCTGTCGGGGCGGAATGAGCCGCAGGGCCTCGTCGGAGCCGGCGGCCCGCATATTAGTCAGCTGCTTCTTCTTGCACACGTTGACGGTGATGTCCTCTAGCTTGGGGTTCACACCGACCACCATGCCCTCGTAGACCAGGGTGCCTGCGCCAATGAACAGTGCGCCCCGCTCCTGGGCGTTGAACAGGCCGTAAGCCACCGCCTCTCCCGTCTCATAGGCAACCAGGGAGCCGGTGTTCCGGCGCTGGAGATCCCCCTTATAGGGTGCATAGGAGTCAAACACGGAGGTCATAATGCCCTCCCCCTTGGTGGCGGTCAAAAACTCGTTCCGATAGCCGAACAGCCCCCGCGAGGGGATGAGAAACTCCACCTTCATCCGGCTGCCCACAGGGTTCATGTCTACCATCTCGCCCTTGCGCAGGCCCAGAGCCTCGATGACGCCGCCCACATAGTCGGACGGAACATCCAGCACCAGCCGCTCGATGGGCTCGCACTTCACCCCGTCGATCTCCCGATATAGCACCCGGGGAGGAGACACCTGGAACTCGTAGCCCTCCCTGCGCATGGTTTCGATGAGGATGGAGAGGTGCATCTCGCCCCGCCCGGCCACATTGAAGGAGTCGGTGGAGTCCTCCACCTCAGAGACCCGGAGCGAGACGTCCTTCAGCGTCTCCCGGAACAGCCGGTCGCGGATCTGCCGGGAAGTGACGAACTTGCCGTCCCGTCCGGCGTAGGGGGAGTCGTTGACGGAGAAGGTCATCTCCATGGTAGGGGCGGAGATTTTTACAAAGCTCAAAGGCTCCACTGCCTCCGGGTCGCAGATGGTGTCCCCGATGGTGATATCCCCGATGCCGGAGAGGGCCACGATGTTCCCCGCCTCAGCGGACTCCGCCGGGACACGGGACAGGCCGTCAAACTGGAAGAGGGCGGTGGCCTTCATCCGCTTGGATACCTTACTCGCATCATGATAATTGCAGGCCACAATCTCCTGATTCTGGTGAATGATGCCTCGCTCAATGCGCCCGATAGCGATCCGGCCCACAAACTCGTTGTAGTCGATGGAGGAAACCAGCATCTGGAAGGGGGCGTCCAGCTCCACCTCCGGGGCGGGAATATACTCCAGGATAGTGTCAAAAAGGGGCTTCAGGTCGGTGCCTGGCACCTCCGGCGAATAGGAGGCGGTGCCGGAGCGGGCGGAACAGAACAGCATGGGAGAGTCCAGCTGCTCGTCTGTGGCGTCAAGGTCCATCAGAAGCTCCAGCACCTCGTCGATCACCTCATGCACCCGCTGGTCGGGGCGGTCGATCTTGTTGACCACCACGATGACCCGATGGCCCAGCTCCAGGGCGCGGGAGAGGACAAAACGGGTCTGCGGCATGGGCCCCTCGGCGGCGTCCACCAGCAGAATGACGCCGTTGACCATTTTCAGCACACGCTCCACCTCGCCGCCAAAGTCGGCGTGGCCCGGGGTGTCCACAATGTTGATTTTGGTGTCTCCGTAGGTGACGGCGGTGTTCTTTGCCAGTATGGTAATGCCCCGCTCCCGCTCCAGGTCGCCGGAGTCCATGACCCGTTCCACAACCTCCTGGTTCTCCCGATAAACGCCGCTCTGCTGGAGCATGGCGTCTACCAGGGTGGTCTTTCCGTGGTCAACGTGGGCAATGATCGCAACATTTCTCAGCTTGGTCTGCTGCATGAGGATATTCCTCCTTCAAAGTCAGTGAATACGCATAACAACACATTTAGCTATTATAGTCATATTCCCAAAAAAAGCAACCTGTTTTGCTCAAAAATCGGTAAAATTGGCATTTTGAGGGAAAGCGGCCTGATATGGGCCGCTTTTTTCGACGATTTGACCCCTGTTCATCCGTAAGAGCAGCTGCCTTCCATATATGAATCTGTCCGGGCGGTCTGAACGAAGGCTGGCGTCGGAGCGCTCTCTGCACGTTAATCCGATGATATTGATTTATATATGCATCACATTTATTTTTCCATTTTTCCCGTTGCATTTCCCGTTCGAGGCACCCACTTTTGCGGTACTATAACATAAATTAAAAATGTACAGGCGTGGTTATCTGAGCATTGAACCGGTATCCGGCGCTGTATGGCAGCGTTCGCCGCGTGCAGAGCATGAAAATCGACAATGATCTGGTTATTCAAAATGCTGCGCGTGAGATTATACTAATTCCCACTGGTAAAGCTGCACTAAAAAGCTCCGGCATCATCACGCTGACCGAGAGCGGCGAGCTGCCGGTACCAAGACCGCGACGGTCTGCTGCGCCCACCGCAGAAAGCGTCAAACCCACACGAACGTCCCGCCTGGCCGGGCGGTCAGGCGGGGCAGTATTTTTCCCTGTTCCTCCCCTCTCCCCTCTTTTCAAACGGCTGATTTTAGGATATAATAAGGCTCAACGAGAAAGAGAGGGAGGGATTTCTTTGGCAGAGAAGGACAACAGCCTGATGAGCCAGAACTTTATCCACGACTTTATCGACGCGGACATCGCCGAGGGTGGGCGCTATGCCGGGATGCAGGTGCACACCCGCTTCCCGCCGGAGCCCAACGGCTATCTCCACATCGGCCATGCCAAGGCCATCTATGTGGACTTCGGCACAGCGCAGAAGTACCACGGCCTGTGCAACCTCCGCATGGACGACACCAACCCCACCAAGGAGGACGTGGAGTTCGTAGACGCCATTCAGGAGGACATCCGGTGGCTGGGCTACGACTGGGACGACCGGTTCTACTATGCCTCCGATTACTTTGAGCAGATGTATCAGTTCGCCGAGGAGCTCATCCTGGCGGGCAAGGCCTATGTGTGCCAGCTCTCCCCCGAGGAGATGAGCGCCAACCGGGGCGATGTGAACACCCCCGCCACCAGTCCCTACCGGGACAGGCCCATTGAGGAGTCCCTTGACCTGTTCCGCCGGATGCGGGCGGGCGAGTTCCCCGACGGGGCCATGACCCTGCGGGCGAAAATCGACCTGGCCTCCGGCAACTTCAATATGCGCGACCCCGCCATCTATCGCATCAAGCACCAGAGCCACCACCGCACGGGAGACCAATGGTGCATCTACCCCATGTACGATTACGCCCACCCCATCGAGGACGCGCTGGAGGGGATCACCCACTCTCTGTGTACTCTGGAGTTCGAGGATCACCGGCCCCTGTATGACTGGGTAATCGACAACATCTCCTGCCCCAACAAGCCCCGGCAGATCGAGTTCGCCCGCTTGGGTATCGACCATACCGTCATGAGCAAACGCAAGCTCCGGGCGCTGGTGGAGGGTAGATATGTCTCCGGCTGGGACGACCCCCGCATGCCCACTATCTGCGGGCTGCGGCGGAGAGGCTACACCCCTGCCGCCATCCGGGCCTTTTCCGAGGCAAACGGCGTGTCCAAGGCCGCCTCCACCGTGGAGTTCTCCTTCCTGGAGCACTGTCTCCGGGAGGATCTGGACCGATCCGCCCGGCGGGTCATGGCGGTGCTGCGCCCGGTGGCTCTGACCATCACCAATTACCCCGAGGGCCAGAGCGAGGTCTTCCCTATCGAGAACCATCCCAAGGATCCCTCCATGGGCAGCCGCAGCGTCACCTTTTCCCGCCACCTCTACATCGAGTCGGAGGACTTTATGGAGGAGCCGGTGAAGAAGTATAAGCGGCTCTCCCCCAATGGGCTGGAGTGTCGGCTCAAGGGCGCCTATGTTATCCGCTGTACCGGCTGTGTCAGGGACGAGGCGGGCAACGTGGTGGAGGTGTTGGCGGAGTACGACCCCGACTCCCGTGGAGGCGACCCCGCCGATGGGCGGAAGATCAAGGGTGCGGCCATCCACTGGGTGGACGCCGCCACCGCCGTGAACGCGGAAGTCCGGCTGTACGACGACCTGTTCAGCGACGCCGCCCCCGACGCCGCCGGAAAGGACTTTCTGGCCTGCCTGAATCCCGCCTCGCTGGAGGTGCTCCGGGGCTGCAAGCTGGAGGCCTCTCTGGCGGACGCGCAGGCTCCCGCCTCCTTCCAGTTCATGCGGCTGGGCTACTTCTGCGTGGACAATAAGGACCGCAGGCCCGGCGCTCTGGTGTTCAACCGGTCGGTCAGTCTGAAGGACAGCTTTAAGAAATAAGGAACCAGCCGCCCCTGTCGATGCAAAACGGGGCGGCTGTCACTTTTGGGAGGTGCTTCTCTTGCTCTTTCGGAAAAAAGAGATGGACGGGTACGAGTACGAAACCTATGTGGCGGAGCTGCTGCGGCGGCAGGGCTTTCGGGACATCACCTTCACCCCCCGGACGGGAGATTTTGGCGTCGACCTGTTGGCCACCCACGGGCGGAACCGGTACGCCGTCCAGTGTAAGTATTACTCCGGCTCGGTGGGAGGCGCAGCCGTCCAGGAGGCGGCGGCGGGCATGGCCTACTACGACTGTGAGCGGGGTATGGTGGTCACCAACAGCGTCCTCACCGAGGGAGCCAGGGAGCTGGCCAAAGCCAACGGCATCGAGGTGATGGAGTATATCGACCCGAAATCCCGCTCCTTTCTGGAGCGGCGTGAGGCCTGGGAGCTGATCCTGTTGGCGGTGGAGTGCGTAGTCTTTGGCCTGGCGCTCCATCAGGTATTCATACAGAACAGTTTCACCTGGCGGGGCCTGGGTATTTTGCTGCTGCTGTGTTTTCCGATACCCTATGTTCTCTGCCGCCTTGTCCGGTGGATACAGAGACGGATGCACAGGAAGAAGGCGAGCGCCGCCGCAGAGGCCGCAGAGAGCGAGGATGACTCGCAATAAACCCAGGATCAGGCGGCTTGCCTGAGACTCCAAATGTACAAAGAGGGCCGCGCATGGGGAAAACCGGCGCTACTCTGCGGCACACATGCCGGACGAAAGGGCATCTGCTCCGCATCCGGCATCCACACGGTTTATAAGCAGCGGAAGCCAAGGGTTCCCCTGGCTTCCGCAAGTGCTATATAAGCTAAGCTACGAGCTTACGATTTTTTCTACGCCTCTGCTTTTGGCGGAGAACCGTCCGGCATTACTCCTGGAGCGCCTTGGCGGCCTCGATGGCCTTCTCCTGCGCAGCGGGAGGGCAGTCCTCATAGCGGACAAAGTGGAAGGTGAAGGAGCCGCGGCTCTGGGTCATGGCCCGGAGGTCGATGGCGTAGGAGGACATCTCCGCCATGGGCACCTCGGCCTCAATGATCTGCTCTCCGTCCTTGGTGGGGTTCATGCCCATGACACGGCCGCGGCGCTTGTTCAAATCGCCGATGATGTCGCCCATGTAGCTGTCCGGCACAGTGACCTTCAGGGAGCCCACCGGCTCCATGAGCACGGGGTTGGCCTCGGGCAGAGCGGCCTTATAGGCAAGAGATGCCGCCGTCTTAAAGGCAATTTCGGAGGAGTCCACCGGATGGTAGGAGCCGTCGTACAGCACCGCCTTCAGGTTCACCACGGGATAGCCCGCCAGCACGCCATGGGTGCAGGCGTCCCGGAGCCCCTTCTCCACGGCGGGGAAGTAGTTCTTGGGCACGCTGCCGCCCACGACTTCCTCCTCAAAGACCAGCTCATCGCTGTCGCAGGGCTCGAACCGAACCCACACGTCGCCGTATTGGCCGCTGCCGCCGGTCTGCTTCTTGAACTTGCCCTGCTTGGAGACGGTCTTGCGGATCTTCTCCCGATAGGCCACCCGAGGCTCGGAGAGCACCACGTCCACACCGAAGCGGCTCTTGAGCTTGGCGACGATGACATCGATCTGGATGTCGCCCGCCGCGTGTATCACGATCTGGTGCGTCTCGGCGTTGTTTTCGATGCTGAAGCTGGGGTCCTCCTCGTTGAGGCGGTTCAGGCCCATGCCCACCTTGTCCTCCTGGCCCCGCTTCACCGGAGCGATGGCTTTGGCATAAACCGGCTCGGCAAAGGGGATGGGGTCCAGCTTAATACCTTCCGCGGAGAGGGTGTCGCCGGTTTTGACCTTGTCCATCTTGGCGATGGCGCCGATGTCGCCGGCATTGAGCTCCTTCAGCTCAGAGGCCTTCTTGCCGCAGATGGCATAGAGACGGCCCAGCTTCTCGTTGGCGCCGGTGGTGCCGTTGATCAGGGTCAGGTCGGCGGTCAGCTTGCCCTGGAGCACCTTCACATAGGAATATTTGCCGTACTGGTCGGAAACCGTCTTAAACACATAGGCCACGGTGGGGCCGTCGGGGCTGACGCTGACCTGGACGGGGTCGCCGTTGGCGTCCACGCCTTCCAGCGGCTCGGTATTGGTGGGATAGGGCCCCATGGTAAGAATGCCGTGCATCAGCGCCTCAGTGCCCATACCGGTGAAGGCGCTGCCACAGTAAACGGGAGTCAGGGTGGCGTCCTTGACGCCCTGGAGCAGGCCCTCAGCCACCTCCTCGGGGGTGAACTCCTCTCCCTCGAAGAACTTCTCCATGAATTCCTCGCTGGTCTCGGCCACGTTTTCCATGAGGGCGGCGTAGGCCTCCTCCACATAGTTCGTCTTGTCGTCAGGGATGTCGATCTTATGGCTCTTGCCGTCCTTGGCGATGCCGAAGGCGCACTTGCCCAGGATGTCCAGCACGCCGATGACGTTCTTGTGGGCGTCCCACAAAGGGGAGACTACCGGGGTGACCTGGTTGCCGAACTTCTCCTTCAGCTCGGCCACTACAGCGTTGAAATCGCCGTTGTCCTCGTCCACCTTGGAGATATAGAACAGGGTGGGGAGATGCCGCGTCTGGGCCAGCTTCCAGGCCCGCTCGGTGCCCACAGGGACGGAGCCCTTGGCGGGCAGGACGATGACGGCGGCGTCCGCCGCCTCCAGAGCCTCCATGACCTCGCCGCTGAAGTCAAAGTTTCCCGGGCAGTCTATCACGTTGATGAGACAGTCCTTATACTTGATGGGGATGATGGATGCGGAAATGGAAATCTGCCGCTTGATCTCCTCGGCGTCGTAGTCGGAGACGGTGTTTCCGTCGGGGGTCTTGCCCATACGGGCGATCTCGCCGGTCTGGTAGAGCATACTCTCCACCAGAGAGGTTTTGCCGGTACCGGAGTGGCCCAGCAGGCAGATGTTGCGGATTTGTTTAGCGGTGAAGCTCATGTTGACGTTCCTTTCCTGATATGATTACAGGCTTGTTGAGAGTCTGCACTATCTGACGGTCGGCTCCGGTGAAGGAGATTTCCTTTTCAAAAACTCACTGTTGGTCATTATACCTTATTTTGCTCTGCTTGGCAACGGCCCAAGGGCCATTTTTACCAAAAAGTTTTTTGGAAAGGCGCGCCTCTCCCCTTTCAGCGCTCCCGCTCCCCTTCTGTACCCAGGATGAACGCTCCCGCCGCCTCCAGGCTGTCCGCAATACAGGTGATCTCCAGATCCGCCGGAGGCGTCTGCCCGGAGGTGTTGAACCAGACGGTGTCAATCCCCGCATCCGCGCCGCCCCGGATGTCGCTGGAAATGCTGTCCCCCACGAGGACAGTGCGCCGCTTCTGCGCCTCGTCCACCCCCAGGGCGGCAAAGACCGCCTGAAAATAAGCCGGCTCCGGCTTGCGGCACTCCATCTGCTCCGAGACGTACATCCCGCTGATATAGGGCCGGATGGCCGACCGGGAAAGCCGGCCCTCCTGGGCAATGGTCAGTCCGTTGGTGACAATGACCAGCTTACAGTACGGATAAAGCTGCCTGCACAGGCTCTCCGCCCCCGGGAGAAGATAGGGCAGCGTCCCCAGCCGGGTGAGATAATCCCGGTTCATCTGCTCCGGGTCTGCGTCCATCCGGCCCAGCTCGTCCAGCAGCCGGGCAAACCGCTCCCGGCCCAGACGGGACTGGGGAAACGCTCCCCGGTCGCAGGCAGCCCACAGGCCGTCGTTGATCTCAAGATAACGCTTCACTGTCCCCTCGTCCGGCGGGATGTCCCAGGCACGCAGAGTCAGCCGGATGGCCTCCAGCTCGCTCCGGTCAAAGTCGAACAGGGTGCGGTCCGCATCCAGCAGGACCAGGTCATACCGTGGCGTTTTCATCCGGTTCTCCCTCCTGCCGCTTTCCGGTGAGAATGGTGACGTACCGGGGCAGGTTCTCGATGGTCAGCTCCCGGTGCTCCCCGCCAAACTCTCCATCCAGCGTCCAGCTCACCGGCTCCTCACTGCGGAAGCAAACACTGCTTGACTGGATGGATGCGATATACTCGTTGGGCAGTCGGCTCAGCAGGGCGGCGGCCACCTGGTTCAGATCCAGCAGGTTTTTTGGCGCGCGGATCAACACCACCTCGAACAGACCGTCGTCCAGGATGACCTGCTGATTGCTCACCCCCTTGAAGCCTCCCACCGAGACGGAGTTGCTGACCATGCCGTAAATGTACTCGTCCTCCAGCTCTCCCCCGTCCCAGGTCACCTTCATGTGGTAGGTCTTGAGATTGGCCAGGCTCTTGATGCCGCTGAGGATATAGGCGGTCCGGCCCAGGAGGTTTTTCATCGTCTGGGGAGTGGCGTAGGATGTCTCTGTAAAGATGCCGAAGGCCGCCACATAGGAGAACAGATGATTGCCGTTCACCCGTCCCACGTCGCAGTCCTGAGGATAGCCGATCACCGCCAGCTCCGCCGCCCGGGCCATGTCGTCTCCGGGCAGCTCCAGGGTCTTGGAGAAGTCGTTGGTGGTTCCCGCCGGAATATAGCCCACAGTGACGGGCCGCTCTCTGCCCTGGAGGCCGGTGACCACTTCGCTCAGGGTGCCGTCCCCTCCGCAGCAGACCAGGTGGTCGTACTGCGCAGACAGGGCCGCCGCCGCCCACACGCCGTCTCCCGGTCCCTGGGTGGCGTAGAGGGTGGGGAGATAACCGTTGTTCTGGAACTGCTCCACCACTTTGCCCAGGCAGAGCTGGATCTTTCCCTTTCCCGCATGGGGATTATAGATAAGCAGCAGGGTCTTCACGCCTGTTCTCTCCTTCCTCTGTGTGCCAGCGTCCGACGGGACGCTTTTGTTCTATTATGAAAGAGGCAGGCAGAAAATACAATAGCGATTTTGTAAATTCATTCCTCCGTATCATAATTTTTCAGGGCCTTCCGGAGAAAAAAATCCGTCTTTGTCCCCCCGGAAGCCTTGCAAGGCGGGAACGCGGCTGATATAATAAGAAAAGTACAGACTTCGGTGGGCAACCGCCAGAAGCTGCCGAAATGATGCAAATCGTCGGCGGACAAGGGAATCTTTCCACTGACGGTAACTGACAGGAGGAAATGCACCATGCAGGATATTCGCATTGAACTGACCAAGACCCCCAAGGAAAAGCCCGCCGACGAGAGCGCGCTGGGCTTCGGAAAAGTCTTCACCGACCACATGTTCCTGATGAACTACACCGACGGGCAGGGCTGGCACGACGCCCGTATCGTCCCCTACGGCCCCATCGCTCTGGACCCCGCCGCCATGGTGCTCCACTACGCCCAGGAGGTCTTTGAGGGCATGAAGGCCTACCGGATCGCCGACGGCTCCATCCAGCTGTTCCGGCCCTATGAGAACGCCCGCCGGTTCAACAACTCTGCCAAGCGGCTTTGCATCCCCACCATGGATGAGGAGCTGTTTGTCACCGCTGTCAAGACCCTGGTGTCTGTGGAAAAGGACTGGGTTCCCCACTCTCCGGAAACCTCCCTCTACATCCGCCCCTTTGTCTTTGCCACTGACCCGCATCTGGGCGTCCACGCCTCCAAAACCTACATCTTCTCCATTATCGTCTCCCCCTCCGGCTGCTACTACCCCGAGGGCATCAACCCGGTCCGCATCTATGTGGAGTCCAAGGATGTCCGGGCCGTCCGGGGCGGCACTGGTTATACCAAGTGCGGCGGCAACTACGCCGCCTCTATCCGGGCCGGCGAGGTGGCCGAGGCAAAGGGCTATACCCAGGTCCTGTGGCTGGACGGCGTGGAGCAGAAGTACATCGAGGAAGTCGGCTCCATGAACGTCATGTTCAAAATCTCCGGCAAGATCGTCACTCCTGCCCTCACCGGCTCCGTCCTCCCTGGCATCACCCGGAAGAGCTGCATCGAGCTGCTCAAGAGCTGGGGCTACGAGGTGGAGGAGCGGCTGCTCTCCGCTCAGGAGCTGTTCGATGCCGCCGAGAGCGGCGCCCTGGAGGAGGCCTGGGGCACCGGCACCGCCGCCGTAGTCTCTCCTGTGGGCGAGATGGCCTGGAATGACTGCTCCTGCATCGTCAACGGCGGAAAGATCGGCCCCACCGTCCAGAAGCTTTACGACACTCTCACCGGCGTCCAGTGGGGCCAGCTGGAGGACACCTTCGGCTGGATTGTCAAAGTGGACTGAGCGATCTCTCCCATAATCAGCCATCGCCCAAAAGCCGCAGCTTTCGGGCGATGGTTGTCCGTTGTTCTCCAGTGCTGAGAAAAGCGATCGAGATTTTTGCCGTCTCTCCTCTTCTACCCGTCTTTCCGTGTCAGCTCACCGCTCTCCTCCTCATGGTCAGCAGTATATACCAGCATCGTCATCTGCTCCCGTCCGCTGTACCGGTAAACGCCCCTCTGGGCCAACCATCGGAGCTGAAGAGAAAAGAGCAGCGCCGCGCCCATCACCAGCAGCACGATCAGGAAATTTTTGACCAGTCGTTTCATTCCACTCTCCCCTTCCGGTACGGTATAAAAGTTTCCTCTATTTACTATGACGTTTTTCCCCCCTTCAAATGTGACGCCTCAAATTCTTAAAACTTCTTACAATTCTATTTTCTGTCGCCGATATCCCGCCCCGCGCCAAGGCGCTCAAATGCAGGTCTCGCATTTTCTTTATGTGCCGCCCATCATTGGCTGCTACATTCATCGGCACCGTCCTGTTAACAGGGCAGTTGCTTTTTCTCTGAAATGGTGGTAGAATAGACGGCAGATGGGAAGGATCTACTCCTATCCGCTGCCGAGCCTCCCGGGCCATCGGCGGTAACCGATGAAAGGTAAAAGGTCGCGCAAAATCGATATGTCTTTCTATGTCTCCGCAGCTCAGTTGGACAGAGCGCGAGCCTCCTAAGATCACACTTAGGTGGGCAACCGTCCAAAATCGGTTGGACGATCACAAGTTCATATTTTTTCAATGTCTCCGTAGCTCAGTTGGACAGAGCATTCGCCTCCTAAGCGAAAGGCCGCGCGTTCGAGTCGCGCCGGGGACGCCAAAAGCTTCGCCGAAAACCTTATTTTTCAAGGTTTTCGGCGTTTTTTGATACTTTTCCGCCGATCATGCAATGCTTCATCAGTGCCAGGGTATATAAATAAATTGACCTCATTCATTGGAAAAAACCGTGCCGTCCAACTCCATTAGCCTGCTAATTTACTGCCAAATTTCAGCCGTTTTTGCTAATCAAAATCGGCCTCCAGCTAATCGCAGCATTTTTTCTGCAAAAATCCTGCTAATTGAAAAGTTGGACGGTTGGTTGGACGGTCAGCGTCCGAACGCTTTATAAAGTGTCCTAAATGCATCAATTATGTACTTCATCAGGCAAAAAAATCTCCCGGTCAGCGTTCATCTGCCGGGAGATCGTGGTATTAAAGATTTGTCATGGTGTTAGAGGTTTTTCGCCAGTGCTTTCAGCACCGCAGCCATTTCAGGATTTTGCAGCAATCGCAGTAACAGCTCCTGATCGGATTCAGCTTCCTTTGGCTCAGATGCTGGCGGCTGTTCCACCGGAGCCTCCTCCTCTTTTGTATGATAGAAGGCGTCCTCAAACCGACGGGCATTGATAACGCGATCATCATCCAGGATGTGTGAATAGACACCCGCGACCATCTTGACCCGTGCGTGTCCGGAATCGCCCTGCACCGATTTGATGTCGCCGCCATTCAGCTTCAGTTTATAGGTGATACTGGAATGACGCAGGGAGTGAAAGACTACTTTGGGAAGATCATTTGCCTTAATCGGATTCTGAAAGCTCTTGTTAATGGCATTTCCCTCAATCGGCCTGCCGTTTGTCGTGCAAAAGACGAGATTGTAATCGGTAAACTCATCTCCGAACAGTTCCTTCAGATCATCAATGTAGGCTCTGCGTTCCAGGAGCATTTCGGCAACTGTCCGGGGAAGATAAACTCTGCGGACACTGGTCTTGGTTTTCGGTTTCTTCAGAACCAGCCGGGTATGTGTATTGGAGATTGCCGAGGGGAATTTCAGAAGCAGCACCTGTTTACCCGTCTCCGCTCTGATGACGATGATGAACTGGAGCAGCTTGTAGACCGCCTCTGTGAGATCGAGGGCATTGTCAGCCGCAAAATGTTTGATTATGGCTGGTTCTTTGCGAAGCGGGATACGGCTGAACAAGGAATGCCAGAGACATAACTTCCAAACAAAAAAAGCCCGGCAGGTCGCCACAATTTTCTGTGACGACCTGCCGGGCAGTTCACGTTGCCTCAAGTTGTGTTCCTATCTCAGAAAATCTGTCTTTCAGCAAATCAACCAGTCTCTCCGCAATCGGCGTGAAGACCTGATACTTCTTCCAGATGATATACATTTTTGTTTCCAGTTTCGGAGACAGAGGTCGGAAGCACAGGCCGCTCTCCGGACTGACATCAGCCAAACGGTCAAAGACCAACAGACACCCTAATCCCTCTTTGACAAAAACAGAACCATTATAAAAGAGGTTGATGGTTCCGACTATGTTCAGTTGATCGACTGTCTCCCCGCACCATCTCGGAAGATCCGCACGAATAGACTGCGGCGAAGTGATGAGTGGGACACCCTGCAAATCCTCTGGAGAAATCGCTGCTTTCTGCGCCAGAGGATTGTCCGTCCGCATCAACAATCCCCATGTGTCACCGCCCGGCAGGGAAAGATAATTGTATTTCGACAGGTCAGGCGGCTCCACAATAACAGCGAAATCCGACAGCCCCTGTTCCAGATCATTTACTACCACGCGGGTGTCTCCGCTGGTGATATGAAACCGCAGTCCAGGATATTGTATGCGAAAATCCTTTATTGTATCGGCCAAATAGTGAATCAGCCAGGATTCCGCGCAGCCAATCCTCACATCGCCGCCTGTTACGTCATTCAGAGACTGAAATTCTCCTATGGTTTTATCCGCCATGTCCAGAATGTCTTCCGCTCGTTTGCGCAGCAAAATCCCTTCTTCAGTCAAACGCACGTTATAGTTTCCCCGGACAAACAGCTTGCATCCAAGCTCAGCCTCCAGCTCCTTGAGCTGTTTTGACAAAGTAGGCTGGGAAATATGCAGTGTCCTGGCCGCACCGGTAATGCTGCCCTCTCTGGCAACTTCTATAAAATAACGCAAAACCCGCAATTCCATAATACACCCTCCATACTCTGATTGCGCTTTTACTCCACTCGCAAGCGGTGGAAATCTCTTCAGGTCACATTATAGCGCAACCAGATATTCTTTTCAAGAATATCCAGAAATAGAAACTAAGTATTTGCCATTCCTCCTGCATCAATATAGAATATAGCCATGAGGAGGTGAGCAGTCATGCCGGAGGCGAATAACGAATCCCAGCGTTTCTATCAAAATCTCATAGACATCGGTTTTGGAGATGAAATGGTCGCTCACTGCGTCCTGCTGCAAAAAGAAGGACGGGATCAGGAATTACGGATTACATTGCAAAACAGCCGCAGAGATTTACTGGATCAAATCCATACGGAGCAGAAAAAGCTGGACTGTCTGGACTATCTTGTGAACTGGCTGGATAAAAAGGGGGCAAAGAAATATTGACGGTTGAGGATGTCATTGCAGATTACTATGACGAAACAAAGGATTGCGCCGAATGCAATGCCTATGCTGATACACTATATCAGGAGGCGCTCCGTATCAGTATGGAACTGAATACACAACACCATACGCCGGAGGAAATCCGGGAAATCATGAGCCGACTGACAGGGCAGCAAATAGATAACTCCTTTCGGCTGTTTCCACCGTTCTACACGGATTTTGGGAAGAACACGCATTTAGGGAAAGATGTTTTTATCAACTCAGGCTGTCACTTCCAGGATCAGGGCGGTATTGAAATCGGAGACGGCGTAATGCTCGGTCACAACGTGGTGTTGGCCACCATTAACCATGACCTGTCTCCAATGCAGAACCGGAAGAATCACTACGCTCCCATAAAAATCGGCGCTCATGTGTGGATCGGTTCCAACGCTGCTATTCTTCCAGGTGTCAGTATCGGCGAGTGGTCTGTTATTGCAGCAGGGGCTGTCGTGACAAAAGATGTACCGCCTTTTACAGTGGTAGGCGGCGTACCAGCACAAATAATCAAACCTGTGGAAGTCCTATTGGCGGCGGAACGTCTCCTCTTTGGAGGAACTAAGCCTGGAACCAGCTGCCCCGGAAAATCAGAAGCCGATACTGCTGGAGGATGTGCTGGCCCTGCCGGTGGAATACCGCACTGTGTTGCATCTGTACTATTATGAGGGCTACAGCACCCGGGAGATCGCCCGGCTTCTGCACCTGACAGAGGCCAACGTGCGCACCCGGCTGAAGCGGGGGCGAGATCGGCTTCGACAGCAGTTGAAAAAGGGGGATTCGGAATGAACGACAGGCTACAGGAACAGTATCGAGCCGCCATGGACGGCGTACACGCCCCGGCAACGCTGGAGCAGCGGGTGCAAGAGTTGAATCAAACGTCCCGCCGGAAACCAACTGCCTGGGTGCGGAAGGCTGTCAGCGGAGCTGTGGCAGCAGTGTTGGTGATAGCGTTCACCAACGTTGCGGCCTACGCTGCCACCGGCAGCACCTGGGTGGAGGGACTGGTTCAGACGATTCTCTACTTTCATGGCAGTGAGGAGGAGCGGCAAACTGCTTTGCAATCAGAGACGGCCAATCTCGACCTTTCCTCCCAATGGGTCACGGAGAGTGATTCGGAGACGGACGTTATCGACTGGAGCACACCAGAAGGGGTGACCGCTCTCCAGCAAATGGTGGCAGACAGGTTTGATTCAGAGGATGCCGCATACACTTATCTGCTGGACGAGACAGGCAGTGCAGCCGATGGCTGGCTCCGCCAGGTGATACGGGTTACCTCAGATAATCTCTATGACCATTACGAGCAAAGCTACCTGGGGGACGCCGCTGCCGACCTGGCCTCCCTGCTGCCCTGGGGCGGGGACTGGAGCCTCTCCTGGTTGGAGGAGCATTACGATGCTGTCCCGGCCTGTAGCTATCTGAGCCTCCACTATACCGACTCTACAGATGAGCCAATCACTGCCGCATACCTGACCGGTTATTACGTCAGCGAGGACGGCGGACTCCTCCAGCTCTGGTGCGCCTACGATGGAAGCGGGGACGTGTGGGCAGATCATGTGAATTCGGAAGATCTGGACTTCCACACGGCCTACACCACCGCTGACGGCGTGACTCTGACCTTTCTGGGGCGTGACGAACAGATTTTGGGCGAGCTGTCTCTGGAGGGAATGACCCTCTACCTGTTTGGCTCGAACCTGACTCTGGAGGACATGAAGAATGTCGCAGACCACATAAACCTGTCCACCCTGTCGGATGGCTATGCCAACTATCTGGCAGAGTTGGCCGACCAGTGAATGGGTGCAGCTTGATACGGTAAGATGAAAGGAGGAAACCCCATGAACCACAACAGAACCATCTCCCTGCTGCTGGTCCTTCTATTATGCCTGGGTCTGTCCGGCTGCGGGGGGCAGACCCAAGCGCAGTCAGATACCTATGAAGTGGGCAGCGATTTTCAGTTCGGGCAGGAGGGCCTCTCCTCCTCCGTCACCCAGGTTGGGGAGGACGACTATTACATTCTGCACAATGGCTATGTGTATTTTCTGGACGAGGGGACGGATACCATCCTTCCCCTGTGCAACCGGGCGGACTGTCTCCATGACCGGGAGACAGAGGAGGACAAGCAGGAGAGCTGCAACGCTTACATTGGAGAGGACACCTACTGTGATGGCATCGCCTACTGCAACGGATGGATCTACTGCATTTATTCCGACCCATTTGAGGGAGAAACCCTTTACCGTATCTCTGATGATGGTGCGCAAAAGGAGCAGGTGTACCAATGGGACAGCGATACGTTGATCGAATACTGGGCAGTACATCGGGATGTGCTGTATTACTGCCCCCATTCCTACGCTACGGAGGGCGGACAGGTGACGGAGCACTATGCGGTGGAGGCTCTTCCTCTGACCGGGACGCTGCGGCAACCGAAGACAATATATGAGCCGTCAGATGAGCTGGAGGTGATCACCCTGGGCGTCTTTCAGGCCTATGGAAGCTACCTCTATTTCCAGATTATCGCCTACCAGCCCCACGAGAAGGAAGTCACGGATGACAATTATACGGATTATATGTATTGCAGAACCTTCGTCTGCCACCTGACGGACGGAGAGATACAGGAGCTGACCCTCCCCGGCATGGGTGACACAGACACCATTCAGGGCGTCACCTTCTGGCAGGATCAGATTTTGCTGACGGCCACGGATATGACGTGGCAGGGGGATGAATTGCTGGAGCATACCACGGACTACTATCTGGCCGAGCTGAACGGTACTAATCCGGAGGTGGTGCTGGAGGGAATTCCGGCGGGGGATATTCTGTGCAGCGACGGCAGCCATCTCTACCAGACCAACGCCAACGTGGTGGCGCAGGGCTTTGCGGCGGAGGATGAGCTGTATTATAAGGTGTACAACGCTGACCTGGAGCCGGTGGACACCTTCACCCTTCCCTATGACACCTACGGTATCATTGCCGTAGGCGATCCGGAACGGCAATATACCGTCTACTACACCTCCAGAGAGGACGAGAACGGCGAGGAGACGGAGATTTCCTGGGGTGTCTGGCGCTGGGACAAGAGTGGTATCGGCAGCTATCAGGGGGGCGAGCTGCTGCTGACCGAGATCTCCTACACCGGATGAACCGAGAGGCGGGAAGGAGGGAACGCCTGTGGAGCTGATTTTCTACGAATGGCGCAAGCTGGGACAGAAAAAGCTGTTCTGGGCGTTGTCCGCCGTTCTCCTGGTTGCCAATCTGCTGATGATCTACACCGGAGAGCAGTATACCTCTGCATTCTTCTATGTCCATGAGCAGGGGGAAAGCTACCAGGCCTGGCTGACAGGAGACGAGTCGGCAGATACCCAGGGCTATTACACCGCAGATTGGGAGACTCAGACCAGTTATATCCGGTCCTACGCTGCTTTTATCGATGAGATGGAGGAACGAGCGGCACAGATGAGCCAGTCCTCTCTCTACCAAAACGAGGACAGCTATGTCTCCCGGAATCTGGTCAAGACGTGCCATGATTTTGCCAAGTTCCAGGGGATGACCCTGACGGCAGATAACGCTTTTGGCCTCCGGGGAATAGCGGGGTACGGCAACGGCATCCTTTTTGTGCTGGTATTCCTGGGGCTGACTGCCTGGTTCGTGCTGTTTAGCGAGCGGGATAAGAATCTGCTCCTGTTGCTGAAGGGCACCCAACGGGGACACTGTCCTCTGGCGGCAGCAAAGCTGACAGTGCTGCTTTCCGGGGCGGCACTGTACACCGCGCTTCAGGAGCTGCTCACCATCCTGTTTTACGGCTGGTTATACGGCTATGGGTCGCTGGAGCGGCCGCTCCAGTCGGTGTCCCTATTCCGAAACTGCGCCTACTCCCTGACGGTGGGAGAGGGCCTGGCGGCCATGTTGGTCATCCGGGTGGCGACCGCCGTGGTGCTGGCCTGTGTGGTGTTCACTGTGGGGATGATTTTCAAAAATGAGATGGAGGCCGTCCTGGTGACCGGCGGGGCGCTGGGGACGGAGTACCTGCTTTATCAATTCCTGTCCGCTAGCGGAGCGCTGGGCGGGCTGAACTGTGTGAACCCCTTCTATTGCTGGAATATGGAGCAGATGCTGGGGAACTACCTGAACCTGAATCTGATGGGCCATGCAGTGGGCAAGGATGTCTGCGCCGGGGTTGCTGCCCTGCTGCTGGCGGTGTTGCTGTCCGCCCTGGGCATCCTGACCTTCCATCGGAGCTGTCAGATCAGGGCTCAGAGCAGTCTGGAGTCGCTGATGCAGCGGCTTCGGGAGTACACCGGCGTATTGAGCCGACGTACCAGTCTGCTGTACTATGAGCTGTACAAAATGATGATCCAGCAGAAAAAAGGGGTTGTCCTGGTGCTGATGGCAGCCTGGTGTATCTACAGCTGCGTCGGCGTCTTTGAGACGAATTACTACTCCACAGCCGATGAGGCAGCCTATCACTACTATATTTCAGTCCTGGAAGGGCCTGTCACAGAGGATACCTTCGCTTATTTGGAAGAGGAGGACGCCCGTCTTCAGGAGCTTTGGGCGAAGCTATTTTCCACCACCGATGAGTTTGCCACTATGGTTATTCAGTCTGAGCTGGACAGCTACGAGGGCGGCTTCTACTTGGTGCAGCAACAGGCAGAGACGTTAGCGAAACTGCCGGGGGACATAACGGAGAAATATCTGCTGGACGAGCAAGCCTATGAATCCCTGTGGAGTGATTCCGGTAAAGATGTGGCTCTGTGGTTCGCCGGGGCAGTGTTGCAGCTCTTTTTCCTATGCAGTATCTGCACAGTAGATGAGCGCAGGCAGATGCTCGGCCTTCTTCGCACCACTAAATGCGGGCGCAGACCATTGGAACGAAGCAAGCGCCAGTGCGCCGCCCTGTGTACCCTGTCGGTTTTCCTTGCCCTTGAACTGCCCTTACTGGTAGAATATTGGCATATCGACGGTTTTTCTACGGCAGCTCAGCGGATGTGCGACTTTACCAGCCTCTCCTGCACCAGTGCCCTGCCCCTGTGGAGCCTGATACTGGCGATTTTCCTGCTCAAAGGAATCAGCTTTTTCCTGGTGGGCGCAGTCGGTCTGTGGCTGTCTAAGGTGATGAAGCGGGAGCTGGTCGCTGTGCTGGTGGGCAGCGGGGTTGCCGGAGCGGTGGCGCTGTTACTGTACCGCTTCGGCTGGAGCATCGACACGCTGTTGCTGCGGCTATTTTAGGATTGGGGGGAAATGGGATGGAACTCAGGCTGGAAGGGCTGCAAAAGAGCTATAACCATGGTAAGACCTATGCCGTGAAGGATTGCACTGTCTCCCTCACCCCCGGTGTGTACGCACTACTGGGGCCAAATGGGGCGGGCAAAAGCACTCTGATGAACATGATCACAGATAATCTGGCTCCGGACGGGGGAAGCATCACCTTAGACGGTGTGTCCATCGGCAAGTTGGGGGCGAACTACCGGGCGCTACTGGGTTATATGCCTCAGCAACAGGGGCTGTACGATGATTTCACCGGTGAGCAGTTCCTGTGGTACATGGCTGCGCTGAAGGGAATGTCCCAACAGCAGGCGAAGGACGCCGTCGAAGCAACCCTGGAGACGGTGAACCTGACAGATACCCGTTTCCAGAAGATCAAGTCCTATTCCGGTAGCATGAAGCAGCGGCTCCTTATCGGGCAGGCACTGCTGAACGACCCGAAAATTTTGATTCTGGACGAGCCGACGGCAGGGCTGGACCCCAGAGAACGTATTCGCATTCGCAATTTGATCGCCCAACTGGGCGGAGACAGAATCATCCTCCTGGCTACCCACATCGTCAGCGACGTGGAGATGATCGCCAGCCAAATCCTCATCATGCGAAAGGGCCTGCTCTGCAAACAGGGGCAGCCCCACCAGCTGGAAGAGGAGCTACAGGGAAAGGTTCTGCTCTATCCCATCAAAGAGGGAGAAACAAACGTTAGCTCCGGCTGCCTTGCCGGAAACTCCGTCCGCCGGGGAGATGAGATTTGGATACATCTGGTGGGGGACGACCTGCCCCCGGGTGGCCTGCCGCCGGAGGCGGTGACACTGGATGATGTGTACTTGTACTGGACGGGGGAGGCCGGAATGTAGGGCTCCGTATTGTAGCAAGCAATGCCTCGGTATATACCTCCGCCGCTTGTTGGTGGCCTGCCGCCCCCAAGCCCCTGCGAACCCCGGCCGTTTTTGGCTGGAGTGTTAAGCCGCCTTCGGCGTCTGCTGCGGGGAGACAGGACGTGAAATTCTCACGTCCTGTCTCCCGATGTGCGTTCAGTTTTCAGCCTCTGCTGACCGCTGAACGCAAAAAATCCGGGGCCTACGACAAACGCCGTAGACCCCGGAATGGGTAGTGCCGGTCATCACCGGCTTTCTTTTTGCTGTTGTTCTGTTCTGTCAGGCTGCTCGATTTTGATCTCCAGAAACCGCTCCACATTACTTTTCGCTGTGAGCAGGTCGATCATTTTCTTCCTGGCTGCTTTCTGGTCTGGGTAGAGCTGCTTGTTCTCCGCAGCCAACGCAGCATACTCCTGCTTCAACGCCTTGATGGATGGCAACTTCTCCAACCCCAGAGAATCGAAGTAGCGCTTCGACGCTTCGTGCAGCATGATGTCACTCCGATGGGCCTCGTAAAACGCCGCCTGCTTTTTCTGCGGGAGCTTCTTATATTGAAGATAAACCTCCCGTGTCTTGCCATAGGTGCCGATCTGCCGTTGCAGCCCGGCAATTTCTTTCATCCTGGCTTCGTTGGCTTTCGTCCTGTCAGCAAGCTCATGATAACGTTCGACTGCGGCGTCACACTCCTCAGCGAGCTTCTCCACATCAGTGATGCCATGCTCTTTCATCCAGACCACTGTCTTTGCAGCCTCTTTCAGATTGTACGACTTCGCCCATCGCTCAAAACCGGGAGAGTTGGCCTGGGTCAGCTTTGCTTGAATATCGATTAGGGAACGGGGGCGTGTTTCTTCTCTAGTGTAAGAGCCTTTCTGGTTTTGCCGCCGTTTTATCGTTCGCTTGCCTTCCAGCCGTTCCCATATGGCATCCTCGGTGTAGTCCTCCGAAAGCGAATCACAGCGAATGAATCGTTTCCCCTCTGGAATTTTGAACGCCAGGTGCTTGCCAGTCTTGACCTCGACCCCCGCCGCCCGCATTGCCGCCAGGAAGTCCTCATAGCTTTTGCAGTCAGGAGTAAGCGCAGCGTTTATCATATGCTCCAGCTTCTGCCGGTTGGTCGGGGGCTTGTTCTCCCCCAGCCAGGAGCCGTAGCTGCCCTGGCTGGGATTTGGTTTCTCGATTACAGATAGGCCATTTTCCAGACACAGAATGTCGGAAATTCTGCGAATGGCAAAGCTGGAACCCCAGAAGTTCCGAAACTTCCGGGTATGATCCAGGCTGGTGGAATTGAAAACGATATGGGAATGAATGTGGTGTTTATCTACATGGGTGCAGACGATAAAGGCGTGGTTGCCCTTCGTCAGCGACATGGCCAGGTCATAGCCGATCTGATTGGCCTTCTCCGGCGTGATCTCGCCGGGCTTGAAGGACTGCCTCATGTGGTAGGCGATTACATCATTGTTCTTGTGGGGCTTTCCTGTCTGTGCTGCATATTGGCGTTTAGAGAATAGGAACTCAGCATCCACGATAGAAGGGTTGCACTGGTAGGCACTGACCCATTCGCCGTTGTCGGTCTTGTCTGGATTCTTTACATAGTCTGTTGATCGCCCCAGCGCCTGAGCGACGCTTCGCCCCTTCCCAGCGTGGAGCGGCTTCAAAAACGTCGTTGCCATAGTTGGCCTCCCTTCCAAAAGGCGGCGGCTCTGGGTGAGCCGCCGCCATAAATGACCTCATGGGAGAGGAAATAGTTGTGTTGGATTTATCAGGCCTCAAATCCTATCAAGGATTTTTGAGGAGTAGGCCTGTCCAAAATGGACAGGCCTACTTTGCCTCATGCAATCTTCGCCAGGCTTGCCAGTACCTGACCGAAAAGTTCCGTGCAGTTGTCCAGACTTACCCGAACATCAATCAAATCCTGGGGGTAATACCCGCCGCCGGAATTGAACCGCCGGGCGATTTGGTTCAGGTTGTTTGATGCTGACTTCAGATACTTGCTGCAATCCGGTATCTGCGGAATGTCCAGCCGGACGATCAGCCCGTTCAGACACATCTTGCGGATATAGGCGCTCATGTTGGAGACGCCTGCTTCCTCCATCCGTTGCTCGATGAGCTGCCGTTCCTGGTCGGATACCTTGAAGTAGATCCCGCTGGTTTTCTCCTTTGCCAATCAACCACCCGCTTTCTTCTGCCAGACGATCTCATAACCCAAGGCGTCGGCCAGCTTCACCGCCTCCAGATAGCGGAGGGAACCCCGACTCAGCTTGCCGGAAAAATTGGAAACGCTGCTGCTCCACCCGTATTCGTCCGCCAGCTTCTCCACAACCTCCTGCATGGTAAAGCCGGAGCGGATGATATTGGCCTTGATCTCGTTCTTAAACGCTGTGTTTCTGTCCACAGTCTTAGCCCCCTTTCAAACGGAAACGGGAGCCTCGTCGGAGGCTCCCATTGTAATAATTGTGAACTTGGTGGTTAGTGACATCATGCAATGTCCCCAGCCTTGGCCTGCTCTGCCGCCAGCCGCTTCTTTTCCTTTTTCCTCAGATAACGCTCATGGTTCTTTCTCTGCTGCTCCTTGCGTTTTGCTTCTTCCTCCGCTGCGATAGTTGCCGGATCGGGAGGCGGAACCTCCACCTTCCCGATATACTTCAAATAGATTTCAACCTCCATAGTCCGTTCTCCATCGATCTTCTCCGGCTTGTGGACAAGCACCTTATCCACAAACTCGTAGATCATAGGCGTGGTCAATTCCGTAAAATCCGTGTACTTCTTTGCCAGCTCCAGAAACTTGTCCGCCTTGGTGGTATCCTCGTTGTAGGCGTCCAGCTTCTGCTGTCCGGCGGCGATGGCCTCTTCCAAATCCGCTTGCTCCTGCTCATACTCAGCAGAGAGCGCCTCATACCGCTTCTCCGGCAGCTTGCCAAGAGCATAGGATTCATACAGCTTTTTGAGCAGCGTGTCCAGTTCCTTGCAGCGCTTTTCGTCTTTCCTGAGCCTCCGCTTGGTATATTGTGCGGATTGCGGCTCCAAAATGTGGTACTGCTCTGCCAATAA
>JAJPXB010000054.1 GCA_021205695.1 Clostridiales bacterium
GCTCTCCGCCCCCCATACGGTGCTTACCCCCCATGTGGCCTTCGCCAGCCAGCAGGCCTTTGAGAAGCGGGTGGTCATCGTGGTGGAAAATCTGAAGCAGTTTTTGGCGGGAACGCCTCAGAATCTGGTATAACGGCGGGAGCCGCCGCCCTTTGATGCAACGCAAAAACCCTCTGTCCTTCGAAAAACGAAAGGACAGAGGGACAGAGGGCAGTCTGTCAAAGAACTATACGACCACCAAAACCACCTCCATTTCCGGTATGATAAGGGAAATGGGGGTGGAATAATAAGGAACAGTACAGTGGAAAAAGACGCACGAAACGAAGCAGTCATAGCGGATCTGGGGGCTCTGGTGCCCCAGGATTATTTTTTGCGGAAGATTGAAAAGCTAATGGACTATGACTGGCTGTATGAGCGGCTCGACCTCCATTGTGCCACACGAATAGACGACCGGGAACAAACCCGGTCGTTCTCATAAAGATGGAGCTCATTCAGCACCTGTTCGGCATTCCATCGCTTCGGCAGACTCATCGGGAGATTAACGTGAACATTGTTCACCGCTGATTCCTGAGCTACAGCCTGCTGGATAAGATCCCGCACTTTGCCACAGTGAACTACGCCTTCTGCGAGCGGTTTCCGCCAGAGCTGGCAACGGAGACTTTCAAGCACATTTTCAATAAGACCATCAACCACAGGATAGTAGACCCCAGTGCCATATTCATCAATGGGACGCACATTTGAAAAGGGGACGTTAGCGAACTGCAACAGGAAGGAGGACAGAAGAAAAGCGAGGAAACCATAGAATGTGTATTCACAGATGCGAAGGAAAAGCATGCCATGCGATACACGCCACAGAGGACTGATAACCGTCACAAGATGGGTCAGGCTGAAATTTACTACTGTGAATTTGAAAAAGTTGGTAAATTGGAGCTGGAATAACTCCTTTTTCAGCTAAATTTATGCCTTTTGCTCTCCTTACTATACTATGTAAAAAACTTTTCATCTGTATTACAATGATAGGCGTTTTTTGACAGGCTGGGGAAAATATGGAAAAATGCCTCTGACTGCGATTGAAAAATGCGCTGCCCTATGATAGAATGACTTTAAAGTGGAGAATAAGGAAGACCGGGAAAGCCCTGTGGGACAGGAGGAGAGTCAGATGGCATTTATGGATCAGGTGCGAAAGACCTGGATGGGGACGAAAAATATGGGGGACAATGCCGCCCTGTCCGGTGAGATCAGCGAGCGGGAGCGGCAGATCGAGCAGCTCTACGCGCAGCTGGGCAGGCAGTACTATTCAGCCCACCGGGGAGAACCGGAGCCGGAGCTGGCTTCTGCCGTGCAGCAGATCGACGGGGCGTTAGCGGAGCTTCAGGAGCGGAAGCGCTTGCTCCAGGAGAAGCGGGGCCTGACCAACTGCCCCAACTGTGGGCGGGAGGTTCCCAGTGCAAACGCGTTTTGTAATTTCTGCGGCTTCCGACTGCCCCAGAGAAAGCAGACCATATGCCGGGTCTGCGGCAGTCCGTTGGTGGAGGGGGCGCTGTTCTGCACCGTCTGCGGGGAACGGGTTCCCCAGCAGACCCAGCCCACAGAGACGGCCCGGCCCCAACCCCAGGTGAGCTGCCCCCGGTGCAGCACCGTTCGGAAGGATGGGGCGCGGTTCTGCCCCACCTGTGGATATGACTATGAGAATGGCGCTACAGATACAGACTGAAAAAACCGTGACCGAGAGGGATTGGAGTGAAGTAAGATGAACTGCCCCTATTGTCATCAGGAAACTGAGGATACCGCCGCCTTCTGCACAAAATGCGGCAGGCGGATCCCCCGCTGCCCCACCTGCGGCGAGGTCATTACCAACCGGATACGCTTTTGCACCAGGGACGGCACGCCCATCCCGGAGGAGCTGACCCAGGAACTGCCGGAGCTGGGGGCCGCTGCAGCGGAGACATCGGCTGAGCAATGGAAAAATGCGGAGGAACCGACGCAGGAGCCGCCAGACCAGGGGGGCACGTCCCGAAGGTCCGGCGGGACGGCCGTGATCCTGGTCATCGCTATTATTGTGGTAGCGGTTATTATAGCGGCGGTATTTCTGTGGACGAAGGGAATGCTGGACCAGTCGGAGGACGAGACGGCCGGGGAGAACCAGACCTCGATCGTGGACAGAACGGTGGACGAAGACAGCGAAAGTGAGAACGACGCCGAGGAGGACGCGGGCTCCGACGACGCCGTGACGGACGAGACGGCAGATGAGACGGAGGAGCCTGAGGCGGCTGAGGAGACTGAGCAGATCGAGATTTCCCTGACCGCCCACGACATCACCCTCTATGTGGGCGAGTCCTGCCAGATCATCGGGGCCAACGCAGACCAGGTCAGCTGGACCTACTCAGAGCCGGGTGTCGTGCAGGTGGACGGCAGCGGCCGGCTCACCGCATACGCCGAAGGAACCGTGGTGGCCACCGCCACCGGCGCCAACGGGGAGACGGACAGCGTGAACGTCACTGTTCTGGCCGCAGAGACGGAGGAGCAGGAGGAGCCGGACAGCGCCGAGGAGACAGAGGATACGGAGAATACCGGGGACGCTGATACCTCCGACGATTATATTCTGCCAAACAGCAGCAGCGAGTATCTCTCTGAGTCCGACATGTACGGCCTGACAGAGTGGGAGTGTCGTATCGCCCGGAACGAGATCTATGCCAGAAACGGCATGATTTTTACCACCGATGAGATGAAAGAATATTTCGGTTCCAAGAGCTGGTATCATGGGACAATTGCAAGAGATGATTTTACTGCGGATATGCTCAATGAGTACGAGCTTGCAAATATCAATCTGATCGTGGCATACGAGGCGGAAATGGGCTATAACCAAACCAACTGAGCAGCCGGGGCCTGGAAAGGCCCCGGTTCTTTTCGGACAGGGACAGAAGGGAAGATGTGAAATTGGAACAAAAGGGAAGCGGACAGTGCCGCAGCATTGCCCACCGGGGGTTGAGCGCCGAGGCGCCGGAGAACTCCCTGCTGGCCTTTGCGCTGGCGGGACAGCGGGGCGTGTGGGGCATCGAGACGGACGTCCACAGCACCGCCGACGGGGCGCTGGTCTGCATCCATGACGACACGGTTGACCGAACCACCGACGGCACCGGGCCGGTTCGGGAGATGACCTTTGAACAGCTTCGCCGGTGCAGCATCGACCGGGGCCGGGGCCTTGCCCAATGTGCCGACCGGAGCATCCCCACCCTGACGGCCTATCTGGACATTTGCAGGCGGTACGGCGCAGTTGCGGTGATCGAGCTGAAGGGCCTGGCAGGATTGGAGCAGGTTCGGGCGGTCTATGAGACGGTGCGCGGCATGGGCATGGAGGACCGGTGTATGTGCATCAGCTTTCAGATAGAGCGGCTCCGGGAGCTGCGGACACTGACGGAGCGCATCCCTGTCCAGCTCCTGACAGAGCGGGGAACCAGGGAGGCGGTGGACCGGGCGGCGGCTTTGGGCAACAGCGGCATCGACTTCCGCACCACCAGGACGGGCTTGGGCCTTCCCGCCTACGCCCACCAAAAGGGCTGTACCGTGAACGTTTGGACGGTGAACTGGGGCTTCCGAAAGCAGATGTGGAAGCGGGCAGGGGCGGACTTTCTCACCTCCAACCGATGGTAGACGGCTCTCATGAGAAAATGCTCATATGATGATTCGAACAAATGTTTGACTTTTGAAAACGGCTGTGATATGATGCCGCCCAGAGGACGGGGCACCCCCGCCCGACCGGATGGAGGGAGCCAATCCCATGAGACGAATCACGATTTTGACGCTGCTCCTGGCCCTGCTGCTCACGGGCTGCGGGAGCGCGAACAGTACGGATGAGACGGCGGCGACGCTGACGGTGGCCTGCACCACCTACCCCGTCTATCTCCTGGCAAACAGCATTGTGGGCGGGATAGACGGCGTGGAGGCGGAGCTGGTCATCGACCAGCAGGTTTCCTGCCTCCACGACTACACGCTGACGGTGCAGGATATGAAGGTGGTGGAGAGAGCGGACGCCGTGGCCGTCAACGGGGCCGGGCTGGAGGATTTTTTGGACGACGTGCTGGAGGGGCGGACGGTGATCGACTGCTCCCAGGACGTCGAGCTGCTCACCGGCGAGGAGCATCACCACGACGGCGATGACGGGGACGGCGACAGTGAGGAGCCGGACCCCCACATCTGGATGGACCCGGAACGGTACGCCCAGATGGCCCGGAACCTGGCGGCGGGCCTGGCGGAGATCGACCCGGACAGAGAGGAAGATTACCTGGAGCGGGGAGAGGCCGTGGCCCGGGAGCTGGAGGCGTTTGCCGCCTCTCTCCGGGAGAGCGACGTGGGACAGGCGGTCCAGGGACTGGAGATCATCACCTTCCACGACGGATTCACCTATTTTGCGGAGGCCTTTGACCTGGAGATCGCCGCCGCCATCGAGGAGGAGGAGGGGGCGGAGGCCTCTGCCCGGGAATTAAAGGAGATCATCTCCATCGTCCAGGGGCAGTCCCTCCCCGCAGTATTTGTGGAGGTCAACGGCTCGGACAATGCCGCGGGCATCATCAGCCGGGAGTGCGGCGTCTCCGTCCGGACCCTGTCCATGATCATGAGCGGCGGCGACGGGGACACCATCGACGCCTATGAGGCCGCCATGACCGAAAACCTGACCACCATCTGGGAGGCATATCAATGAGCAGGGGGAAGCATCAAAATTGTCAGGGGGGCTGTCAGGGCCGCTGCTGCCTGCGGGTGGAGCATCTGACCGTCCGTCTGGGAGAGGATCTGATCCTGGACGACGTGGGCTTTCACCTCCACTGTGGAGAGCTGATCGCCCTCATCGGCCCCAACGGGGCGGGGAAAAGCTCTCTGTTCAAGTCCATTCTGGGGGCCATCCCCTATAAGGGCAGTATCACCTTCCAGTCCGCCGAGAACGGCGCCCAGAAGCCCACCATCGGCTATGTCCCTCAAAGCCCCGGCTTTGACCCGGACGACCCGGTGAGCGTCCTCGACCTGTTCCTCACCGCCACCAGCCGATATC
Organism: Clostridiales bacterium; assembly: GCA_021205695.1. Classification (GTDB taxonomy): domain Bacteria; phylum Bacillota; class Clostridia; order Oscillospirales; family Oscillospiraceae; genus Onthomonas. The sequence goes on from JAJPXB010000054.1 coordinate 5,045, forward strand.
CCGCCTTTCTGCCTGTGCCGAAAAAGCGGCGGGAGAAGGTGCTGGAGGCCCTGCGCCGGGTGAACGGGGAGGGCCTCATCGACAAGCGGGTGGGGATGCTCTCCGGAGGCGAGGTGCAGCGGGTGCTGCTGGCCATGGCCCTGGAGCCGATCCCCAACCTGCTCATCCTGGACGAGCCCATGAGCGGCGTGGACGTGGAGGGGGAGCAGCAGCTGTTGGAGCTGCTGGATCAGATCCGGGAGACCTACGACCTCTCCATTCTCCTGTCCACCCACGACTTTCAGACCCTGAACCGGGTGGACAAGGTGATCCTGCTCCAAAAGCGCATCCTAGCCCAGGGGGAGACCCGGGAGGTGCTGGCATCTCCGGCCTTCCGGCAGATTTTCGGCGCTGGGACAGAGAGAGGAGGGGAGAACTGATGGAATTCTGGTATTGGCTGGTAGACCTGCTGCCCTTCGAATGGGCGGAGAGCGGCAGTATGTACTTCATGAAAAACGCTCTGCTGGCGGTGCTGGTCATCTCTCCACTTTTTGGGCTGCTGTCCACTATGGTGGTAGAGAAGAAAATGTCCTTCTTCTCCGACGCGCTGGGGCACTCCGCCTTTACCGGCATCGCCGCCGGAACGCTGGCGGGATTTGCAGACCCCAACTGGTGCGCCGCGGCGCTGTCCGTGTGTTTTGCCCTGCTGTTCACCTGGGTGCGCTATCGGACGAACCTGGCGGGGGACACGGTGATCGGCGTCTTCTCCGCCACCGCTGTGGCCTTGGGCATTTTCCTGTCCACCCTGGGCGGGCAGAGCTTCACCAAGTTCAACAGCCTGCTGGTGGGGGATATCCTGTCGGTCACGCCGTCCAAAATCGCCGTGCTGGGGGGTATCCTGCTGCTGGTGGCGCTGCTGTGGCTCACCTCTCTGAATCAGCTCACCCTCTCCGCCATCCATCCCGCCCTGGCCCGGAGCCGGGGCATCCGGCTGTGGCAGCAGGACGCCCTGTTCAACTGCGCCGTGGCAGTGGTAGTCACCCTCTCCATGACCTGGGTGGGCCTGCTGGTCATCAACTCCATGCTCATCCTCCCCGGGGCGGCGGCCCGAAACGTCTCCCGCAATCTGCGGCAGTACACGCTCTGCTCCCTGCTCATGGCGCTGCTGGCGGGGATCGCCGGACTGATGGTCAGCTACTATATCGGCTCCTCTGCCGGGGCTTCCATCACTCTGGTGCTGGCGGGGTGCTTCGCCGTGACCTTCTGCTTCCGGAAGCGGACGGCGTGAGCGGGCAACAGAATCGATCAACGCTGCCGGAGCGGCCCGAAACGGGGCTGCCCCGGCAGCGTTTTGCCGTTTAACGGCGGGACTTCCGGGACTTATAATCCCGGTCGATATTCGCCTTCCAATCGGCGGACAGGGGAGCGCCCCCCCGGAGACAGCTGGCGGCGCAGCTGACGGCCTCGTAGTTCAGCCGGACGCCCTCCCCGTCGGCGTGGAAGTTCACCGCCCGGTCTGCGCCGATGCCGAACCGCCGAGCGGTGGTGATGGCGTCGATGTTGGCCCCCAGGAAGAGAAACTCCCAGCCGTACTCCGTCTGCTCCTGCTCCACCATTTTCCGCACCTGGTCACTGGAGAACTCCCGGCTGGCGTTCTCCATGCCGTCGGTGATGATGACGAAAAGCACCTTGTCCGCCCGCTGCCCCGGCAGAATGTTCCGCTGCGCCTGTGCCACTTTCCGGATGGTGCGGCCGATGGCGTCCAGGAGGGCGGTGCAGCCCCGGACGTAATACTCCCGCCGGGTGATAGGGGCCACGCCCCGGATGTCGATGCGGTCGTGGAGCAGCTCGTATTGGTCGTCAAAGAGCACCGTGGTGACGGCGGCCTCTCCCGGCTCCTGCTTCTGCTTTTCCAGCATGGAGTTGAAGCCGCCGATGGTGTCCGCCTCCAGCCCACACATGGAGCCGCTGCGGTCGAGGATGAATACCAGCTCTGTCCGATTTGTTTTTGTTTTTTCCATTGTGAATGCCTCCATTCAGTTTTAGTGTGATAAAAGGTTACCAGCTTTTTCCGCTGACCGGGTCGCCCGGAAAGCGACAAATGGCGGGACGGGAGGAATTTGTTTACAAAACATTCACGGACAAACGAACGACCTCAACAAAAAATTCATGTTCATTTTAGGTTCGAGGTATATCATAACACTTGGTTAGGCGGCGGAGTATGCCCTCAGGACGCCCGCCAACGACGCCGGGGCCGGACGACAAAGCGGCACACGCCGCTGTCCGAAGCACATCACCCAACACAGGAGGCTGACAATATGAAGGAAACAACGAGGCCGAGACAGGCGGCCAGACGGAGACGGAGAATCCGCAACACGACCATCCTTGTAGTGGCAATTTTGCTGCTGCTGGTCGCAGTGGTATTTTATCTGCAACGACAGGTGCAGGAGAACTACGCCACTACGGATGAAAGCTCGGTGCTCTCCGCAGAGGTCACCGTGGGCAGCATCAGCACCACGGTTTCCGGCTCCGGCACGCTGGCCAGTGAGGACACGGAGGATGTGACCATCCCCTCCGGCGTGGAGATCGACGAGCTGTATGTGGAGGAGGGCGACTCCGTGGAGGAGGGCGACCTGCTGGCCACCATCGACACCAGCTCGGTGCTCTCCGCCCTCTCCGATGTGCAGGATCAGCTGGACGAGCTGGACGAGCAGCTGGAGGAGGCCAGTGAGGACGAGGTCAGCTCCACCGTCACCGCCGGGGTATCCGGACGGGTGAAGGCCATCTTTGCCGAGGCCGGGGACGACGTTGCGACCGTGGTCTATGAAAACGGGGCGCTGGTGCTCCTGTCTCTGGACGGGTATATGGCGGTGGATATCGAGTCCTCCGACTATGCCGTGGGGGACAGCGTCACTGTCACTGTTCATTTGTCAATGATGTGAGACCAGGGAAAGCGAAAGCGTTTGTTCGTTA
>JAJPXB010000081.1 GCA_021205695.1 Clostridiales bacterium
GTTTGTTTCATCTGTTTGTTATGTGGTTTTAGTTTTTCCTATTTGTTTGGTTTTCTTTTGTTTTTATTGTTTTTTCCTGTTCATTTTATAATTGATGCATCTTGCAAAAAAAAGAAAATTGAATTAGATAAGTATAAAAAATCTTATGGTACGGCTAATGACAATAAAAAATATGAAATTCTTTCTCATATTGATGACTTCAATCCATATACCTTATTTGATGCCATTCTCGTTTTTTGGCAATACATTGCTCAACCCATGCTTGTTTATCTCATCGTCTTATCTCTCAATCCTGCCTTAGACGCTACTGAATCCGCAAGTTATATAGTTTGTTTACTTTTTCTTATTGCAGAGTTTGTACTTACCTGGATTGGTATAAAAAGCAATTATTACGATTACGATGTTATTATTAATGGATTTTGTAATTTAGATTATAAAACTGAACAAAAAAGGAGAAAAATTAAAGATGATATCACTGGAAGTTATACTGAATACTTTGAAATCAGAAGTAAAACAAAAGATACCTTTATCAATGGATTGACAATATATATTAATGCCAAAGAAATCACATTTTCTCTTGGAGATGAAAATAAATTCTCACATTCCAAAAATGATTGTCTAGCAGATTTACCAGGAAAAACATTTGATTATAATATTGATGTCTTAGATGTAAGTATTACAACTCATCACATAAAATCACCAGCAAACTCTAATTCTTCTAAAGACAGTTGAGGTGTTTATCATGACTCAATCCAGAACCCACACCTGCGGCGAGCTGCGGGCCGAAGACGCAGGAAAGACCGTCACCCTCTGCGGGTGGCTGGAGAACGTCCGGGAGGTGGGCAGCAACTTCGCCTTCTGCGTCCTCCGGGACTTTTACGGCGTCACGCAGTTCGTGGTGGAAAATGCCGAGATGATGGCGGCGGTCAAGCCCCTGAATAAAGAGTCCACCGTCTCCGTCACCGGAACCGTCCGCATCCGGGAGAGCAAAAACCCCAGGCTGCCCACCGGAGACATCGAGGTGGTGCCCTCTGAAATCAAAGTCCTGGGCCGCTGCCGGTACAATGAGCTGCCCTTTGAGATCAATCGCAGCCGGGAGGCGGACGAGTCCCTCCGGCTGAAATACCGCTATCTGGATCTGCGTAACCCGTCTGTGAAGCAGAACATCATTCTCCGGTGCAACGTGGTCTCCGCCTTGCGCCAGGCCATGACGGAGGAGGGCTTTCTGGAGATCACCACGCCGATCCTCACCGCCTCCTCCCCGGAGGGGGCCCGGGACTACCTGGTGCCCGCCCGGAAGCATCCCGGCAAGTTCTACGCGCTCCCCCAGGCCCCTCAGCAGTTCAAGCAGCTGCTCATGACCGCCGGGTTTGACCGCTACTTCCAGATCGCCCCCTGCTTCCGGGACGAGGACGCCCGGGGCGACCGCTCCCCCGGCGAGTTCTACCAGCTGGATATGGAGATGGCCTTCGCCACGCAGGACGACGTGTTCGCCGTGCTGGAGCGGGTGCTGCCCCCCATCTTCGCCAAATACGGCAAATATAATGTGGCCTCCTCCGCCCCCTTCCGCCGCATCTCCTACCGGGACGCCATGGAGACCTACGGCACCGATAAGCCCGACCTGCGCATCGACCTGGTGGTGCAGGACGTGACCGACCTGTGCGCCGCCACCGAGTTTGCTCCCTTCCATCAGGGCGCGGTGAAGGCGGTAGTGGTGCCCGACTGCAAGCTGGCCCGGAAGGCGGTGGACAGGCTGTGCACCGAGGTGGAGGTGCAGGCCGGCTCCAAGCCCTACTGGGTACGCCTGGACGACCAGGGCAAACTCACCGGCGGCGTGGCCAAATTCCTGACGGAGCAGCAGGCCGCTTTGGTGGAGCGGCTGGGCCTCCGGCCAGGCGCCTTCGTGGGCTTTGCCGTCGGCACGCTGGGACAGGCCCAAAAGACCGCCGGCGTCCTGCGGAACAAGCTGGGCGCAGCCGTCCCCGGCCACATGGATGCGGAGCAGTATGCATTCTGCTGGATCGTGGACTTTCCCATGTATGAGATCGGCGAGGAGTCCGGCGAGCTGGAATTTTGCCACAACCCCTTCTCCATGCCCTCCGGCGGTCTGGAGACGCTGCTCCAGGCGGAGCGGGGGGAGCTCGACCCCCTGGACATCACCGCCGACCAGTACGACCTGGTGTGCAACGGCGTGGAGCTGTCCTCCGGGGCGGTGCGGAACCACGACCCGGAGATCATGGTCAAGGCTTTCGAGCTGGTCCGCCTGGGAGAAGAGGACGTGAAGGCCAAGTTCCCCGCCATGTACAACGCCTTCTGCTACGGCGCGCCTCCCCATGCGGGCATCGCCCCCGGCATAGACCGGATGGTCATGCTGCTGGCCGGAGAGGACTCCATCCGGGAGGTCATCCCCTTCCCCATGAACAAAAACGCCCAGGACGTGATGATGGGCGCCCCCAGCCCGGTGGAGGAGCGGCAGCTCCGGGAGATCCACATCGCCGTGACCGCCGACGAGGACTGATCGCCGGAGAGGGCAATATGCGCCAGACAGAGAAACGAAAAAAGAGTCTCCCTCGTGCAGCTTTCGCTGACTGCACGAGGGAGACTGTTTTTATGCTGCCTGTCGTTCTCGCTCAGGCGAAGGGGTTCTCCGTGGGATAGAGGACGCCCTTGGGCTGGTTATAGGCGATATCGGTGATGCCCAGATATTTGAACACCTCGAACAGCTGCTTTCCGCAGTGGTGGAAGGCCACGGCCCCGTGGTGGGGATAGCCCTTCTGCACCAGCACATGGCGGTAGAACCGGCCCATCTCCTTGATACCAAAGACGCCGATGCCGCCGAAGGAGCGGGTGGGCACGTCCAGGATCTCGCCCTGGGCGATATAGGCCCGGAGCTGCCCCTGGCTGTCGCACTGGAGGCGATAGAAGGTGACGTCGCTGGCGGCGATGTCCCCCTCCAGGGTGCCACGGGTGAAGTCCGGCTCACTGCCCTGTGGCTCCAGCAGACGGTGCTGGATGAGCTGATACTTCACCGCCCGGTCGGCGCACATCTTGCACTCCGGGGTGTTGCCGCAGTGGAAGCCCATAAAGGTGTCGGTCAGGCTGTAGTCATACTTGCCTTTGATGTCCTCATCATAGATGTACTGGGGCACGGTGTTGTTGATGTCCAGCAGGGTGACGGTGTCCCCGGAGACGCACATGCCGATGTACTCGGAGAGAGCGCCGTAGATATCCACCTCACAGGAGACGGGGATACCCCGGCTGGCCAGACGGCTGTTCACATAGCAGGGCTCGAAGCCAAACTGGCTGGGGAAGGCGGGCCAGCACTTGTCCGCAAAGGCCACATACTTCCGGCTGCCCTTGTGATTCTCCGCCCAGTCCAGCAGAGTCAGCTCAAACTGGGCCATCCGCTCGTTGAGCTCGGGGTAGTACCGGCCCTCCCCCATCTCCTTTGCCATGTCAGCGCAGACGTCGGGGATGCGGGGGTCGCCGGCGTGCTCCTGATACGAGACCAGCAGATCCAGCTCGGAATTCTCCTCGATCTCCACGCCCAACTCATACAGGCCCTTGATGGGGGCGTTGCAGGCGAAGAAATCCTGGGGACGGGGGCCGAAGGTGATGATTTTCAGATCCTTCAGACCCAAAATCGTCCGGGCGATGGGGACAAACTCGCGCATCTTTTCGGCGATCTCGTCGGCGGTGCCCAGGGGGTACTCGGGGATATAGCCCTTCAGATGGCGCATCCCCAGGTTGTAGGAGCAGTTGAGCATGCCGCAGTAGGCGTCGCCCCGGCCGTTGATCATGTCGCCGTCCCCCTCGGAGGCAGCCACGAACATACAGGGCCCGTCAAAGTATTTGGCAATGAGGGTCTCGGGGGTTTCTGGGCCGAAGTTGCCCAGGAACACCACCAGGGCGTTTACCTCGGCCTCCTTCACGTCGGCCACCGCCTTGAGCATATCCTTCTCGTTCTCCACGGTAATGGGGCACTCATACAGATCCTCTCCATAGGCGGCTGCGATATTCTTCCGGCGCTGGGTGGACAGGGCGATGGGGAAACAGTCGCGGCTGACGGCGATAATGCCCAGCCTGACCTGGGGAATGTTGATCATGGCGTATGTCCTCCTGACAAAAATCAAAATAGGGAATCTTCCCGGAATGTGGGGATAGCCCCCAGTGTTATTGTTCAGTATATCATGACCGGAGGAAAATGAAAACCCGATTTTTGTAGAATTCCACCGATAATTTTGCGCTTTTGGAGCGGTCGCCTCATTTGCCCATTTTTTCGGGCCTCTCCCCTCTGTTTCACAAACAGCGGCAGCCCCTCTGAGAAGGTCTGCCGCCGCACTGTTTCTGATTTACTTGTTGTAGGCCACCACGATCCGCCGGTTCGGCTCGGTTCCGGTGGAGTAGGTGGAGATGTTGGGGTGATAGTCCTGAAGCTCTGCGTGGATGACGTGGCGCTCATAGGCGTTCATGGGCTCCAGCATCATGTTCCGGCGATACTTGACCGCCTTCCCCGCCGTCTTTCGCGCCAGGCGCTGGAGGGACTCCTCCCGCTTGGCCCGATAATTTTCACAGTCCACATGGACCCGAATGCGGTGATTCTGGCCGTGGTTCATGGCGTAGTTGGTCAGCTGCTGGATAGCATCCAGCGTCTCGCCCCGGCGGCCGATCAGGGCGCCCAGATCCTCACCCTCCAGATTCACCTCATATATGCCGTCCTCGTTGATCCGGACAACGGGAGTGGCCTCCACGTCCAGATGCTCCATCAGGCCGGTGAGGAAGGCCACAATGTCCCCTGTCCGATCTGCAGCGGGAGCGGCAGGCTCCTTTGCCTGGACCATGGTCTGGGCCTCGGCGGCAGGCTCTTTCCCGGAGGCTTCCGGCTTTCTGGGCTGCTCCTTCTTCTTTGGCCTGGGCTGCTGGTTGGCAGGCCGCTTGTTCACAGGCTTTTTCTGGCCGGGAGCGGCGGGCTTTTTCTCCGGAGCCTCCTGGGGCTCCACAGGGGCGGCCACAGAAGCCACAGGCTCCGGCTCCTTCACCGGAACCGGATCAGGCGCCTCATAGCTCACCCGCACCCTGGCGGGACAGCTCCCGATGCCCAGGAAGCCGGTCTTTGCCCGGTTGATAATCTCCACAGAGACGTCGTCCCGGTCCATGCCCAGCTGCTCGAGCGCAGCTGCTATGGCCAGATCCTCCGTCTTGCCGGTAGTCTCGATATATTTGGTCATGGATGTTCAGCTCCCTTATTTAATTATCCTGAATGTCCTTTGTCTCTCCGGACTCCGCTGTCTCAACGGATTCAGACGGCTCCACCGGGGACGCATCCTCCGGCAGCTCCTCGGGGACGACCTTTCGGTTCCCCTTCTTTGCCAGAGCGCGCTCCAGCGCCTCCTCGTCCAGCACATCCTGAGGGTCACGGTAGGGGGTGGTGGGGTAGCGATCCGCCTCATAGGCCCGTCCCCGGGCATACCGGCGAATACCGATCTGGCCTGCGGCGCTGTCGCGGTTGGCCTTTTCCGCTTTCTTCTGGGCCTGGCGCACCGCCTTCTTGCCGCCCCTCTTCTTCATTTCCTCTTCTACGGCGGCACGGCGGGCGGCGATCTCCGCCTTTTTGACCTTCTCCTGGTTCCGCCGCTCCTCCATTCGGGCCTGGCGTTCCAGCTTTTCCTTTTCAAACTTCTTGTTGATGAACTTGGCAAAGATCATGTCCTGCAGGATGCTGAAAATGGTGCTGCAGGCCATGTAGACGCACATACCGGCGGGCATGATGTAGCCGAACCAGAGATACATCAGCGGCATGATATACATCATCAATCTGCTGCTGCCGGCGGCGGCGTTGGCGGTATCGTCCTTCTTATCGCTCTCCTGCTTCTGTACCTGGTTGGATCTCATGGAGTACCGGGAGTAGAAGAAGTTCAGAATGACGACCAGGATGGGGATAAGGGCCAGACCGATATGGCTCCAGTCCACGGTATCCCAGTTCCAGAACTGCCAGTCGGGAACCTCGCCCAGGTTGATGCCCAGGAAGTTGAAGCTCATAGTCTGGAGCTGACTGGCGGCGTCTCCCAGGGCCTCGGATACAGCGCTGAACAGGCTGTTGTCCTGGCTGATCAGATCCATGATGTAGATCTCCTGGTAAGCGGTCTGGGTGCTCTCAAAGGTGTGACCCAGATTGGCCAGGGTATCCACCACGGTGGTGATCTGATCCTCTGTCAGACAGAGCATATAGAGCATGGGCCGACGGATGACATAGTACAGAGCCATCAGCACGGGCAGGGGGAGGAGGGACCAGAGGCAGCCGCTCATGGGGTTGACCTTTTCCTCCTCGTAGAGCTTCTGGACCTCCATGTTATAGCGCTGCTGATCCTTGCCGTACTGCTTTTGGAGACGCTGCATCTCCTCATTCAGGGAGTTCATCCGCATCATGCTCTGCTTGCTCATGTAGGACAGAGGAAACAGAACCAGCTTGGTCAGCAGGGTAAAGAGGGCCAGGGACAGGGCATAGCTGCCGGTAAAGTTGTAGATCCACAGCAGTATCCTGCCGAAGAACTGTAAAATTGCAGTAATCAAGTATGTGTCCTCCTAGGTCATTTCTCTGAAGTGCCCCAACGATTATGGCACCGGGTCATACTCGATGGACTTCTGCCGGTGGAAGGGGTGACATTTGGAGAGCCGTTTTGCCGCCAACAGACTGCCTTTGGCCGGGCCGTACTTCTCCACCGCCTGCCGGGCGTATTCCGAACAGGTGGGGATAAAACGGCAGGAGGGAGGCGTCAGAGGGGAGATCTGGGTCTGATAGAATCGGATGAGCCAGAGCATCGCCCGCTTGATCCTGTCCTTCATGTCTCCGTCCCCTCCTTCCAAATCCCAAGCCGCCTGGCCAGGCGCTGAAAATCCCGGTCCAGCCTTTGATACTCTGCATCGGGAGCGGCAGCTCTGGCCACCACGACCAGATCTATCCCCCGGCGCAGCTGCTCCTCGTGGAGACGGTAGATCTCCCGGATACGGCGGCGGATACGGTTTCGCACCACGGCGTTGCCCAGCTTGGTGCTGACGGTGATGCCCAGGCGGTTGCTCTGATACCGGTTGGGACTCCAGTACAGCACCAGAGTGGCGCAGGCGGCGTACTTTCCCCGATGGTACAGTCTGCGAAAGTCCTTATTCTGTTTGAGTGAGACAGAATACTTCACGGACGGTTCTCCTTGCATCGCCCCGACCGCCATGTTAGTGGCGGGTACGGGTGGGAAATGCGGCGAATACAGGTTTAGGGGTGGAAGATCAACACGGAACCGATCCGATTCCAAATCATCCACCCCTGAACATCATGGCGCTATTTTTCCCGATTGCCCTTCATCAGTAGGTCAGACGGATACGACCCTTGGCACGGCGGCGGGCAAGGACCTTGCGGCCGTTGGCCGTGGCCATTCTCTTCCGGAAGCCGTGGACCTTGGAACGATGAAGCTTCTTGGGCTGGTAGGTACGTTTGGTAGCCATAAATAACACCTCCGACTTTCTTATTGCTCAACAAGCCGACAGTAAAGCCGGCCGCAGCTGACAAAACATTGCGCTCCACCGCAGGCAGATCCCGGAGGATCGAATAAAAAAAGAGCGCTGCGGCGATTTCAGCGGCTCTTATTATAACCCCTTCTTTTTCCGGCTGTCAACACCATTTCTGCAATTTCTTCTCCAAAAT
>JAJPXB010000082.1 GCA_021205695.1 Clostridiales bacterium
ACGGCAGCGAGAATCACCACAATCACAACAGCTGGCAGGGCATTCATGCCGCCGCTCTCGGTATCATCCTCAGTGGTCTCGGTGTCTTTCGCCTCGAAAGCCTCCGCTTCCTCGTCAGTGACTGCGCTGGCGTCAGTTTCGTCGGTGCTGTCTTCGGTATCCGTATCGGTGCCGAAGACAGAGGCTTTGTATTCCTCTACATCCTCCTCATCCATCAGGGCCAGCAGGTCGGCCTCATCCACCTGGTTCAGAAAGTGAACGGTCTCCTCACCCTCATCATCCCTGTCGATAATGATATAGAAGTAGTTGCCGCTCTTTGTGACCACCGTGATAAACTGCTTGCCAGTGTCCTCGTCCGTGGCGGTATCAATATCGTCGATCAGGCTCAGATTGCCGTCCGGGGTCAGTGCCAGGGAAGTATCATCGGTGTCAGTGGTATTCTGCATCATAAGGCTGAACATCATCAACAGGAGTGTTTCATCCATGCTGTCCAGTTCGCTGTCCTCCGTTTCCTCTGTGGTGGCCTCTTTAACCTCCAGATAGTCGCTGTAGACATACCCGGTCTGGCCGTCCACTGTCACCTGATACCAGCCGTTTTCCTCATCGAGAACTTCCACCTCGGTGCCGTTGGTCAGCTTGCCGATCACGTCATAGTCCATGCCAGCGCCGGAGCGCAGGTTCAGGTAGCTAGTGATGCCCACCACTGTGCCGGTCAGCGTGGTGGTTTCTTCCTCATCCTCGGCCTCATCTTCACTGTCCACTGTCCACGACCAGTCGCCGTAGGTGTAGGTGGTGGTGCCGTCCTCGGAGACGGTCACTTCCAGGGTCGGCTCTGTATCCTCCTCGTCGGTGTCCTCTTCGGATTCCACAGTGTCCGTGCTGACTTCGGCCTCCGTGGTGTCCTCCGCATTGGCGTCGCCCTCCACATAGGCAAAGGCTGTGGTGGAGAACATCCCCACGCAGAGCAGCAGGGCGGTCATAACAGAAATGATTTTAGTTCTCATGTGCTTCATCCTCCTCATAATCGAAAGATTTCGTGGTTTCCTGTGCCTTGGGCGTCTCCGGCATGGTCTCCTTCACCATGCGGAGCAGCTCTGCAAGCTGGTCAGGGGTCAGGTTGTAGGAGTGGGTGATGTCGCAGATCTCCGTATTTTCCTGCTCCCTGTAGCGTGCCTCCAGCTCCTTCGTTTTGGCCTCCCACTCCTGCCATTTGGCACGGGCTTTCTCCAGGTCCGCACCGATCTTGTTCAATTTTGCGCTCATAAACGCCTCCTTCTTGTTAATGGAAGGCTTCTCCGGTCACATCCCAGGAAGCCTTGCAAAGCAGTAAAAATGTTGCTGCCAGTACGATGTGTTGATGCTGCTGACCTGGCACGGGTTTCCACAGTGGATCATCTGCCCATTCCCCAAGTAGATTCCAACATGGCTTGCGCCGCTGGTGGAATAGGTTCCCTGGAAGAAGATCAGGTCTCCCGGTTGTGCCTCCGACGAAGATACCTTAGTGCAGATGTCCAGCAGACCGTTGGCGGTGAGCCGCCCCACGCTCCAGCCTGCGCCGCAGTTGTTGATACAGTAGGACACGAAGCCGGAGCAGTCGAACCCACTTGGGCTGTAGCCGCCCCACACATAGGGAACGCCCAGGTACTGATACGCCTTGGCGATCAGCAGCGCCGCCTTGCCGGTGGCATCGCCCACATCCACATCTCCGAACAGGTTTCCTTCTCCCACATCCAGATAGAAATAGGGGTTGAAGCTGGTGCTGTTGTAGGTGAAGGAGATGGTCAGCACCCCGGAACTGCCCACCTTGCCGATGGCCTGCCCGTTGGTCACTTCCTCGCCTGCGGATACGCTGATATTTTTCAGCCCACCCAGCTTGATGATATAACCGCTGTCGTTTTTCAGAGCGACGGTGCCGCCGGATACCGATTTGACGGTGCCGTCCATGACGGAAAGCACCTCTGTTCCGGTGGGAACAGTCACATCCAGGCTGTCAGAGGACACCACGCTGGTGCCGCTGCACCGGTAGCCATACTCGCCGGTGATATACAGGTGCCAGTTGAAGTCCAGAGGAGTGCCGAAAATGACCCGGTTGCCCTTGGTCTCCTGGTAGATGTCGTACATCTCGGCCTGTTCCTCATCCAAACGGCTGGTCAGGATACTCTCGAAATCGGTGACGGTAAGGGTCACATAGCAGACCTTCACGGTCTCCGTGGTGGTCACTTCGATGGATTCCCCGTCGCCGCCTGCATAGTAGGCTTGCCAGGTCTGATGCCCGTGAGCCAGAGCCTCCGAATGGCTGTCATAGTAAACGTCGAAGTCCACACCGTACCGGGCAAAGTTGCCGGTGTCCTCCACTGTGTAGAGAACGCCGTTCATAATGATTTGTGTCCCGATGGGGACGATGGGGTTGGTTGCGTCCACCGCTATTGTGTGGTTGGCCGTGGGATACACCCCGGAGGCGGTCGCTCCGCCTGCCCATTTGCCGCAGCAGATGGAGCAGTTGCAGTAGCCGCTGGTCACGACTTCACCGATATACTCACCGGCCTGCACGGTCTTTGTCACTGTCCGGGTCTCGTTGGCAGTCTCCACATCCAGGTCATACTGGAGTGCGAAGATGGCGTCCAGCTCGGATTTTACCTCGCTGAACGTGAAGTCGCCATACTTGGCACACAGATAGCTGATGAGCGCCGTGGAATCATGACCGATCTCTCCAATGCTGTAATTGAACTCATCACAGTTGGAGTGGGTGGATTCCATGTTGTTGATCTTTTTCTGTAGCTGTGCCTCCAGTTTGGTGTAGTAGGCGTCGGCTTTGGTGATCTCGATGTCCTCCGCTGGCCAGGATGTGGCCGTTACAGACGTGAGTATACCGCCCGCCAACATGGAGCAGGACTGGAGCTGGGTGATCAGCAGAAGCACCACCAGGCACAGAAGCAATGCGACCTTCACGCCGCTGCTGTTCTTGGTGAAGAAGCCCTTTATCGTCGCCAGCACAGATTCGCCCTTTTCTCTGGCGGATTCCACCGTTTTGGCCGTTCCCGCTGCGGAGGTGGTGGTCTTGCCGGTCTGCGCCGCCGCCCGTGTTGCCGCATACTCCTTCTTGATTTTCTGTTTCTGCATCCACCGGGATAACGGGTTGGTAGTAGCCTCCGGATTTTCCTTCAGGTACTTCTGATATAGCGCCTCCACGTTGGCATTGTCCGATTTCCGAACCAGCTTTTCCGCCTTTTCATACTTTCTCAGCTTGTTGGAATAGACCGCCTGCTCGGTCACATGGGCGACACCCTCTACAGCTTCCTCAGACTGGTGCGCTGCCTGTACGCCCACATTGTCATCCTCATACTGACTGATTTGCTTATGGGCAGTACCGGAGACGGTATCCAGCGGCGCTTTTGCAGCGGCGTGTTTCCCCCTGGCCTTTGGTTTGGGGGCCTCCACCTCCTCGATTTTCAGCTTGCCGAACCGCAGCTTTTCTTTGCTCTTAGCGGCAGCGGTGGATTCCCGCCGCAGCTTTGTTTTTTTACTGCCAGCGGTGGCAGGCTCCCGGCGAAGCCTGCGCTTTGTCGGGAGCTTTGCATTGGCCTTTTCTGCCTTGTCCGCCGCCTTATCCGCTTTGGAGGCTGCTTTTGCCACCTTGTTGTCTGCAAGGTCGTCCTCGGTGAAGCGGAGGCGTACAGGTTTTTCAGCCATTTATGCCTCCTTCCCGGCAGACAACTCAGACACCTCGGACAGCTTCGTGGTCATGATGCGGTACAACTCCGTATCCTGGGGGAAGTGGTCTACAAAGGGCAGGATCACATTTCCGTAGAACAGCAGTCCCTCGCCCTCGCCGGACTGGGTGACATAGGAAAGCTGATGCGGCGAGATGCCGAGCTGCTTGGCCAGTATCTGCCGGTCTCCGCTGGCCTGGTTCAGCATGATAATGAAGTCAGAGTTTTCAAAAATGTTTTCAACTTCACGGCTGGAGAGGAGGTCTTTCACGTTCTGCGTAATCCCTGTGGGGACGCCGCCCCACTTTCTGAACCGCTTCCAAATCTCCACACTGTACGCCGCCGTCTGCTCCTCTTTCAGCAGCAGGTGGAACTCGTCCATATAATAGCGGGTAGTCTTACCCTCGCTGCGGTTGGCCGTGACACGGCCCCAGACCTGATCCTGTACCACCAGCATCCCGATTTTCTTGAGCTGCTTGCCCAGCTCCTTGATGTCGTAGCAGACAAACCGGTTCTGGATGTCCACGTTGGTGCGGTGATTGAACAGGTTCAGGGAGCCTTTCACATAGATTTCGAGGGCAGTCGCCACATGACGGGCTTCTTTTTCCTCCTGTTCCAGCAGGGCATGGTACAAGTCCTCCAGCAGCGGCATATTCTCCGGCACCGGGTTCTCGAAGTACTTCCGATAAATCTGGTGGACACAGCGGTCAATAACCGTCTTTTCAATGGGCTGCAAGCCCTCTTTGCCGCCCACGATCAGCTCACAGAGCGACAAAACGAAGTCACTCTTGAGGGCGATGGGGTTATCCTCCTCGGAGTAGTTGCTGTTGATGTCCATCGGGTTGATATACTGCTTGCTGGCCGGGCTGATTTTAATGACCTGCCCGTTCAGCCGCTGCACCAGCGCCGCATACTCCGCCTCCGGGTCACAGACGATGATGTCATCATCTGTGGTCAGAAACGCATTGGCAATTTCCCGCTTGGCGGCGAAGGATTTGCCTGCGCCGGGGGTGCCGAGAATCAGTCCGTTGGGGTTTTTCAGCCGCAGCCTGTCCACCATGATAAGGTTGTTAGAGAGGGCGTTCAGCCCATAATAAAGGGCGGACGGGCTGTCCTGGAACAGCTCCTGGGTGGTGAATGGAATAAAAATCGCCGTACTGGAAGTGGTCAGCCCCCGCTGAATGTTGATCTGGTTATCCGCCAGCGGCAGGCAGCTCATGAGCCCCTGCTCCTGCTGGAAGTCCAGCCGCCGCAGATTGCAGTTGTGCTTCTGCGCCAGAGAGGAAATCCGGAACACATTGGTCTCCAGCTCCTGCTCCGTGCGTCCGGTGGACAGGACGAGGAACGTCACCAGGAACATCCGCTCATTCTGGCTCTGCAACTCTTTCAAGAGTGCTTTCGCATCTTTTCCATAGGTGGCAAGGTCACTCGGAATGATGTCCATGTCATACCCGGAACGGACGGCCTTTTTCTGCTCCTCGATCTTGCTTCTGTCCAGCTCTGTGATGGTGCGCTTCACCGTCTTGATGGCCTTGTTCTGGTCTACCGACTGAATGTGCATCGTCACCACCTGGCTGCTGTCCACGTCCAGAAAGTCTTTCAGCAGCCGGTCACTGATGTCTGAGGCGGTGATAGCCAGATAGGACATGGCTCCGTAGAGGTTCCCCATCGTGAACGTCCTGCTCTTGAAGGAGAAGGACGTGGGGGCGATGAAGTCCTTCACGGACAGGCCGGATTCCGGGAGCCACTTCCAGTCAAAATGAAACTTGTCCGTGTCTCCCATGTGGAACATATCGTGCATCAATGCAAGACGTTCCTTGCCGCTCAGGGCTTTTGCTCCAACACCCAGACGGTGAAAATTGTTCAGAATGTCGGTCTGCACATGGTCGAGCCGGGGCTTGGCCTGCCGCATGGTCGCCGCCTCGATGCCGAAGGTCAGGTACTTGGTCTTGGTCAGGCCGTTGTTGCCCTTCTCCAACTGAGATTTCAGCATCTGACTGTACTCTGCCCGGACATCATCGAAGCCGTCCCTCTGATACGGGATACGGATGCTCTTTTCAAAGCTCTCCGCATCGGTGTTCATGTTCATAAAGGACAGCTCGAAATGGATAGAGCTGTCGAAGAAGTTCAGGAAGGAACACCACTCCTCGAAGATGGCGCTCTGGTCTTCCTGCTGGGCAAGCTGATAATTGATGTCCTGGAACTGGATGGCCTTGGTGTAGTAGTTGCCCCGCACCCGGCAGATGCCGTCCGGGAACATCCGCTCAAAAGGGATGGACTGCTGCGCCGTTTTCGGAACCTTGCCATCCGTCCGGTTCCGTTCGATCACTGCCCGGATCTGCTTCTGCTCTTTAGGCGTCAGATTTGCGGGCAGTTTTACGCTTTCCGGCGTTTTCTTCTTTGCTGACAATCGCATCTACCTCCTTATACACTTGGTACTGCCGCATGAGAGCGGCATAATAGCAGTCCGTCTGATAGGGGCGGACTTTTGGTCGAATGAATGTTGCCTGAATGAAATGTTGTGCGATGACCTCCAACGGCTGACCGTCCTTCTCGTACATGGCGAGCAGGAACAGGGGGAGCATGATGACGATCATGCCCATCGTGGCGAGCGTTGCGTTGCCGATGCTTTTCAGGGCAAAAAAAGACGGCACTCCAATCAGTGCCGCCGCCCCAAAGCACACAAGCTGCCGTTTGGTCAGGTTGAAAAACACCTTGGACTTTACCCGTGTCAGGTCACGGGGTACGGATACATAAGCAGCCAGAAAAAAATACCTCCTTCCTGGGTCAGTGTGCGTTCATCACTGACTTTGCGAGGCTACCGGTTTTGAATAAGGTGAACACCAGCAGCACGGTGTAGCCGACGATCCCCCACAGGGATGCGATAATATCATCCGAAATGGCCACAGACTGAATCAGCACCGCATAGATACCCACACACACCAGGATCAGGAACCCCTGGAACCCCAAAGCGATGAGGGAGCGCAGGTAATTCTGCCCGATCTGGCTCTGCTCCCGGTTGCCGAAGGTGGCAAAGGGGATGGGCGCAAGGCTGACCATGAGATAAATTTCCACCATCCTGCCGTAGACGATGACAAAGATGACCACTGACAGGGCGGACATGGTAAACTGGATGAGGAAGGACTGTAAGAACAGCCCCAGCAGCGGCCCCAGCTCCATTTCCAGCAGCGTGGCCTCCAGCGTCTCCAGCATTTCAGCGTCCACAGCGGTGCTTGCAGTAATCAGACTCCCGCTGGAATTGATCACGCTCTGCGCCACGTCGAACACCGCCATCGTGATATTGAAGCAGTTGGTGATCAGCATGACGGCGACGAAGGTCTTGAAGACCCATTTGAAGAATATCCACGTCTCGAAGTTGGCCAGATTGTTGTGTTCTATGAGGAGCTGGATCAGTTCCCAGCAGCAGATAAATGTGAGGATGATGCCGGCTATCGGCATGATGACCGATTCTGATAGGTTCTGAATGAGGGAGAAGACTCCCGGCGAGAAGCTCGCCGGGGTCGTCCCCACATCCGAGGCAATCGAGCCAACCTGTGTGTTCACCGAATCAAATAGCCCTGTCAGATTATCCATGATAGCACCCACCAGCAGCTCCTTCAGCCACTGAGTGATCTGCTCAAGAATTGCGTTCAATAAGGACTACCTCCTTCCGGAGACGGCCACGGGCACTTGAACCACACCCGTGACCGCCAGTGATACGGTGTGACAGATCAGCCGAACAAGCCGGAGAGCAGCGGAACGAGGGTGATACCGATGAGGGCGACACCGCCGCCCGCCATAAGCTGCTTCATTCCCTGGGACTTGGCACCGGGGTTGTCGTTGCCGTAACCTTCCAGCAGGTTGATGGCACCCCAGATACCGAGGCCAGCGCCGAGTGCGACCACGAGGGTCTGGAGGACAGAAACAGCAGAATTGAAGAATTCCATACCGATAATCGGAAACCGGACTTGTTTCAGTAGGTCGTTGTGTACAGGAAGCAGGAAAGCAAGCCCCGATTTTCGAGGCCCAAATCCGGTCTCCACTCCTTTCCATTTTAATTTTTTTGATACGCTTTCTGTTTCCTGTGTGTCATGGGGTGGGACTGCGAATCCGCTTCATAAAGCCACCTCCTCAGCGAAAAGCCCTGTTTTTGGGCAAAAAAAGAAGCCCTCCCCGCATATCCCGTTCATCCACGGGCGGGGAGGGCTTGGTTGCTGTGCGTCTTATCGGGAGGCGTCCTTGTTGCGGGCAGCACGTTTGGGCGCTGTGGGTGCCGTCTGCGCCGCCGCTGTCTGTTTGCTGGAGAGGTCGGAAAGCACGGAATCCCGGCTCTTTTCCTTATACGCCTCCAGCATGGATTTCAGCTCGGTGTTGGGAACCATCCGGCTTTCTCTGCTCCAGATGTTCTTGCCGTTTTCGTTCTGCCCCTGCAAGACCGGGCGGGAAACCTTGGTCTGGCCGTCCTCCGGCAGCTTCATCCAGACGCCTTTGCCGAATTTGTTGTCGTGGATCATGCCGGGTGCGACCACAAAGGTCTGCCAGGGGCGATGATCGTTTGCGGACTGATTGGGGATGCTCACCTGCACCAACTGCTTGCCGGATTTAGAGGTGAACGGTTCTCCCACCAGCCCTTTGCCGAACTTGATGGTCACTTCCGGGCGGTCATTGCCACCCGTCGCCGTTGTGCGGTCATTATCAGCCATAGCGAACTCCTTTCCGGGCGATAAGCCCTTTTGTTATTTTGCGGAGGCCGCAGGGGTCTCCTGGGCAGCGTCCACATCGATGACTTCAAATTCATCGGTGGGGTGCAGCTTCATCCTGCGGTGAAGAAACGCCTCAATGTCAAAGGCGTTCTTCGGGTCGGCATCGGACGTGTATCTGTAGTTGGGGTGCTGGGTCAGGTCGTATTTGTCTGACAGGAATGGCCTGACGCCCCGCAACTGCAAGATACATTTGCCGCCGTCCATCACGGCAAGCTCATCCTGGCTCATAAGTTCATGGCCAGTCTTTTGATAATTTGTGCCGTAGGAAGGGCTGTTGCCACGGGTGTCCGAGGTGTTGAACATATCAATGGTTTCTTTCCCCAGTGCAGCGTTCAGCTCTTTTAGCGTGGTCGGTTCTGAGCCACCCAGGAATATCTGACTGTCCATATTGCCGATGATAGTATCGGCGTTGTCCTTGTAGATGGCCTTGAGCTGGCTTCTGGCCTGCAAAACCAGACAGGCGGAAATCTCACGGCTGCGGATGGTTGCCACGAGCTTCTCCAGATTGGGAATCTGGCCGATGTTCGCCGCCTCGTCTACCAGGCACCGGACATGAACCGGCAGCCTGCCGCCGTAAACATCATCCGCTTTTTCGCAGAGCAGATTGAAAAGCTGGGAATAGATCATGGAAATCAGGAAATTGAAGGTGCCATCCGTATCCGACATAATAAGGAACAGCGCCGTTTTACGGTCCCCTAGGGTGTCCAGTTCCAGCTCATCGTAGGATGTGATCTCCCGAAGTTCCTGAATGTCAAAGGGGGCAAGCCGTGCGCCACAGCTCACAAGTATGCTTTTTGCCGTTTTTCCCGCACTCAATTTGAATTTGGCGTACTGCCGCACCGCAAAGTGATTCGGGTCTTTTTTCTTCAGCTCCTTGAACATCAGGTCTACCGGGTTTTCAAAGGTCTCGTCATCCTCCCGCACTTCCATAGCGTTAATGAACTCGATGAGTGTGGCGAAATTCTGCTCCTCCACCGGCGCTTCGTAGTGGATATACCCAATGAGCGCCGTATACAGCAGGGTCTCCGCCTTTTCCCAGAACGGGTCGCCGCCCTTGCCGTCGCCCTTGGTGTTGGTGATAAGGGTCGTAACCAGCTTCAAAATGTCCTTCTCCGAATGAATATAGGCAAAGGGGTTGTAGTGCATGGATTTTTTGAAGTTGATTGTGTTGAAAAATTTCAGGCGATAGCCATGCTTCAGCATCGCGTTTCCACACTCGATCACGATACTGCCCTTGGGGTCAGTGACCACATACGAGCTGTGCATCTGCAAGAGATTCGGCTTCAACCAAAACCTCGTTTTACCGGAGCCGGAGCCGCCGACGATCAGCACGTTTTTGTTCCGGGCGTTGGCCGGGTTCTTTGGGCGGTTGGACATCATCAGGCGTTCGGTTTTCGTGAGGATGATATTGTCCTCAAATTTGGGTGCCATGAATGGCTCGATGTCCTTTGCTGTCCCCCAGCGGGCGGAACCGTATTCCATGTTGTGGCGATACTTTTTGGCGTTTTTGCCTTTCAGGTACACGGCCAGCCGCAGGCCGCCGCCGCACAGCAACCCGATGAGCAGATCAAAGGGGTGCAGGCTGGGCAGAGGATTTCCAAACGCCTGGGGGACGGTGTACATCAGGCTGAGTATCTTTTCTCCCGCTGTGCCACCCGTCGCCAGCCGCCACGCCTCGCCCAGATTGGTTGCCACCAGCCCCACCAGCACATAGGGCAGATACATGATTAGCAGCTTTTTTGTTTTCTGGCTCATCGGTCACGCTCCTGGTGCTTCTCCCGCACCTTCTTCGGCGTGGCGGCAGTCAGGTCAATGAGCTTGTTCAACGTCTTCCGAACACTAGGGCGCTTCTGCTTGCTGAGTGCCTGGGCGGTGTACTCCTTGTAAGCCGCAGTCAGCGCTGCCTCATCTCTGGCCTTGAAGAACACTGTATACCGGGGAGGGTCAACAGAGGCATCCTTGCGAATGGCGAAGTCCACGCCGTACTTTTTCGCCACACGCTCGAAGCCCTTCAGCTCTGTGTTGGCAATGGGGATGGTGGAAACGCCCTGATTCTGCCCGATCAGCTCCTCTACGGTCTGCTTGCCATGGGGGACTTCGTTTTTTGCCGCCGTCTTTTTCGCCTTCACCTTGGCACGGTGGTTCAGGAACATCCGAAGCCCCTTCATAATGGTTCTGGCGGTCAGTTTGGTGGTGCTGATCGCCAAATTGACCGTCCTGTTCGTTACTTCTTCCTGCAATACTCATCATCTCCTCCCAGCAGGGTGGTGGATGTTCTACGAAGGGTCTTCCTCCAGAATTTCATCCGAAAGGCCCTCGTAGTTGCGTCCTTCATCCATAAAATAAACATAGCCATCAAGGAGACCACTCATCGGACGAACCTCGCCATTGGCGCAGACACCCATGAACAGGACTTTATCCTGATAGGGGCCTTCCTTGCTGCGATAATTCGCATACAGCCCGTCAACGGGGAATGCCTGCACAACATTATCCCGACCAAATACCCTGTCCCACTCGTCCAAAGGTACACGCAGGCAAAAATCACCTGTCATCTCCAAAACGATCTCTGAGCCATCTCGATAGGCTCTGATCAGGTAATCCAGATTGATAAACTGGCCTGCACAATCAATAATCGTTGCCATAGCTCACCTCACAGTGCATCGTGACCAGGCTGTGTCCGCTTCACAGCATCCGCTGCCTTGTCCTTTGCGGCGCTTTTCACCGTCTCATCGTCGATGGGAAGCACGATCAGCCCACGCCCCATCTTCACGAACGCCTCCGGGGTGTGGAACAGCTTCTCGAACTTCTCCATCTGCTCCGGGGTCAGGGAGCCGAAATCATCCTCGGTCAGCCCCACCACCAGGAAGTCCCCGGTGATGATGTCATACATCTGCCCGTCCTCGTCCCGGAGCGCCCGGTTCAGCGGCAGACCAGAGAGCTTGCCCTCCTCATTGCAGACCAGACCAACAGGGTCTTCGTAGGGGTACACGACCTCAATGTCGCCGCCCACCGCCGCCTGCAAAGCCTCCAGCTCGGTGCTGACCTGGAAGGGCTGGGGAAATTCTCCCGGCTTCACCAGAAGCACATCGATCATGTTCCCTTTGCGGGCAGGCTCCCGCCCTTCGCTGGTCAGAAAATCAACCTGGGTGAAGTTATCCGCATCCAGCACATACTCAGAGTCGAAATAGCCCTGCCTGACCTTTTCCTCTGCCTCCTCTTTGGAAGCGGCAGTCACAGAGACGGTTTTCTCCAGCGTCTCCGTGATGGTGATGTCATACTCTTTCATGCGGCCTCCTTCTTCACAGCGGCAGTGCCGTGACCGGCTGGCCGTTCACCACGATGGTCTCGCACTGCTCCTCCAGGATACGCCTTACCAGGTGGATGTCGTCGCCGTCCAGGGACTTGGTGATCCGTCCGATGGTGGAGAACACCACCGCCGTGCCGGTCAGGTACTTCTTGCCGTTTACAGCGACCACCGAATCCGGCTTGAAGGTCATCATCAAGTCCAGCAGCGGGAACAGGCAGCCCACCTCGTCGCCCTCAAACACGTCCAGCACTTCACGGCTGTCCTCCACAGTCATAGCGGTGGCTCCGCACTCCGGGTTGACCACCATCACGATGTCGCAGGGGCGGAACAGAACGCCGTTCTGGGGGATGCCGTCATACTCCTCATATTCCACGTCGCTGTCCTCATCTTCCTCATCGTCCTCGTCGGACAGCGGCTGTTCTTCCTGTCGCTCCTCCTGCAACAGCTTGTCGAGCTGGCGCAGGGTCTCGTCCATCATGGCGTCGTTGGCGTCTGTGCGGGTGGTCTGGTTGGCCTTGAACCCGAAATTGATATTGATGTCGATGCCGCCGGAGACGATCACGTTAATATCCTGCATAGAAAATTCCTCCTTCAAAGTTCGTGAGAAACAAAAAATGCGGCCACCCAGGTGCCAAAACGCACCCAAATGACCGCAGTATGCTTTCTCTGTATTCTGTTTTCATGGTGTTGTGGTTACTCCAGGAGCATTGCCGGGAACTCCTTTCCGTCGCCGCAGAGGGTGGCTTCGTTGTCGGACGCATAGTAGAACGTCCGATAGATGTCGTCGCCGGTCAGGGACAGCAGGTCGCAGTCCTCGTTCTCCCGGCACACCACCGCAGCGCCCAGCAGGAACACCCTGCCGTCCAGCTTGAGAGCCTGGTCGGTACGGTAATAGAGGGTCAGGTCGGAACCAGCAAAGTCCTCGATGCAGTCAAACCGCTCATAGAAGCTGGGCATCAGCTCACAGGCTTCTGCGCAGGTCAGCACCTTCGGCTCCCTGCCGGGGCGGAGAACCATGACGATTTTCTTGTCCTCCGGCTCCTCTTTGCTTTCATCAGGACGGAACGAGCAGAAAACGTCACGGATAAACTGCTCCACCATCAACCCCATCAGCGCCGCCGAAATTTCCTGCGACTGCTTTTTGACCTCCTCGCCTACCTGAGCAGACAAGTCGTTCGGGATACCTTTGATTTTGTGATCCATAGTGTAGAACTCCTTTCACGATTGCGTATTTTGCAGCCCTTTACCGGGCCTGATCTCGCTGCCTCCGCCGCTGCCACTGTTCCAGCAGCTTGATGATGGTCTTTTCCATCTGCTGGGGCGTGTAGGACTTGGGAAAATACTTCCGCAGGTCGTTTGCCTTGAACGTCACCCGGTCAATGTCATCTTTTTTGACCTCATTCATGATCTCGCACATGGACTCCAGGGTTGCCGTCCCTTCCTGGCTCTGCTTTTTCAGCCGCTGTGCCTGGGAGAGAGAAGGGGTAGCCTGGGCGTAGTCCATAGCGTCCAGAAGCAGCGCCTGTTCCGCTCTGGAGAGATAGGAAATCTCCACTGCTGGTCGAAATGCAATTTTTCCCTCATCTACCATGTTCATTAAGTCAGGAACCAAATTTGTTAAGCGAATATACCGCTGTACCTGACGCCCACTTTCGCCAGCGTCCTTTCCCAGCATATCAGCCGCTCCTAACTTCTCGACCAGTGGTCGAGAAGTTAAATCCGACCTGGCTCCCTGATGCTTCATAGCGTCCAGCTTCATCTTGTACGCCCATGCCCGCTCGCTGGGGAGGATGGTCTCTCGCTGGAGATTGGCGTCCACCATTGTGATGATCGCTTCATCATCATCCATTTCACGGACGATAACCGGCAGGGTCTTCAGCCCCACCAGCTCCGCCGCATGACAGCGCCGGTGGCCGGAAATAATCTCATAGCCGCCGTCCGGGTCAGGCCGGGCCAGCAGCGGGGAAATGACCCCGAACTGGGAAATGCTCTCCACGGTGCGGGTCATGGCCTCATCGTCCACCACCCGGAAGGGATGTCCCTCAAAGGGGTGCAGTTCCGTGATGGGTATCTGCTGAACCTGTTCCTGTGAGGGTGTGCCTTTGGTTTCGACTTCATTCGACAAAATTTGTCACCTCCATTTCTGCGTGAATTTTGAGACTATTAAGTCAGCACATGGGAACCACCTCCCTTAACTGCCATAGAGCAGGTCTTTGACCAGCGCCTGCTTGTCCCGCCCGATCTCCGTGCGCCTGTCTGTTCCACGCACCTGCAACGGGGTACACAGTTCCAACACCCGGCTGTAGATGCGGGCGTGAGCCACATCCTCGGCATTGCGAATCTGGTTGATGGTCAGATTGGTGGTGATGATGAGGGGCTTCTTCGATTTGTAGCGTTCATCAATGACCGCATAGACCTGTTCCAGCGCATACTCGGTATTGCGCTCGATGCCCAGGTCGTCGATGATGAGTAGCTCGAAGGACGAAAAAGAAGCGATATACTTGTATCGCTCCTCTGAGTACATCCCACCCATCTGGTTTAATATCTTAGAAAAGTTTGTCATCAGCACAGGCACCCCGGTCTCCAGTAGGGCGTTGGCAATGCAGGCGGCTATAAATGATTTTCCTGTTCCAACGTCGCCCCAGAGCAGGAGACCGAGGTTGTGCTTTCTGACCTCCGGCCAACTGTCCACATAGCGCCTTGCCATTTGGATGCTGGGGCTGTCCGCTGCCTTCTCAAACGTCCAGTCATACAAAGCCCGTTCCTGAATACCGTTGGCTTTCAGGCTGTAGATATGATTTCGACGGTTCATCTCCGCCAGCTCACGTTCGTATTTGTCCAGCTCTTCTTTGGCACAGCTACACATACAGGAAACAATGCTCTGTCTGCCTGCGATTTCCACCCGGCATTGGGTAGGCGTATGGCATTTTTTGCAGTAAAAAAGGCCGTCCTCTCCGACATATTCCTCGTCGGAAGGCTCGGCTTTCATGTTCCGGTCAAAGAGGGAAGATAACAGCTCGTTCATAGGCTTTCTCCCTCCTCGCATCTGTAGTTGTCGTGGCTGTAACCGCCTGTTCCCGTGGCAGAGACTGTCTGCCGCCGGTCTCTCCTCGCCCAGCTCCGAATGGTAGCCAGGTGGCTCTTGTATGACTTCCCGGTGGAGGCCATATACTCGGACAGGCGCTCGATCCGCCGCTGGTAGTCCTGGGGGAACTCAGCCCGTAAAGAAGAAAGCTCAGAATCTGACAGAAGGACATTGCCGTACTCCCCATACTGGTGGCGAGGCTCTTTCTCCTTCTTTCTTTTATTTGAGTCAGTATTTATTTCTTCTTTACTTCTTTCTTCTTTATTTATTTGTGCCTGATTTTCCAGCGCAGGTTCCTCCAGCGCTGGACTTTCCTGCACTGGATTATCCAGCGTTGGATTTTCCTGTGCTGGATTATCCTGCGCTGGATTTTCTGCTTTAGGTGGTGACACACCCTGTTGAGGCATCTCATAGATCACATAGACGTTATCCCGAAGCAGCCCCTTTGCATCTCTGCGCCGCTCACGCACCAGATAGCCGCACTGTTCCAGTTCCTTCAGCCCGGAAGAAATCCCGCTCCGGCCTTCTTTACAGATAGCGGCCAACCCTGCGATGCTGTAATCCCAGTTATCGGGCAAGCTCAGGAAAACAGAGAGCAGCCCCTTCGCTTTCAGCGTCAGGTTCCTGTCTCTCAGGTGGTAGTTGCACATGGTTGTATAATTTGTGTTTTTCTCAACTCGAAAGACCGGCATGAAAGCTCACCTCCTCCTGGCGGCCTGCCGCTTGCGGTACAGACAGTGCTTGTAGCGGCACCGGATGCCTTTGCTGCCGGAAGTGTGATAACGGCAATAGCGGCAGTCCGGGAACTTTCCGTCCCTGCCCTTGTCGTAGCCGTCCTCCAGGTATTTCTTCTTTCCCATCACGGACTCCTTTCCTGGTTCCGGTCTGCTCTTGCGGCCAGCCGGTTCTTGAAAACAGCGTTTATCACATCCACGGTACACCAGCCGATGCAGGGCGAGTACATCCCGTAGGGGCAACCATCACACCGGCTGTGTTCTGCCGGTTCCTCCTCCCGGATAAGGTAGGCGCAGTTCTGTTCGCCCATCAGACAGCCCTTCTTCCGGCCCTGCCAGTAGTAACAGAACTTACAGTCATTGGGCTTGTCCCTGGAATACCGCACGTTGCTATCTGCTGTGTTTCCGCTCATGGTTCCTTCACCTCCACTTGTTTCATGGCATAAAAAAAGAGCGTGTACCCATCCCCGAAAATTGGGGCGATACACGCTCTGAATTTATGTATTGAATTAGTATCCACGCAGGCATTAAAAAAACGAGGCCAAAATGGTCTCGAACATGATGAAATACGCTATTTTAGGCACTTTAGGCGGTTAGTCCAAATATATCACTAGCATCGCCAATAGATGTCACTGTCTCCGGGATAGCGATCTTTGTCAGCCCGGTGCAGGCGTAAAATACGCCCTCAGACAAGATGGT
Source organism: Clostridiales bacterium (assembly GCA_021205695.1). Classification (GTDB taxonomy): domain Bacteria; phylum Bacillota; class Clostridia; order Oscillospirales; family Oscillospiraceae; genus Onthomonas. Next base: position 16,299 of record JAJPXB010000082.1, read on the forward strand.
CACACTGTTCGGAATCTCGATGGATTTTAACCCGCTGCAGCTGTAAAAAGCCTCTGCGCCGATTTCAGTGACTGTGTCCGGGATGTTGATCGAGGCAAAAGAGGAGCAGTTGTAAAATGCCTGTTCCCCGATGGTGGTCAGGCCCTCCGGCAGCGTCAGCGCAGTCAGGGCTTTGCAGCCGTAAAAAGCATCCATCCCAATCGTGGTAACGCTCTCCGGCAGGGTGGCGGAGGTCATGGCTTCGCAGCCATAAAATGCGTAGTCCCCCACATTTGTGACCCCATCTGTTATGACAACTGCCGTGATTGAGTCCACATAGCTATACCAGGGAATGCCGCCGTACCAGTCCCAGGACTCCATAGCCCCGGAGCCGCTGATGGTCAGCGTATAATCTCCATCCAGAACCCACGTCAGGCTGTCGCCGCAGGAGCCGCTGTCAATGATTTCTGCTTCCGTTGAATCATCGGCCGTTTCATCGGACTCAGCTTCTTCCGTTGCATCATCAGCCATTTCGTCGGAAACAGCCTCTTCCGAGATTGTCAAATATTCTTCGCTACTCTCACCTGCCACATTTTCCACAGCCTCCGATTCTTCATCGGGTGCCTGTGTTTCCAAGTCAGGAGATTGCTCCTCTGTCGCCATTGCCCCAGTGCTATTTCTTGCGTTTCCTCTGCTATCAACTTGCGTACCTTTTGCATAGGCTGAAGAACTGATGCAGCTTATGACCAACGCGCCTGCCAGCATTGCTGACATAAGGCGCAGGAATCTTTTGTGTTTCATGTCCTTATTTCCTCCGTGTTCACACCGTCAGGGAATTGTAGCTGGCCACAACCTGGTCAGAGTAAACGTAAACAGTCTTCCCCGATGCGTTTTTGTAGGTCACATAGGCTCGCACCACATATACCGTATCCGTCGTTTTCGGCGTCATGCTGTAAATGTAGGTACTGTCTGAACTAAACCCGCTCACACTCACCTTCGTCCGGCTGGATGTATTGACCGTCAGGGCTTTGGCTCCCAGCTTTGCCTTCGTGATGTAAACGAACCCGTGCCCGGTAACCTCGTAATAGTCGTCTGAATCGGCACCCGTCACTGTGGCGGTCAGCCGGATTTTCCCGCTTGTACCCTGATCTACACTCAGTGTCACGGAAGGAACAGACAGTTCTTTTTGAAACGCAATCGTTTCCGTCTTTGTCTCGCCGCAGACGGTGCAGGTGTAGGTCATTTCTCCCTCTTCGTCCTCAGTCGCTTCCTTCGTCACAACACCGGAATCCCAGCTGTGGCCGGTCGCGGCAATCACTGAGCCGGTGGAGACTGTCTCCCCGCAGACGGTGCAGACCTCATCCCCGGTATAGCCTTCTGTGGTACAGGTTGCCGCAACCGCGTTCTGTATCTCGACGGTATGCCCTGTAGCCGGTATGACGCTCCCTTCCTCCAGGAGCTCATCGCAGACGGCACAGTACAGGTCGCCGGTATAACCGTCTTCTGTGCATGTTGCTTCGGTTGCGCCGGACAGGTATGTTTCATCATGGGTGCACGCCTGCTCATCTTCTTCCTGGTCGTAGATGAAATTAGATCCAAGGCTGTTGCCTCTCGAGTCATAGATAATGACATGGATAACATCCTGTCCCCCGGTCAGCATGGTGCTGGCATCAAAGCTTCCGGCGCCGTTCGTAAGCGTTACCGTGCTGACAACCGTGCCATTGATACGTACCTCTGCCTTTGCGGCCCTGGAAGATGCTGTGATATTCAGCACGCCGTCCGTGACAGCCAGACCAATGCTTTCATCCGGGTCATACAGCCCCATGGAATCAATCATCGTGTCAATACTGGCCATATTTTCGTCCAGCCAGCTGATGCGGTTGTTCAGCCAGGTGTAGAGTTTAGCCACTTCACCGTCATAACCGAGCTTGTACTTGCCCCACAGGGTCTCGTTCGCCACGGCTGCATCATACAGGTAGCTGTAGGCATTGTCTGTAAAAATATCATTGTCGGCCTCGCCGTAAATAGACGCCACCATGTCCAGGATTTCGCTGCGGTGTTCCCAGTAAAACGCCCTGGCTTCCGTCAGGAAATACGGGTCCTGGCACAAATATTTGTACCATTGGTTTGCCTGCGCCCCGTCGTTATAGTAAACAGTCTGCCATGCGGTATAGTCACCGCCGCCTTCCCCATCGCTGCTCCAGTCCATGTCCCAGACAGGGCCCATGAACATTTTGCTAATTTCATCCGCCGTATCCTGGTCTTTGTAGAAGTACGTGGATTTCTTCATGCCGTCCTCGTTCATGAACAGCTCCTGGATCATCCAGTAACTGACCAGCGAATCAAAATCGAACAGGTCGTAGGCGGAGACAGTTTCACCGTTGTAAGAAGCCTGGAAGTCCGCAGACTGGATAGACGCCTCAAAAGCGTTGATAAATTCCTTCGCGTAATCCATCATGTCCTGGTTCGTGTTTGCATACTCCGGCGTATTAAACATGATCGGCTGGTTCAGTGAGGAGCGGAACTTCGATACCTCGTCATAATAGGCGTCCAGCTCAAAGAGGAAACCTCCGGAGGTCAGCTGGTTCTTGTCAAAGGCGTAATAGTCGCTGACCTTAAATGTCACGCCGCCGTAAGTAAAGGAATCGCTGCTGATCCAGGAAAGGTCCTCCTCCATGGCATCTGCCAGCCCATCAGCGTCCGACAGGAGCCCCGCTTCCACGACAGCATCCGCAGCGTCCGCCGCGGCGTCGGCCAGGTCTTCGATATCGACCCGCGTGCTGCCGACACGCACATGCTCACAGAGGTAATAGGTGCCGTAATATTCCCCGTTAATCACCACTTCCACCCATGTGCCGTCCTGGTAAGTCAGCCCCCACAGTCCGGAGAGCTTATAGGCAAGGTCATTGCGCATCATGGATCCCTCCGTCGCATTTGCCAGAAGTACCCAGTGTTTATTTTTCCCCATTCCTAAAAGGTTCGTCTTGGCGTCCAGTTTCAGCTTGAACGGCTTTTTGTCTGCGTTCCAGCTGGTATTGCCCCTGCCTTTTACTTCCAGGGCACCGCTGTACAATTGGCTGCTGCTCGTATAAGTGCCGTTTCCCTGCAGATTCATGGTGCCGTCCACATAGGTCGTCTTATCTGCGATGACAGCATCCAGGTCAAAATCCAGGTACATGACGGGAAGCTCGCTGAAATAGATCTCCGCAGTCTGATCTTCATACCCGGCGCAGGAGACCGTGACCTGGATCCATTTCTCAGCGTCATCCGCGGATGGGGTATAAGAGTCCCCACTGCTCCCCGTGTCCACACCGTCCACAGTCCATTTGTATTGAAGGCTGCTGCCTTCCGAATAGCCTTCCGTCTGGACGGTAAGCGCCGTCCCCGCTGACACATAACTGTTGGTAATCGAGACAGAAACCTCATCCGAATAAGCAGCCGTTTCCAAATCTGTGGAAACCTCTGTCCCTGCGTTATTCCCCGCCGCTGCGGCCGGGAGCGTCATACCACAGAAAAGGCAAAATGCCATGACTAGCGCTGCCAGGCGTTTCCCCTTCTTTTTTATCGTGTGTTTTCCAGAGAACATAGACCATACACTCCTTTCTTTGTAAACTTCCAGGCACTGCTAATGTAATGCGCAAACATCCATGAAAGCAGATGGCTGCATCAGTAGTCATGTCCGCCTACTGTGCCAGTGCGTTATAGCTGGTATAGACCGTATTTGAATAAACGTAGACCGTCTTACCACTGCTGTTTTTATAAGTAATCCAGGCACGGACCGCATAAGTCGTGGAAGCGTCCTTCGGAGCCATGCTGTAGATATAAGTGCTGCCTGAACTAAACCCACTTACACTCACCTTTGTCCGGCTGGATGTATTGACCGTCAGGGCCTTGGCTCCCAGCTTTGCCTTCGTGATGTAGACAAACCCGTGTCCGGTAACCTCGTAATAGTCGTCTGAATCGGCACCCGTCACTGTTGCGGTCAAGCGGATTTTTCCGTCAGTCCCCTGTTCAACGCTTAAGGTCACGCTGGGGACCAGCAGCTCCTTCGTCTCCTCCAGCTTGGGGATTACCTCCGTCTTTGTCTCGCCGCAGACCGTGCAGGTGTAGGTCATAATGCCCTCCTCCTCGGTGGTGGCGGCCTTGGTCACGGTGCCGGAATCCCAGCTGTGGCCGGTGGCGGCAATCACTGAGCCAGTGGAGACTGTCTCCCCGCAGACGGTGCAGATCTCGTCGCCGGTATAGCCATCCTCCGTACAGGTGGCAGCCCTGGCGTTTTGGGTCACGGTACTGTGGCCGGTGGCAGGAATGATACTTCCCTGCTCTACCAGTGCACCGCAGTCAGTGCAGTAGGTGTCGCCGGTGTAGCCCTCGCCGGTACAGGTAGCAGCGACGGCGTTCCGGATTTCGGTATTCTCATGCTGGCAGGCTTCCACGCCGGACAATGTGACTTCATAAGTCTTTGCCGTGCTCCCATCCTCGGAGATAGTCAGGATACGCACCACGCCATCGGTGTAGATGGGCAGAACAGTGATGCCCGCATTGGCCTCGGTGGTGGCGGTCACGGTTGCGTCATTCGTCCCGTCCGCCGCATAGGTCAGGGTGTCGGCGTCAAAGCCGCTGACGGCGGTCCCGTCCACGGCGATGCCGGACAGGTCGGCGGAGGTGTTGGTCTCCACGCTGCCCGCGTAGGTCATTACCTCGCACTCGGTCAGGCCGACACAATGGCCGGACTGCTCGGTGAAGGTGATACGCAGGGCCACCGGGTTGATGACCGAGTCGAACACATAGGCTGTCTCGGTAAAGCCTGCCGTAGGGGTCACATCCGCATAGGTGATCCCGGTGAAGGTCGTCCCATCCAAAGAGTACTCGAAGGTCACGTCCGAGGGCAGGGCGGCAGAATAGCTGTCCGTAAAGAAATACAGGTTCACGCCGCTGAGCAGCTGGGCGGTAGACCATGTGAAGGTGATGGTCGCCGTGGAGCTATTGTTGCGGTTGTTGTAGTTCGTCCAACGCGCGTCAGTGTCACTGGAATTATTTGTCACGCCGTCTACGATGGACAGGAGGTTGTCGGAGGTGCTGGTGCAGTCCTCTGTCAAGGTGTAGTAGTCAGCAGCCACGTTGACACTCTCGGTATTCACCGTCTCCGCTACCCGGACAGTGCAAGTCACGGGCAAGGTGGTCGTACCGATGACGGTGGCTGTACCGTTCACAGTGATGATTTCGTCAACCGTAACAAAATCATCTGCACTGACGCTGTCCCATGTCACAGTAAATTCCCCGGTGACGGTGCCGTCTGCCAGCACGCCGTTTACGGTGCTGGGCAGAGTGGGCGCATATCCCGCCATGGTGACGGTGGAGACGTTCCGCATAGCGATGACATCCGCGATCACATGAAGCCTTGCAATGACGGTGATATCTTCAAGCCCGTCAAAGCTGAGGGTTCCGGTGATGGTGTAGTCCCCGGCGGTGTTATAGATTTCAGAAGAAATCTCATCCCAGGTGATGGTGCCTGTCACCGTGGAGCTGTCCGCCAGCGTGCCTGTGGCGGTGGTCAGCAGCTCCGGCCCGGTGCCCACGGTCACGCTGTAATCCCGCACCAGTGTGTAGCTCACCAGTCCTTCCGTAACAGTATCGCTCTCCACTGCCGTGGTGGTCACGGTGGCGCTGCCACCTGTGAGACCGTCAGAAGATACGTCCACAGTAAAGCTGCCCGCCTCGGTAGTGGAGCGCACGATGACCAGTGCCTTGCCTGCATAGGCAGCGATATGAGCGCTGGTGGAACTGGTCAGAACCCTGTCCTGCTGGTACTTCTCCGTGGTAGCTTGGTCGCCGTTGTCCACGCCCACGATCTCGCCATCGCCGGTGAGGTTGAAATAGATCGTGTTGGTGGCAGTGGTGTCCAGATTGCCATCCGCATCCTGAACCTCCACCTCGATGTAGGCCAGACTCTGGCCGTCGGCGTCGATGACCGTCTTGTTCTGGGTCACCTCCAGCTGGCTGACGGTGCCGGGCGTGGATACCACGCTGCTGCCGCTGGTGTCGGAGATCATGTTGCCGTCCTCGTCATAAGCGACAGCGGAGATGGTGCCCGCCTCGTAGGTCACGTTAAAGGTGACGTACAGGCTCTCGGAGCCGGAGGCGGATACCGCCGTGCAGACAGAGGAATTATTGCTGGCCGTGGTGTAGGTGTAGTAGGTGTGGCCTGCGTCCGTGGTGTGTACCGTACGGGTGGCGGTGCCGATCAGAGTGCCGTTGCGATAAAGCTCCACTTTGGCGGCATTCGTATAGATGACTACCGGAGTCTTGCCGCTTGTGGTATACATGTTGTCGCTGTCCCAGGCGGTGACCAGATGCAGAGTGGTGGAATCCTGGTTCCACTGGCTGCGGTAAAGGTAATAAGTGTCCTTCTCAAAGCCTGCCGTGTCCACGATACCGAAGTAACTGCTATTAGGGATTGCACCGCCGCCGGAGACAGAGCCGGTGCCCGTACCGTTCCATGGAGTAGGCTCACCGATATAGTCGAAGCCCGTCCAGACGAACTCACCCGCCACATAATCGTTGGCCAGGGTGTTGTACAGGGACTCATGGGCGGTAATGCCCCAGCTCACATAGGAAGTATCATAGGATGTCAGATGATACAGGCCATCCGCATTGCTCATATTTGCCTGTGAGGAATAGATTCCCCGGCTGTTGACAGCGGAACTGGTCTCCGAGGAGAGGATCAGCCCCCAGGCGTTGTGCAGGGACGAAAGGGTGGATGATGAATTGGCGTAATTCAGGCCGACAATGCCGCCGTTGTCGATAATGACCTGCATCACCTGACCCGCATAAGAGGATGTGCTGGTCGCCAGATTGTTGCAGCCCAGCGTCGTCGGGCGGGTGGTGTCCAGCTCGTTGATCCAGTCGATCAGGTTCTGGCAGATGGTGGGATAGGTGCTGTCAATGGTCAGCTCGTTGCCCAGCGACCAGAGAATGACCGACGCATCGTTGCGGTCACGTTTGACCATGCTCTTGATGGCGTACTCCGCCCATGTCATGGTGCTGTCTCCACCAAGGATGTTGTTATCGGAACTTAAAGTCGTGCTGAAATACTTGCTGAAATCATTGGTGTTGCCATTTTTTGCCGTCGTCCAGCAGTCAAAGGCCTCCTCCATCACCAGAAGACCCAGCTCGTTGCAGATGTCGATGAAGTCCTCGTCCGCCGGATTGTGGCTGGTGCGGATAGCGTTCACGCCCATGTCCTTCATGATAGACAGCTGACGGTACATGGCGTCATAGCTGGCAGCGCTGCCCAGCGCGCCCTGGTCATGGTGCATACAGACGCCGTTCAATTTGACCGCCTCACCGTTCAGGTAAAAGCCGTTGTCAGAATCAAAGCTGTACCAGCGGAAGCCGAACTGGGTGTCATAGGTGTCTGTCAGCGTGCCATCTACATAGACTTCTGTGCGGACAAAATACAGGTTCGGATCGTCGGTAGACCACAGGGCAGGATTTTCTACTTTAGGAGAAGATGTCACCGTTACCGTATTTCCCGCTGCAATGGTCGTTGTTGCCTCTGCGGACTCGGAGGCGGAAACACCATCGCTGGTATAGACGGTGTTCTTTACTGTAACCTCTACATCGGTATCGCTGTCGTTATCCAGCTCCACCTCCACACTGACAGTACCATCGCTGCCATAGCTGCTTTCGAGATTCGGAGTGGTCACACAGGTGCCGTTATAGGCCACATGGACCGGCTCGGTGACAATCAGCGTCACATCCCGGTAAATGCCGCTGCCGGAATACCACCGGCTGTTGGGCTGGTTGTTGACCACTTTCACCGCAATAACGTTCTCCGTCGCGCCGTCACAGACCAGATAATCTGTGATGTCGAAGGCGAAGGAGGTGTAACCATAGTGGTTCTCTCCCGCATAGACGCCGTTGACGTATACATAGGCGTCGGAATACACGCCGTCAAAGTTGAGGACGATGGTGCTGTCCGCCTCCGCCTCGGTCAGGGTAAAGCTCTTGCGGTACCATCCGGTGCCGCCGGGCAAAAAACCGCTCTCCGCCTCACCGGAAGTCGTAAAGTTCTGGCTGATGCTGAAATCATGCGGCAAAATCACGTCATCCCAGGAGGAGTCATCAAAGCTCTGTCCGGAGGCCGAGCTGTTGTCCCCAAGGTAGAATTTCCATCCGCTGTTAAAGTCCGTCTCCCGGCTGGAAACGCCGGAGGAAACCAGTACCGTCTCCTCCTCACCATAAACAGTGCCGGCCGCAGAAGCGGCTTCCTCATCCACAGCCAAAGCTGAGATGGGCGCACAGGTCAGAAGCATCACAGCAGAAAGCATCAGGCCGGCCATCCGCTTTCTCAGGCTTGTTTTCTTTTTCATGTGGTTTTTCCTCATTTCTTTTTTCTCGTAAATTTCAGGGCAGCAAGTCATCGTCCAGTACGCAGTTTTCCGATGGGATTCCCTCTGTCTGCGTTCCGGTTTCCCGCACAGATTCGGGAAGTTTATCTAAAAATTCCTTGTAATACCGGGACGCATATTTCACCTTTTCACACAGGTAGACCGGACGTCCCTCGAAGCCGCCGGTCTCGTTGTGTACCATAGCGGCGCAGGAGAAGCACAGCCCCCGGTTCACACAGTTGGCACAGGCCGCGCTGTAACGAAAATCTTCTGTCCAGTCCACGATTTCCTGCCAGGCATCGGCCAGGGATTTATCGTTCAGGCTTACCTTGGGAATGTCCATCATCCCGCAACCGCTTAAATTCCCCTGCCAGTCCACCCAATAGCTGCACCGTCCCGCCAGGCAGCCCATCGGTCTCGGCGGCTGTGCCTCCGCCTCCGCAACCGCCTCCGGTGTCAGTTCCCTGTAATGCTGCATGTTGTTGACGAGCTGCACAAAATTTCCCGGCTCCATCTGCTTAAAATCCGCCAGCACCTGATAATAGGCACTCTCCTGTGCAGACAGCCGAGCCTCAAAGTCCCCTGTCTCACCCGTCCGTCGATAGGGAGGCACCATATAAGTTGCGACCCGCAGGTTCCGCCCGGTGCTGTGAGCGTAGTCGATCATTTTTTCCAGATCCATGCAGTTATAAGGGGTCAGGCTGCAGTTGAATTTGAAGCGGATATTGTTCTCCATCAGCAGCTCCACGCCCCGGCGTACCTTGTCAAAGCCGTGGGGATCGCCGCAGAGCCGCTCATAGCTCTCGTTGCTGCCGCCATAAAGGGTGATATTAATGCGCGTGGGCGGCGATTCCCGCAGCCAGGAGACAACTTCTTCCGTAATGCTGCTGCCATTGGAGTTGATGCTCACTTCCATGCCCATCCGCACCATCGCCTGGTACAGCTCCCGGACATGGGGATAGAGGAACGTCTCCCCGCCGGTGAGCAGGGGAAACATGGTTCCCGCATCCTTTGCCTGTTTTGCCAGGTCCAGCCAAAACTCCAGCGGCTTTAATCCTCCCAGGCTGCGTACCTCCTGGGGAGATTTACGCACATAGCACATCTTGCATTGAAAGTTACACAACGGCGTCAGCTCAAAGGCTCCCGTCAGCGGGATCTTCGCCACCGACGCACGGGCATATAGCCTTCCCTTAATCTCGGCCATCTAAATCACCCCGTCTCTCTCTAATCTATTTTTGAGGCAGGACACTGCCTCCCTGTCCGGTCTGCAGGTCAGGCGGTAGACCGGATAAACCGCCGCAAAATTCAGCCACAATTGACCTACATCGTTCCCTGTCTGATCCCAGGGCGTCGCCACTGTCTGTCCCGTCAGGCAGCGAACTGCCGACAATACAGGAAGCCGCTCCACCCGATTCTCTTTCCCCTGAGCTAGCATCACCACGGCTCCCAGGGGAATCCGTTTGTTGTCAAACACCGGGCTGCTCCCATCAATGGGATAGCCATAGGTGAGAAAGCCGTCCGTCTCCTGCCGCAAAATGGAGCGGTCATTGCTGACGATCTCCGCCCCGGCGTATTGCTGCCAAAGCCCCGCCTGGGTGGATTTTCCCGTCTGGCTGGGCGCAGAAAATACAATGGCCTTGCCGCCCACGTTCACCCTGCTGGAGTGCAGCACTACAGCTTGATGCAGGAACAGAAGCTGCCGGAGGGGGAACAGCTGCAACACAAAATCCACCGTCAGCCGCAGGTCAGGGAAAGCTCTCAGATTGATATATAGAGTCGCCTCTGAAAAATCCGGCGTATAGACCGCTGTGGAGACGGAGCCGTCCACGCCGGGGATTGCCACGGCGTATAAGGATTCGCTGTCCCGGTAATAGGTAAAGTGGACATCCTGTCCAACCGTCTGGGCACAGGTCAGATCAAAGTCCTTCTCTAACGCCTTGACAGTAATCGTCACGGCATTGCCGAAATAAGGGACAAGAAAATGCGCCACACCATCCGAAACCGTCAGCGGCAGCCGAGACACCACCCGGATGTTCACGCCGCCCACGGAAAGATGAAATTCCTGCTCCATCGCTGTCTCTCCTATGGGAAAAGGGCTGGCAGGCATTTTATGATCTGCCATACCAGCCCTTCCTTGTCTATTTGTTCTTTCAGATATTACCTAAGCCCACATCAGGAGTTCAGGAACGTTGAGTTGCCGGAACTCAGATAGCAGGAGCAACTGCCCTCAAACCAGGGACCGCTGCCAGTATATGTATCATCATCACTCAGAGTCTGAATGTACTCCTCACAAATACCATAGTGCGTTCCTTTGTAAGTCCATTCCTCAGGAGCCAGAGATACATATGTCTCGCAGGATGCAATCGCAGTTGACAGCTGATACTCCTCAAACTCGATCATCGGCTTTTCGTAACCCATTTTCATCTCAGCTCACCTCCTTATTCTGCTGTCACCGTATAGGTCTCGCTGGCGTTGCCGTCAGCATCGTATACGACGATCTCATACTCGGTGCCCTTGGTCACCTTGGTGTAGGACTTGCTCCAGTTCAACTGGCCACCGGACGTCTTAGATGTCACATCCACACCGTCGATGGTCACTCGTGCCACTTCGGTAGAGGTGGCAACCGTTACAGTGGCCTTTTTGGTCTTGCTGGCCCAGTTGCAGGCTATCTTGATCGTCTCGGGGGTGAACACTGTGGCCTCCTCCTCATTGGAACCATCGTCCATTGTCAGGGAGATGGTACTGGGCAGGAGATATAGGGTGTCCGCATCCAGGGAGGTCAGGGAGACAGAGCTCGAACCATCGTCCTCACTCACCACAGTGACATCCTCCGAATAACCCAGTTCAAAGGCGTCGATACCGGTGACCTTGATGTTAGTCAGGGCGATGAGATTAGAACCGCCGGTGATGGTCAGGGTGCCAACATAGGTTTCTTCTGTCCCATCCTCATCCAGATCATAAGTCTCAACCGTCACATAGTCACTGATATCGTAGTAGCAGACGGTGCTGTTTTTGATGGTCAGGGTCGCACTTCCGATGGCCACGGTAGCCTCAGAGCCGCTGGGAGCCTTGAGACCCAGATAGAGCTTGTAGGACTGAGAATCCCAGTTGACCAGAGTGAAGGAAACCGTCTGATCCTTAGTCAGATATAACTCCTCGTTGGGACCGATAGCAGTGTATGTGCCCACTTTGATAATGTTTCCATCTACATCGGTCAGAGTGGCAAACTCTTCACCGCTCCATCCCTCTTCATCGTCAGCAACAATTTTCGCCCGGATGTTGATGATCGACACGTTGGCTTCGCCATCGGTGGCGTAGGCGCTGGCTGCGGTGGAATAACCCGTAACGCCGTTATCCTCGGTGCCCATAGGCTGATAAACCCGGATACCGTCCAGATAGAACGCACCGCCGGACTTGGTGTCAGTCAGCTGCTTTCCGTCATCATCATAGGTGGCGTACACAGTGGTGTTTGCCTTATAGACATAAACATAGACGTGATAGGTGCCGTAGTCCAGGCTGTCGATGTTGTAGACCGGGATGTTGTACAGCGTTTTATTGTCGGAGACATTCTCAACCACCCGTGTATCGACGTACTGGCGATCATCCTGAACGGTATTGCCGTTCTCATCCTTGTGGGTGATCGTCACCTGAATATAAGCGCTATCAGTGGAGATACGGCTGAGGATAGCGGTGCCGGTGCCGGTGAAGTCATATTCAAAGGCTGCGCCGTAGTTGCCACTGACATCCGCATACATGCTGGTTCCGTAGCTGTCGCCGGTTTCTTCCAGGTAGACTACATCAGTGCCGTAGGTGCTGTCGGTGGTAGTGCCAACGAAGCCAGTCTCCTGATAGCCGGTGGCGGTGGTGCCGGTAGACACCCACTTCACATTGCTGTCAGAATAGGTGACCATGCTGCTATCGCCGAAATTCTCCTCGTAGTACATCAGAGTTGCGGGGATGATGGTCAAGGTAGCAGTGCTGGACTGTGTCTCGTCCTGTTTAGTATCTGTATTGTAGGCGCTGGCAGTAACGGTATACTGGAAGGTTTCGATACCGGTCAACTGCTTGGTCATGGTGTAGACGATGTTGCCGTCATCATTGATGGTGGCATAACCGTAGGTACCAGTGACCTTGCCACTCTCATCTGCGCCAACCAGAGCCATGGTAGAGCTCACTGCAACGCCATAAGCGGTAATGTTATCGTTGGCACGGACATTTACCTCTACGGGCAGGCCATAGTCCAGAACGATGGTGTCATCATTGGTGTCCACGTCGGGCTGAACGGAACCGTAGCTGTAGCTGTTCTCACAGACAAAGCTGATGGTATCTGTAGCCGTGCTGGAACCGGTGACGGTGACGGTGTCAGAAGTCAGACCGCTTCCACCACTAATTGTTGCATTACTTACACTGGAGGTCGCCGTCCACTTGGCCGTCCAACGGTCTCCCGGACTGGTCTCCACGACATAGTAGCTGGATTCTTCATCCAGGCTGATATTTTTAAAGGTGGCCGTCTGACCGTTCTTGATGGTAAAGGTACCTGCGGCATCCGTGCTTCCGGTGCCCACAAGATTTCCGTCAGAATCGTAGAGCGAGTAACTCTTGTTGGCTACCACGCTATTTCCGTTGTACAAGGTGAACGTAAAGTCCATGTTGTTCAGGGTTTTCATAACATCGTCAGAGATCTCATACTCAGAATTGGTATAATACTCGTCGATGGTCTTGGTCACGCTGACGCTGTCCTTCTGGGGCAGGTTGAACTTGATCAGGCAGTTGGAACGACCACGGCCACGCTCCATGTAGTAGATGGTCAGGGTGTGGCTACCCTGAGAAGCAAAACCAGTCAAGGTAGTGCCCAAGGCGGTATAAACGTTCGTCTGAGAAAGAGTTTCAGAAGTAGTTACAGAACTGGTACTTGTCTTTCCGGACAAATCGCCAATCTGACCGTAAGAGCCTGCAGTCAGCTCGACCTCGCCGGTGGAGAAGTCGATAGTTCCGGTGATAGCATCATGTGTTCCGCCAATGTCCAGAACCAAAACGCCATCAATGTAAACCCACACGTCGTCGTCGCCGGAAAACTCAAAGGTAATAGCATCGCCATTGGCATCCTTGCCATCATCTGTCATCTGGAAGTCCACGGATGTAACCATACCAAAGCCCCAAGTGGTGCTGCTAGTCTGATAACCAGTCGTGGAACCGGCGCTGCTGCCGCCGCTCTTTACTGCCGTCCGAGTGGTTGTGGATACATCATCGAAAGGCAGGAAGCCGGTGGCGTAGGAATAGCCGCTGATTTCCGTATAGCTGTGGGCTGCAGGCTTATCCGCAATCGTCAGATTCGTGTCGCTTGCCGCTGCGGTAGAGCCGCCGTCAAAGTAGACAGCATATAAGTCACTATCCAAGGTATAATAGCCAGTTTCCGAATCATAGACGAAGGGCACACCTACGTTGGTATAAACGTCGGCGTAGTCGTCGTTGCTGCCATCGGTAGCGAACAGATTGGCGGCGTTCACTGTATCATCATTGAACGGGGCGTTGCTGCTCTCACTCAGCTTAGAGGCGGCCAGACCGGAATAAATCATGTAGTTCTGCGCACTGTCCAGCCACTGGCTGAAGATGGGAGTACTCTGCCTGTTGCTGCCGTTGGTAAAGTAGAAGCCTTTGCCCTCGTAGCTGGTGGTGCCGGTGCTCTGCTGATAAAGGGTGAAGGTGCTGTTGGTGCCGGTCACTGTGCCGCCGCTGTATGTAACCGTCCAGCTGTAGGTGTAGTTATTTTGCCGTCCACTGCGAGTGCAGCTGATGTTGGTCACAACATAATACTCGCCGTTCACCAACACATAATAGCTGCCGCTGGTGTAGGTGCTGTAATTACTCTGTTGATTATAAGACACAGACGCGCTCGTATAGCTCACAGTGGAGCTGTCGGTCTTGTCCGCCTCAGCGGTAGCCGCATTGGCCTTGTCCTCATCCCAGTTATACAGGGTACTGGTGAAGTATTCCACATCCAAGGATGTGTTCCCCGGCGTAGTTGTCACGGTTTCTGCCAACGCGCTGGTGGGCAACAGAGCCAGCACCATGCACAGCGTCAGAGCCGCCGAAAGGATACGCCGGAACGATTTCCTTTTCATAATCGTGTTCCTCCTTAATTTTAAAAATATCTATGTAAAATTGCATTATGCAATGGATAGCCGCTTAGCATCTCAGAACGACGCCCTTGGACATGGCCATATTCAGAAAATCGGCAACATCCTGACAACTCTCCTCCTCAGTCAACTCATACTCCTTTGCCAATGCTGCAGATAGCTGATGAAACGTCTTCTCCTGCTCCAACAGCTTCCACAAAAACAGGCCGGTTTTATTCAGAGACGCCAGCCCGCTAAATCGCTCGGCTGCCCTTCCAACAGGCACGAGGATATTTTCGCCTGCGATCTCCCGGTATACGAAATCCGGGTTGGCGCAGAATACATCCGAATCGTTCATCCCTCATCACCCCCATAACAATTTCCTGTGTGCCTCTTTTTTCCAGGCGCGACTGGGAAAAGTTTTCTTTCGTAGAGCTGACAACTCTGTGGCTTACGCCTGCTACAAAACGCAAAAAAGCCTGAAATTACAACAATTTCAGGCTCATTCTGTTTACTACTGACTGCGGAATTTGACTGCGAATCATTCAAAATCCAACAGCGGTTAGCTTATCCATATTATTCCTTTTAAGCTCCATTGAGGAGTGTACATAACGGTTTAGAGTGATAGAAGTATTTGCATGACCCAGAATTTCACTAAGGCTCTTGATCTCAAAGCCGACCTCCACACAGCGGGTGGCGAAGGTGTGGCGGAGCGTATGAAAATGTACTCCTTCGAGGCCACAATCCTCCATATAACGCTTGAACCGATACTGCAAGGTTCTAGGTTCCATATAGCTTTCTGTTCCGGTCAGAACAAATGCGGATGCGATGGAAGGCATAAATTCCCTGCAAAGAGCAATCACATTGGCTGTCAACGGAATAGTCCGGGAGGACGCATCACTTTTGGGATTGCCAAAGCTGATATGCGTTTTCGCTTCACTGGTTGAATCGAAATTTTTCACTCTCTGCATTGTGACGGAAACCGTTACGGTGCGGTTCTGTATGGAGATGTCCGACCATCGCAGGGCGCAAAGCTCTCCAATCCGCAGGCCTGTTGCAAGAGCCAGGTAAACGCCAAATTTACATAAATCCATATCCGAAAGGAGGTATTGCACCAATTTATCCTGCTCCTCTCTCGTCAAAACACGCATCTCCTTCCTCTGCTCCCGCGGGTAAATAATCTCAATATCTGACATGCCTCTCGGTATCTGCTTTCGGGTGAAAGCAATGGCCATCTTCAGCACGGTAAGAATATCCCGGACTGACTTTGCAGCCAGACCTCGCTCCATCAAAAGATCAGCCTTAAACTGCTCCACCAGCTCGGTAGAAAGCGCATACGGATGATAATTACCCAACTGGGGTTTGACATAGTTTTCAAGGATCATACTGTATTTGGCGTAGGTGGATGATTTGATTGCAGTCTTGTGCTGCTCCAACCACTTGTCGCAGTAGTAGCAAAATCGCTGCCTGCTTTTTACCGCATTGGATCCGTCTGCCGAAACAATGTGAGCCTTTAAAACTGTAACCTTATTCCTTGCCTCTGTATAGGTTTTACCGTAGCAAAATCCATATTTTGCCTTGCCTGATACGTCGTATCCCTTGATATAACGGGCTTCCCATCGGCCATCCTTTCGTTTAAATATGTTCTCGCCTTTTCTTGGCATGGTACAAATCCTCCTGTTTCATTGGAATGGCTACATTGTACTGCGAATTTGACTGCGAATAGATTCCCGGCCTTTGGTATTCAAACCAATTTTGCTGCCAGAACCCACTAAATCGGTGCCTAATTTTTTGAAATTTTTCCTATCTTGTAGTTGAAATCCAAAAAGAAAGTGGTATAATGAGTCTATATACGTGAAAGTGGGGCTGTTCGCATATTTGTCAGCTCTACGAAAAAATGATAAAGTTAACTCGCTTTTAACGACGGCAATAGTTTCAAAAGATGAAACTGTTGCCGTTCTTTTTTCTCGATTCTACTTCTCAAACTGGATTTATTCTTCATTATATCTATTTCAACAAGATATGTCAATGAATTTACCTAGTCAAACCGGACAGAATCAACATATGTGTATAGTAAAATTATACGCAGGCGGTGATTGGCATGGAAAAATCTGATTTTGGGAAAAGATTAAGTGAACTCCGGGGCAATAAAGGCGTTTCAGCAAGGGATATGAGCCTCACATTAGGGCAAAGCCCTGGTTATATCAACAATGTCGAGAATGGTATCAACTACCCATCTATGACGTTGTTCTTCTATATTTGCGAGTATCTAGGTGTATCCCCCAAAGACTTCTTTGACATAGGAAATACTCATCCTGATAAAATTAATGAGCTACTGGATGCTGTGAAGGACTTGGATGCAGATAACCTTTCACACCTGATTGCTCTGGCAAAAGCACTAAAGCAGAAATGATAACCAGCAGGAAAAAGGCTGGCAGGCCACCATCATAACGATGCGTGACTTGCCAGCCTTTTTTGTTTTTATAGATCTTTTACGACTTCGGATGTTGTGGTTGCGGATATACCAAATTTCGGTCAATATCGATGTGCTTTTCAAAAATAATACTGAAAAATGATAAAAATGTACTTGACAAGTAGCGTTAGGTGCCGCGGCCGGAAGTGACGTCACCATTCACGGCCTCGATGGCGTAATAGTAGGTGGTGCCGGAGACCGGGCTGGTGCTGAGATAGGTGGTGCCGGTGGTGGTGGCGCACTTCTCCCACTTGCCGGTGGAGTTGTTCAGCCGCCAGACGATGTATTCGGCGGCACCGTCCACGGCGTCCCAGCCCACGGACACGCCGTTGGTGGCGTTGTAGAGAGAGGTGATGGTGGGGGCGGTGAGCTCGGTAATCGTGGTTTCTGCGTAGTGGATGGTGGCCGATGTCAACGCCTCATTATTATCGCCAATGCTTATGGCAGCCCAGTCGGCCTCGGAGCCAGCATAGTATACATCGGTCAGGCTGGTGCAGTCGTAAAACGCAGAACTGCCGATGCTGGTCACGCTGTCCGGTATCGTCACGCTGGCAAGGCTCGTGCAACTCCGGAAGGCACCAGCGCCGATGGAAATGACGCCGCTGCCGATGGTCGCACTGGTCAGGCTCGTGCAGTTCCAAAACGCCCAGACGTCAATACTGGTCACGCTGTCCGGTATTGTGATGCTCGTCAGGCTCGTGCAGTTGTAAAACGCGCAAAAACCAATGCTGGTCACTCCGTCTGCGATGGTTACGCTGGTCAGGCTCGTGCAATCGGAGAACGCATATTCGTCAATGCTGGTCACGCTTCCCGGAATCGTGATGCTCGTCAGGCTCGTGCAGCCTTCAAATGCAGAACGTCCAATACTGGTCACTCCGTCCGAAATCGTTACGCTCGTCAGGCTGCTGTAGTTATAAAACGCCCACTTACCAATGCTGGTCACGCCATTCTCAATGGTCACAGAAGCGATAGACGTACGATAGCTGTACCAAGGGACGCTGGAATAGCTGCTCCAATCCGTCATATCTCCTGTCCCGCTGATAGTCAGTTTTCCATCGCTCACCCTCAGCACCCAAATCAGGCCGTCGCCGCAGGTGCCGCTCTCCGCGTCCCTGCCATAGTGGATAGTGGCGGAGGTCAGGTAAGTGTTGAAGGAGCGGATGCTGATGGCCGTCCAAGTGAGCTTAGACCCCTCATAGTATACATCGGCCAAGTTGGTACAGTTGTAAAACGCCCATTCATCAATGAGGGTCACGCTTTCCGGAATCGTGATGCTTGTCAGGCCCGTGCAGCCGTAAAATGCATAGCTGCCAATGCTGGTCACGCCGTCCGGTATCGTGATGCTCGTCAG
>JAJPXB010000078.1 GCA_021205695.1 Clostridiales bacterium
GCAAGCAAAAGGTGGCGCTGATTTCCTGGCTTTTGATCGTAGCGGCTCTGTTGATCGGGGCGCTGCTCACCGGCTCTCTGAGCGGAGACGGCAGCACCGAGTCAGTGCAGGTGGCGATGAAGGACGCTGTTCTCCACGATGTCAATCAGGTCAGCCTGTTTGGAATCAAGGATGTCAACCCCGGCCTGATCTCTGCCTTCACGGTGACGGCGGTCCTGCTCATCTTGGCGGCGATCCTCCGCATTTTTGTCATTCCCCGGTTCCGGATGATCCCGGGAAAGCTCCAAATGCTGTTGGAGCAGCTGGTGGGGATGTTTGACGGGATGGCGAAGAGAAACAGCCCCTGGCGAAACGAGGCGCTGGGCGCTTACCTGTTTGCAGCGGCAAGCTACATTTTTGTGGGCACCTGCTTCGAGCTGTTCGGCTTTCAGGTCGTTACCACCGGGGGCAACTCCGTCGCCCTCCCGGCGCCCCTCTCCGATATCAACGGGGCCATTGCCCTGGGCTGCCTCTCCTATTTCTTTATCATGTCCGGCGGCATTGCAGGCAACGGGATACGGGGCGTGGGACGGACGCTGAAGGAGTTCTCTCTCCCCATTTCCATGAGCTTCCGTCTCTTTGGCGCGTTGCTCAGCGGCCTGCTGGTGACAGAGCTGGTGTATTACTATATCAATCTGAGCTTTGTCCTGCCGGTGATCGTGGGCGTGCTGTTTACCCTGCTCCATGCGCTCATCCAGAGCTACGTGCTCACCATGCTGACCGCCCTGTACTACGGCGAGGTGTCTGAGCCGGGAGCAAAGAAGGAAAAAAAGACAAAAACAAAGCGTTCGGCACAGGCCGCAGCATAATTTGGAGGTAGTAACAATGAAAACGATGAAAAAGAAAATTTCCGCTCTGCTGGTCACGCTGGTCGCCCTGCTGGTGCTGGCGGTGCCCGCCTTTGCCGCAGAGACCGGCGCTCCCGCAGACAGTCAGAACATCCAGACGACCACAGTAGAGGTGGAGGATGAGGAGAGCGGCGAGGACGCTGTCACCAGCACAAAGGCCATTGCCTCCGCTCTGGCCATCGGTGTGGCCGCCGTCGCCGGCTGTATCGCTATGGCTATGGTCTCCAGCAAGGCGGTGGAGGGCATCGCCCGCCAACCCGAGGCCGAGGGCAAGATCCGGACGACCCTGATGCTGGGCCTGGTGTTCATCGAGACGGCGATCATTTACGCCCTGCTGGCGGTGATTCTGATCATCTTCGTCTTGTAAGGGCGGTGAGCGCAGTGAGTTTACCTCTGAATATTGACTGGCAGCAGATATTGCTGCACCTGTTCAACTTTGCGATCCTGGCGGGCGGGCTGTACTTTTTGCTCTACAGTCCGGTCAAGCGCTTTATGGAAAAGCGGGAGGCCTACTATCAGGAGATGGACAGGGACGCCCGGGACCGTCTGGAGCAGGCGGAACGCCTGAAGGCGGAACGGGAGGAGCAGCTCCGGCAGGTGGACAAGGAGATGGAACAGCGCCGCGCAGAGTCGGCCCAGGCCGCAGAGCAGGAGGCGCAGCGGACGCTGGCGCAGGCCCGGGAAAAGGCGGAGCAGCTGATGGAGAAGGCAAAGGCCAGCACCGACCTGGAGCACGAGAAGATGCTCCAGTCCGCCCGCCGGGAGATGACAGAGATGGCGGTGACCGCCACAGAAAAGCTGCTGCAAAAGTCGGAAGGCGACCCTTATGACCTGTTCTTGAATCTTGTCGAAGGGAATGAATCTCATGAAGACGCGTGAGGAGGCGCTCCCGAAGGCAATCCTCCGGAGCAGCGCCTCCCCCAACGGAGAGCAGCTGGCCCGGATGACGGCCTTTGTCCGCCGAAAATACCGGAAGGATTACACCCTGGAGTGGCAGGAGGTGCCGGGCATCGCGTACGGCTTCCAGCTCATTGTGGGCAGCGACATCTATGACTGGACGGTGGAGGGCCAGCTCCAGCAGCTGAGAACGGAGCTGGAGGAGATTGGGAACAGCTCTGGCGACAGCGACCGCTTTATCCCTCTGATGAAGGAGGTGGTGGAGCGCTGGAATCCCCAGGTACAGCCTGAGGAAATCGGCGAGGTCATCACCGTGGGCGACGAGATCGCCACCGTCCGGGGCCTGGAGCACGCCGCCTACGGTGAGATCCTGGTCTTTTCCTCCGGCGTCAAGGGCATGGTGCAGGATCTGCGCCGTGACGAGGTGGGCTGCATCATCTTCGGCGACGACTCCGAGATCGCCCAGGGCAGCTATGTCCGGCGCACCGGAAAGACTGCCGGTACGCCGGTGGGCGAGGCGTTCCTGGGCCGGGTAGTGGACGCGCTGGGCAGCCCCATCGACGGGCTGGGGAGCATTCAGGCCGAGGGCTATCGTCCCATTGAAAACCCCGCGCCGGGCATTATTGAGCGACAGTCGGTGGACACCCCCATGGAGACCGGCCTTCTGGCCATCGACTCCATGTTCCCCATCGGCCGGGGGCAGCGGGAGCTCATTATCGGCGACCGGCAGACCGGCAAGACCGCCATCGCCCTGGACACCATTCTGAACCAGAAGGGGAAGGATGTGGTCTGCATCTATGTGGCCATCGGCCAGAAGGCCAGCTCGGTGGCGAAGCTGACGGAGACGCTGCGGCGGCGGGGAGCCATGGATTACACCATCGTGGTCAATGCCTCCGCCAGCGCGTCCGCCTCTCTCCAGTATATCGCCCCCTACGCCGGGTGCGCCCTGGGGGAGTACTTTATGTATCAGGGCAGGGACGTGCTCATTGTCTACGACGACCTCTCCAAGCACGCCATCGCCTATCGTGCCCTGAGCCTGCTGCTGGAGCGGTCCCCCGGCCGGGAGGCCTATCCCGGAGACGTGTTTTACCTGCACTCCCGTCTGCTGGAGCGGGCCGCCCATCTGTCCGATGAGATGGGCGGCGGCAGCATGACCGCTCTGCCCATCGTGGAGACGCAGGCAGGGGACGTGTCCGCCTATATCCCGACCAACATCATCTCCATCACTGACGGACAGATCTTCCTGGAGAGCGACCTGTTCTTCTCCGGCCAGCGGCCTGCCGTCAATGTGGGCCTGTCCGTCTCCCGTGTGGGCGGCGACGCCCAGACCAAAGCCATGAAGCAGGCCGCGGGCGCCATTCGCCTCGACCTGGCCCAGTATCGGGAGATGGAGGTGTTCACCCAGTTCTCCAGCGATCTGGACGACACCACCCGGCGGCAGCTGGTCTACGGTCAGGGACTGATGCGTCTGCTGCGGCAGAACCAGTATCATCCCCTGAACCAGCACCAGCAGGTGATTCTGCTGGTGACCGCCCTGAACCATGTCATGCAGGAGCTGACCCCCCATCAGGTGGAGCGGTTCAAGGGTACTCTGCTGTCCTATGTGGAGACACAGGACGGGGAGCTGTGCGGACGGATAGACGCCACCGGACAGCTGAACCGGGAGGATCGGGAGCAGATCCTGGCACTCGCCAGAGACTGCCTTGCCCGGTTCCTGGCGGATGAAACGGCTGGTGATTGAGTATGGCCAGCGCCAGGGAGATCAAAAATCACATCGAGAGCGTGAAGAATACCCGGAAGATCACCAACGCCATGTACCTCATCGCCTCCACCAAGCTGCGCAAGGCAAAGGCGGATCTGGACCGCACCCGGCCCTATTTTGAGGCGGTGCGGACGGAGATCAAGCGGATCTTCCGGACGGTGGAAGACATCGACAGCCCCTATTTTTACCCCACTGACCCGGAGGACCACCTGAAGGAAGGGACCTACGGCTGTCTGGTCATCACGGCGGACAAGGGCCTGGCCGGGGCGTACAACCAGAACGTCATCAAGCAGACCCAAAAGCTGCTGAAGGGACATCCGGACACGGAGCTGTTCGTGGTGGGGGAGAGCGGCCGCCGTTTTTTCGTGCGCCATGGCATCCCCATCGAGCGCAGCTTTCTGCATACCGCCCAGAACCCCACCATGGATCGGGCCAGAGAGATCGGTCGGGTGCTCATGGAGCGGTACGAGTCCGGGCACCTGAAAAAGATATTCATCATCTACACCGACATGGAGAGCAGCCTGAAATCAGAGGCCATTACCACCCGTCTGCTGCCCTTCCACCGGAGCTATTTTGCTATGGGCACAGCGGAGAAAAAGGTCTCTCAGCCCTTTGAGTTTATCCCCTCGGTGGAGGAGGTGCTCCGGTCGGAGGTGGACGGCTATGTCGCCGGCTATATCTACAGTGCGCTGGTGGACAGCTTTTGCAGCGAGCAGAACGCCCGCATGACCGCTATGGACTCTGCCAATCAAAATGCGGAGAAGCTGCTGGGAGAGCTGTCTCTCCAGTATAACCGGGTTCGCCAGGCGGCCATCACCCAGGAGATCACCGAGATCTCCGCCGGGGCGCTGGCCCAGCGGCGGAAACACAGGAAGGAGGGGGAGACATCGTGAAAGTCGGGACCATCGTACAGATCTCCGGCCCGGTCATCGATGTGGAATTTGAACGGGGGAGCCTTCCCCGCATCCGGGAGGCCCTCACCGTGGAGCTGGACGGGGAGCAGCGGGTCATGGAGGTGGCCCACCATGTGGGGGAGAATACCGTCCGCTGCATCATGCTCTCCGGCAGCGAGGGGCTTTCCCGGGGAATGGAGGTCTCCGCCCCCGGCAGCAGCATCCAGGTCCCTGTGGGCGAGGCCACGCTGGGACGGATGTTCAACGTTCTGGGACAGCCCATCGACGGGGGAGACCCGGTGCCGGACAGCGTCCCCCGCCGGAGCATTTACCAGAAGGCCCCCAGCTTTGACGAGCAGCAGCCCGTGACCGAGATACTGGAGACGGGCATCAAGGTCATCGACCTGCTGGAGCCATATCCCAAGGGGGGCAAGATCGGCCTGTTTGGCGGCGCCGGCGTGGGCAAGACGGTGCTCATCCAGGAGCTGATACACAACGTGGCCATGGAGCACGGCGGCTACTCCATCTTTACCGGCGTGGGAGAGCGGAGCCGTGAGGGCAACGATCTGTGGAAGGAGATGCGGGAGAGCGGCGTCTCGGAAAAGACCGCCCTGGTCTTCGGCCAGATGAACGAGTCCCCCGGCGTCCGTATGCGGGTGGCCCTGTCCGGACTGACCATGGCGGAGTATTTCCGCGACCAGGAGCACCGGGACGTGCTGCTGTTTATCGACAACATCTTCCGCTTTGTCCAGGCGGGCAGCGAGGTCTCCACCCTGCTGGGGCGGATGCCCTCCGCTGTGGGCTATCAGCCCACCCTGGCCAACGAGATGGGAGAGCTTCAGGAGCGGATCACATCCACCAGGAGCGGCTCCGTCACCTCCGTCCAGGCGGTCTATGTCCCGGCGGACGACCTGACCGACCCGGCCACCTCCACCACCTTCGCCCATCTGGACGCCACGACCGTCCTGAACCGTAAAATCGCAGAGCAGGGCCTGTACCCCGCAGTTGACCCGCTGGAGTCCGCCTCCCGTATCCTGGAGCCGGACATCGTGGGGGAGGAGCATTATTCCATCGCCCGACGGGTGCAGGAGATACTGCAAAAGTACAGCGAGCTCCAGGACATCATTGCCATCCTGGGCATGGAGAAGCTGAGCGACGAGGATCGAACCACCGTCAGCCGGGCCAGAAAGCTCCAGCGGTTCCTCTCCCAGCCCACCCATGTGGCGGAGAAGTTCACCAACATCCCCGGCGTCTATGTCCCCTTACAGGAGACCCTCCGGGGCTTCAGGGCCATCGTAGACGGAGAGGCGGATCAATATCCTGAGGCTGCCTTCTACAATGTGGGCACCCTGGACGACGTGATCGCCAAGGCGAAGAAGATCGAGGCAGGTGAGGCGTGATGGAGTCCTTTACGGTGCGCATCCTGTCGGCCGACCACCCGGTCTATGAGGGGCCCTGCCTCTCCCTGATCGTCCCCATCGGGGACGGGCTGTACGGCATTCTGGCCCACCACAGCAATATGATCGCCGCAGTCATCCCCGGGGAGATGACCATTCGTGTGCCGGAGCAGGAGCCGACGACGCTGGCTGTGTCTGACGGGCTGGTCAAGGTGGAGGACAACGAGGTGCTGCTCCTGGTGAAGTCGGCCGAGCGCCCGGAGGAGATCGACCTCCACCGCTCTGAGTTGCGGGCGGCCCAGGCACAGGAGGCGCTGCTCCAGAAGGCCAGCATCCAGTCCCATCGGCTGGCCGAGGCCACCCTGGCCCGGGCGATGAACCGCCTGCGGGTGAGACGCCATTACGACGGATTGGAATAGAGCGAGAGACCACCGCAGTCTGCTGTGTCGTACAGCGCGCTGCGGTGGTTTTGTGATAGGGGCGGAGCAGACGGAGCTTGGACAGAACAGTGACCGGCCATTTACATTTACACATGGCGGCAGCGATGATCGCCTGCAATGCCGCACAGGCGAGGGCACAAGGGCAAATCCTGAAAAAAAGATGAAAAAATTTAATTTCCTTTAAGGCTGTGGTGGTAAGTTGGTCTGCACATTGATCAAGGAGGTCATCCATATGAAAAAATTCACCGCACTGCTCTGCACGCTGGCCATGCTCCTGAGCCTGGCGGCCTGCGGCAGCGCATCCTCCGACACGGAGACGACAGAGACAGGGGACACGACCGATTCCGTCTCAGAGACGGCGGAGACGGAGGACGGCTCCGACTCCGCTGCGGAGACCACGGCGGCGGCCTCTGACAAGGAGTATATCGAGTCTGTCCTGAACCTGGCCAACAATACGGACTATACCTGGAGCTATGACTCCGGCGCGGACGCCTGGGTCATGTCCATCGTCTCCGCCGTGGCCTATCCGGAGATCGAGGACGAGGAGGGCGTCTCCGTCTGCGTCCCCGGCGGCTACGTCACCGGCATCGATACCGACGGCGACGGGGCCGCCGACGTGACGGCGGACAGCTACGCCGAGGCGGTGAACGGCAGCCTGGTCATCGACTACGACGCGGAGATCACCAGCACCAACGGCCAGGTGTACACCGCCGCCACCGCTCCCGTGATCCTCAACACCGGCGCGGCGGGCTACAGCTCCTCCACCAACACCACCGCCGCCACCACCTACGCCTCTGAGGGCTACGTCAACGTCTCCTGCGGCAACCGGGGCAAGCAGGACACCGCCACCGATGAGGACGGCGA
>JAJPXB010000005.1 GCA_021205695.1 Clostridiales bacterium
CTTACGAATAAACTTTTTCCCTTTTCTCAGTCTCACATCATTGACAAATGGACAGTTTTGTTACAAAATTGCAAATCTGTTTCCCGGAAGTGACTGCCCCGGAGCGGCGTCCCGCTCCGGAGCCGATGGCTAGGGCCGTTTTCTCCCCTTTCGAGCCGTGCGGCGGCCGTGGGGGAGGCTCCGCTCCCCGCCGTTTATGTCCGGCGTCAGGGGGGAGGAAAATTCCTGGTCGGTCTTTCGTCCCGACTCCCGGGGAAAACCGGGCTTTTTCACTGTGCTCACCAACTTTTCAGTCAAATTTATTACAGTTTGCACCAGCTAACCCTATTTTATCCAACCTTTTTCGAAATTCGCACTTGATTTTTCCCCACAGCGTGCTACAATAAAGGCAACACCAGACAAGGAGGTAACTGTCATGGCCTATAAGATCACGGATTCCTGCATTTCCTGTGGCACCTGTGCCGAGGGCTGCCCCGTGGGCGCCATCTCCGAGGGTGAGACCAGCTATGTCATCGACGCGGATGCCTGCATCTCCTGCGGCACCTGTGCTGGCAACTGCCCCATGGGAGCTATCGAAGAGGACTGATTTCCTGTTCATACAGCCAAAGCCCGGCAAGCTGCTTGCCGGGCTTTCCTGTTGCTCATCGGGGAAAGGAGGAGGAACCCATGCGCCAGATACATCCCCTCCCCGCCGCCTTTTACGCCGGGGATACGGTGGAAACCGCCCGCGCTCTGCTGGGGAAGCTGCTGGTGCGCCGGTACGGAGACGAGCTGCTGGCCGTGCGCATCACCGAGACGGAGGCCTATGTGGGCCGGATGGACAAGGCCTGTCACGCGTATCAGTACCGGCGTACCCGCCGGACGGAGACGCTGTTCGCCCCGCCGGGGACGGCCTATATCTACCTGATCTACGGGATGTACCACTGTCTCAACTTCGTCACCGAGCCGGAGGGGGAGCCCTCCGCCGTCCTCATCCGGGGCGGGGAGGCGGTGCTGGGGCGGGATACCATGTCCCGCCTGCGGTATGGCAGCGCGTGGGAGGCCCTCACCCCCTCCCAGAGAAAGAATTTTCTCAACGGGCCGGGAAAGCTGTGCAGGGCCCTGGCCCTGACCCGCGCCCAAAACGGCCTGCCCCTGACCGGGCCGGAGCTGTGGGTGACGGAGGAGGCCGACCTGGGCCTGCCGCCCAGCAGGGAGCAGCGGCCTGTCCGCATCGGCAGGCGGATCGGCATCGACTACGCAGAGGAGGCCGCGGACTTCCCCTGGCGGTTTTACTACGGAGAGAAAGAGAGAGACGGCCATGAAGCTGTTTGACCTGGACGGGACGCTGATCGACTCCACCGGCCTGTGGAGGGACATCGACATCGCATTTCTGGAAAAGCGGGGCCTGCCCTGGACGGAGGAATACAACGACGGGGTGGTTCACGCCATCTTCCCCCAGGCGGCCCAATTTACGAAAGACTACTGCCACCTGGAGGAGTCTCCGGAGGAGATCATAGAGGAGTGGCTGTCCATGGCCCGGGAGGGCTACGGCCGCACCATCCCCGCCAAGGAGGGCGTTTTGGACTATCTGGAGCAGTGCCGCCGGGCGGGGGAGGACATGGCCCTGTTCACCTCGGCGGAGCCGTCCCTCTGCCGCCTGGCCGTGGCGCGCCACGGCTTCGACCGGTACCTCTCCCGGGTAGTCTACGCCCAGGAGCTGAACATGGAGAAGCGCTCCCCCGCCGCCTTTCTGGAGGCGGCCCGGCGGCTGGGCGTCCCTCCCGGAGAGATCACCTTCTTCGACGACTCCCCCGTGTCCTGCCGGGGCGCGAAAGCCGCGGGCTTCACCGTCATCGGCGTGTGGGATCGCTGCTTTGCCGACCGGGAGGCGGAGATGCGGGGTCTCTGCGACGGGTACATCCGCTCCTTCCGGGAACTGATACACGACGGAAAGTAAAAGTGCGCCCCCTGGCGTCTGACCTGCCAGGGGACGCACAGACATACGTTCACCCCCATTTCCGGCATAAGCGCGGAAATGGGGGTGTTTTCAGTCTCCGTTGTCGGCGCTCTCCCCGTGGTCGCCACGGCGGGAGCGGGAGCGCTCCTGTTTTTCCCCGTTCTCTTCGGGGAGGACCTTCACCTGGATCTCCGTCACCCGCATCCGATGCATATTGGTGACAGTGACCTCCAGATTTTCGTAGCGGAACTGGTCGCCCTTGGCGGGCACCCGGCCCAGCTCCTCCACCACCCAGCCGGCCACGGTGGAGGACTCGCAGTCCTCCTCCTTCAGGTCGAAGCGGCGGAACACCTCATGGAGGTCGGCGGTGCAGTTGACCAGGGTAGAGCCGTCGGGGAGCTCCTGGAAGGGCTCCACCACCTCGTCATGCTCGTCCCAGATCTCTCCCACCAGCTCCTCCAGGATGTCCTCCATGGTGACGATGCCCATGGTGCCACCGTACTCATCCACGACGATGGCCATATGGGCCTTCTGCCGCTGGAGGGTCTGGAGCAGGTCGTAGATCTGCTCCGTGTGGGAGGCGTAGACCACCGGGGTCATGGCGGTGAGCCAGTCGGTGCGGCCGCTGCGCTGGAGCTGGTACAGGTCGTGGATGTGGATATAGCCCAGGACGTTGTCCCGGTTGGTGTGGTAGACAGGCAGACGGGAGTAGTCGCTGGTAAAGAACACATTCTCCACCTCGCTCATGGTCATGGTGTCCTCCACCATGACGGTGTCCACCCGGGGGATGAGGATCTCCTCGGCGATGCGGTCGCCGAACTCGATGGCGGAGCGGATCAGCTCGCTCTCGTCCCCGTCGATGCCTCCCTCCTGCTCCGCCTCGGAGACCATGGTGATCAGCTCATCGTTGGTGATGCCCACGTCCTCCTCATCCCTGAAGGCCCCCTGGATCAGCTTCGTCCAGGCGTTGAACAGGGCAGTAAAGGCGTAAAAGACGGTCATAATGACCCGGATCGCCGGGGCCACCGCCATGGCCATCTTCTCCGGCATACTCTTGGCCAGGGTCTTGGGCGTGACCTCGCTGAAAATCAGCACGACCACGGTGATGACCACCGTGGAGATGGTGGCCCCGTAGACGGGGAAGTACAGGGTGAACAGCACCGTGCCCAGAGAGGCGGCGGAGATGTTCACGATATTGTTGCCGATCAAAATGGCGGACAGCAGCCGGTCATATTCCCCATAGAGCTTCATCACCCGTTGGGCCTTTTGGTTCCCGTCCTCTGCCCAGCTCTTCATACGAATCACATTGAAGGATGTAAAGGCCGTCTCGGATGCCGAGAAGAAGGCGGACAGCGCCACCAGCAGCACCAGGGCTGCGATCATCGCCGGTGTACCGGAGCTCATCGTCCCGTCACCAGCCCTTCCGTCTCCCCTCGTCGTCCTGTGGGACTACTGCCGTCTACGTCGTAATCCATTTGTATTGTTCCTCCATCCATGATATGACTTGCTCCCGGCCCTCCTCGCTCAGGGGAAAGGTGGCCTGGTTGAGCACTTCGCTCTCCTCCAGGCAGTATTCTCCCTTCCAGACGAGGACGTCTACCTTGCTCCCCGGGAGCGGCTCACCGCTGACCTTGTCTAAAACTGCGGTGGGTCTGATGAGGAAGCGCATCTCCCGAAAGCTGCCGTAAAAGGCGTTGCCGTTGACCCAGCTGTGGAGCTCGGGAATATAGAAGCCGGGATCTTCTCTCAGCATGGCGCATCCTCCTTTGGGGTATATCAAGTGATATTTTACCCGCTTTTACCGTCAGCGTCAATATCCATTTTGGGGCGTGTGGGGGAAAATCCCCGGCTGACCGCGCCCCCACGAAAAAAGAAAGGGGAATGTTGCATTGACGGAATAGAACATATGTACTATACTATTGGTATCATACGCGGAGAGGAGCGGAGGAAATGGACCGACATTATGCGGCACTCCCCTATGAATATCTGGCGGAGATGGAGGAGCTTGACGACGAGGAGTTCGGCCGGCTGTGCAGGGGGCTGCTCCGGTACAGCATGGACGGCACGCCCATTGCGCCGGAGGGCAACCTGCGGTTCTTCTCCCGCCGGGTCATGGGGCGGGAGGACCGGTTCCGGGAACACTTTGAGGCGCAGCGCCGCCAGCGGGCCCAGGCGGGGAAAAAGGGCGCGGAGACGCGTTGGGGAAAGCCCGCGCCCGCCGATGGCGGCGCCATGGCAGAGGATGGCGACGCCATGGCAGGCGATGGCAAACATAGCGATACCGATACCGATACCAAAGCCGATGCCGATACCAACACCAAACCCAATACCGATGCCGAGGCCGAAGCCGATCCCAACGCAGATACCGGAGCCGGGCTTCTCCCTGCTGTCGCAGGAGAGACGGACGGCTCCGCCGCGCCGGCCCCCCAACGGGCCGGCCGCCCCACCAGAGAGCAGGTGTTTGATTTTATCCGGGAAACGGGGCTGAACGTGGACGGAGAGCGGTTCTGGTCGTACTACCAGGCCAGGGACTGGCTCACCCGACGGGGCAGACCGGTGGACTGGCGCAGGCGGGCGGAGCAGTGGGCGGAAACCCAGTGGAGCCCCGACGGACAAATCGTCCCCCTCCGCCCCGCCCCGGCCCGGCAGCAGGCGGAGAACCGGGCCAGCCTGGAGGAGATGCGCCGTGCGCTGGAGAAGATGCGGGCCAGCGGGTAAGTCCGGTCAGCTTGCTGTTGCTTTCTCCCCCAAATTCCCGTATAATGGGCGGCATGAACAGGCCGCCGTGTCCGGCGGCTTTCGGGAAGGTGTGAGCGCGCGATGAGAAAACAGCAGAGCTTTCAGTGGGAGGCCCTGTCCGTGGGCGTCTGCTACTACCCGGAGCAGTGGGACGAGTCCCTGTGGCGGAACGATCTGCGCCGGATGTGGGCGGCGGGCATCCGCTGTATCCGCATCGGGGAGTTTGCCTGGAGCAAGGTGGAGCCTGTGGAGGGCCAATTTACCTACGACTTCTTTGACCGCTTCCTCGCCGTGGTGGCGGAGACGGAGATGAAGGTCATTTTCGGCACTCCCACTGCCACGCCTCCCGCCTGGCTCACCGAGCGGTACCCGGAGGTACTCAACTGCCGCCAGGACGGGGTGCCCTACCGCCACGGGATGCGGCGGCACTACAACTACAACTCCCCGGTCTATCAGCGGCTCTCCGCCCGGATCGTGGAGGCCTTCGCCTCCCGCTATGCCCCTCACCTCAGCGTGGTGGGCTGGCAGATCGACAACGAGATCAACTGTGAGACGGGAGACTTCTACTCCGAGAGCGACACCGCCGCCTTCCAGGTGTTTCTCCGGGAGAAGTACGGCACGCTGGACGCACTGAACCAGGCCTGGGGGACGGTGTTCTGGAATCAGACCTATACAGAGTGGGATGAGATCTACGTCCCCCGCACCACCATTCACAACTCCACCAACCCCCATCAGGTGCTGGACTACATCCGCTTCGTCTCGGACAGCGCCGTCCGGTTCTGCAAAATGCAGAGCGACATCGTGCGGCGGTACTGCAAGCCAGGTGACTTTATCACCACCAACGGCCTGTTCGGGCATCTGGACAACCACCGGATGATGGACGAGGCGTTGGACGTGTACACCTACGACTCCTACCCCAACTTCGCTTTCTGCATGAAGGAGGACCCCCTTCACGCAGACAATTTGAACGACCGCCGTTGGAGCCAGCATTTGACCGAAGTGCGCTCCGTCTGTCCCCACTTCGGCATTATGGAGCAGCAGTCCGGGGCGTTGGGCTGGAACACCCGTATGGAGTCCCCCGCCCCCAAGCCGGGACAGCTGACCCTCTGGGCCATGCAGAGCGTGGCCCACGGAGCGGACTACGTCAGCTTCTTCCGCTGGCGCACCTCCGTCATGGGCACCGAGATGTACTGGCACGGTATCCTGGACTACGACAACCGGGACAACCGGAAGCTCCGGGAGGTGAAGGACTTTGCCCACCGGCTCGAGGGCATCCGGGAGATGGCCGGGGCAGAGTATGAGGCGTCCTTCGCCCTGGTTAAAGACTACGACAACGACTGGGACGCGGAGGTGGACGCCTGGCACCGCCGCCTGACCTCGCAGAGCGAGGAGGAGATCTTTATCGCCGCCCAGCTGGCCCACACGCCTATGGACGTCCTCTATTTGTTAGACAGCACCGAGGCGGCGGAGCTGTTGCGCTACCCCGTCCTGTTCTGCCCCCACAGCCTGATTTTGACCGAGGCGCAGGCGGCGCTGCTCCGGGCCTATGTGGAGCGGGGGGGCGTCCTGGTCATCGGCGCCCGCACAGGACAGAAGGACGCTGCCGGCCAGTGCGTCATGCGGCCCATGCCCGGCCTGCTGGCGGAGGCCACCCAGACCGATGTGACGGAGGGCACCTTCGTCGGCCCGGCGGACGGAGCCGTCCGTATGGACTGGGATGGGCGTGTGCTGGACACCGGAGTATATAACGAAATCCTCTCCCTCACCGGGCCGGAGGCCCGGGTGCTGGCCCGGTATACCGGCAACTACTACGCCGGGGAGCCCGCCCTGGCAGAGCGGCGGCTGGGCAGGGGCCGCATCCTCCACTTCGGCGGCACCTTCACCCGGGACACCGTCCGGGCCTTCCTGGACTACCTGAACCTGTCGGAGCCCTGGGGCGACGTGCTGACCCTTCCGCCGGACTGCGAGCTGTGCGTGCGCAGGAAGGGGAAGGCGCGGCTGTTCTTCGTCCTGAACTACGCCGCCACCGCCCAGAGCCTCACCCTCCACGTCCCCCTGACGGACGTGGACAGCGGAGAGACCGCGCAGGGCGTTGTCCCCCTCAGGCCTTATGAGGTGAAGATCTATCGGAGGTAAAGCCACTCCCGTGCAGGCGCCGGTCCTGCACGGGGGCAACAGACGAAAATATGCCCCTCCGGGTTCCCGGAGGGGCTGTCTTGTCCGATATCTGTATTACACCAGCTCGACGATCGCGGTCTCTGCGCCGTCGCCCTTGCGGAAGCCCGCCCGGACGATCCGGGTATAGCCGCCGTTGCGCTCGGCGTATTTGGGGCCGACCTGGTCGAACAGCTTTTTGGCCACTTCCTCCTTGGTGAGGAAGGACAGCGCCTGACGATAGGCCGCCAGATCGTTCTGCTTGGCCAGGGTGATCATCTTCTCCGCCAGGGGGGCGATCTCCTTCGCCCGGGTGACGGTGGTGGTCAGCTGACCGTAGTTCAGCAGGTCGGTGGTCTGCTGTCTCAGCATAGCCATACGGGCGTCGGTGGGTTTCCCCAGTTTGCGGTAACCAGCCATTACATTTCACTCCTTCGAAAGTTCCGTCCGGGACGAAACGTCTGTTAGTTGTTGTCCTCGCTCTTGAGGGAGAGGCCCATCAGCGCCAGCTTGTTGATGACCTCCTCCAGGCTCTTCCGGCCCAGATTGCGGACCTTCATCATCTCGTCCTCGGTCTTTTCGGTCAGATCCTGAACCGTGTTGATGTTGGCCCGCTTCAGGCAGTTGAAGGAACGGACGGACAGGTCCAGCTCCTCGATGGTCATCTCCAGGACCTTGTCCCGCTGGGCCTCCGGCTTCTCCACCACGGTGGCGCTGCGGCCCACGCTCTCCGACAGGTCGGTGAACAGGACAAAGTGATCGCAAAGGATCTTGGCGCCCAGGGAGACAGCGTCCCTGGCGGTGATCGTGCCGTCGGTCCATACCTCCAGAGTCAGCTTGTCATAGTTGGTCATATCGCCCACACGGGTGTTCTCCACCGTGTAGTTGACCTTCAAAACCGGGGAATAGATGGAGTCCACCGGGATGACGCCGATAATGGTCTGCGCCGGCTTGTTCCGCTCGGCGGGGACATAGCCCCGGCCGTGGCTCAGGGTCAGCTCCATATTCAGGGACGCCTCGGGACCCAGCGTGGCGATGTGCAGCTCCGGGTTGAGGATCTCCACCTCGCTGTCCGCCTTGATGTCGCCGGCAGTGATCTCGCCCTCGCCGGAGGCCTGGATATAGACCGTCTTGACGGAGTTGCTGTACAGCTTGGCGATGATCTTCTTGACGTTCAGGACGATCTCGGTCACGTCCTCCTTCACGCCGGGAATGGTGGAAAACTCATGCTGGACCCCGGCGATCTTCATGGTAGTGACAGCGGTACCGGGCAGAGAAGAGAGCAGGATGCGGCGCAGGGCGTTGCCCAGGGTGGTGCCGTAGCCCCGCTCCAGGGGCTCTACCACATACTTGCCGTAGTTCCCATCGTTGGGATCCTCGATGCACTCGATGCAGGGCTTTTCAATTTCTACCATATAACTTTAACCCTCCTCGTTACAGGGAAGCGTCGGCTCCCCTTGGTTTACAGCTTACCAATTCTGAGGAAGCACTGATTCAACGGGCGGCAGACGGCCACAGCACGGCCGTCCGCCGTTCCCCTTTCTCTTGGCACTCCCGCACAGACAGCGCCCATGCGGGAATACCTCTCTGTCTCAGAGGTTCCTTGAGGGTGGTCGGTTACTTGGAGTACAGCTCGACGATCAGGTGCTCTTCCACCGGGAAGTCCACATCGGCACGCTCAGGCAGCCGGGTGATGGTGCCCTTCAGGGCCTCCTTCTCCCGCTCCATCCAGGCGGGGACGGACACGACGATGGCGTCCTCACCCAGGAAACGCTTGAACTGCACGGAAGAGCGGCTGCTGGCCTTGACCTCGACGACATCGCCGGCCTTCACCTGGTAGGAGGGGATGTTCACCCGCTTGCCGTTGACCAGGAAGTGGCCGTGGTTCACCAGCTGACGGGCCTCCCGGCGGGTCATGGCGAAGCCCAGGCGGAACACCACGTTGTCCAGGCGGCGCTCCAGGCTGGTCAGCAGGTTGTCGCCGGTGACGCCGGGGGCGCGCTCCGCCTTCTCATAGTAGATGCGGAACTGCTTCTCCAGGACGCCATAGATGAACTTGACCTTCTGCTTCTCCTGAAGCTGGAGGGCGTACTCGCTCTTCTTCTTGCGCATCTGGTTCTTGCCGGTGCGCTTGTTGCTCTTTTTGCCGTTGTAACCCATAACGGCGGGGGAGATGCCCAGTGCCTCGCAGCGCTTGGCGATGGGCTGAGTGTTCTTTGCCATAGTCTATTTCCTCCTTCTCGTGATCAGACGCGTCTTCTCTTGGGAGGACGGCAGCCATTGTGGGGGACGGGAGTGACGTCCTTGATGAGGGTCACTTCCAGACCCACACCCTGGAGGGCGCGGATGGCGGCCTCGCGGCCGGCGCCGGGGCCCTTCACATAGACTTCCACCGTCTTCAGGCCATGCTCCATGGCGGCCTTGGCGGCAGTCTCAGCGGCAGTCTGAGCGGCAAAGGGAGTGGACTTCCGGCTGCCCCGGAAGCCCAGGCCACCGGAGGACGCCCAGCTCAGGGCGTTGCCCTGGAGGTCGGTGACGGTGACCATGGTGTTGTTAAAGGAAGAGCGGATATGCACAGCGCCCTTCTCCACGTTCTTGCGCTCGCGGCGGCGGCGCACGACAGTCTTTTTAGCTTTGGCCATTGTTCATATCCCTCCTTTACTTCTTCTTGTTGGCAATGGTCTTCTTGGGGCCCTTCCGGGTGCGGGCGTTGGTCTTGGAGCGCTGGCCACGGACGGGCAGGCTCTTCTTGTGGCGCATGCCACGATAGGAGCCGATCTCAATGAGGCGCTTGATATCCAATGCCACGTTACGGCGCAGGTCGCCTTCCACAATATACTGGTGTCCGATCACCTCACGCAGCGCTGCTTCCTGGGCCTCGGTGAGATCGCGGACCCGGGTGTTGGGGTCGATCCCGGTCTGGGCGAGGATCTTGTTGGCGCTGGTGCGGCCGATGCCATAGATATAGGTCAGGCCGATCTCGATGCGCTTATCCTTGGGCAGGTCAATGCCGGCAATACGTGCCATAAGTCAATACACCTCCTTATCCTTGTCTCTGTTTGTGCTTGGGATTCGGGCAAATCACCATAACTCTGCCCTTGCGCTTAATGACCTTGCACTTTTCGCACATGGGCTTGACTGACGGTCTTACTTTCATCGTCTTACCTCCTGTTTTGCTGCGTGGAACCGTTCCCTTGTCCAGAGGGCGTCTTTCCACGGCCCCGGCTGTGGTTGTCTGCCGGGATCATTTGCTTCTCCAGGTGATCCGGCCGCGCGTCAGATCATAGGGGGACATCTGGACTGTCACCTTATCTCCCGGGAGGATCCGGATATAGTTCATCCTGAGCTTGCCGGAAATGTGAGCCAGGATCGTGTGGCCTTTGCCGATATCCACCAGGAAGGTGGTGTTGGGCAGAGACTCCTTGACGACGCCCTCCAGCTCGATCATATCGTCTTTGGACATGAGTGAATTTCCTCCTTCAATGGATGCCCTGTCTCGGGCCATACCGGGAACTCTGAGTTGCGGAAGGCGGCCAATGCAGCGCGCAGTTGCCTGTCGCTGACCGCTTCGCCTCTGTGCAGCCGCTGGGCTGCCGGATGTGCGCTGATCCCTACCCCCCGGACGTGCTTTTTGCGCTTCCGTTTGGGGGCAGCCAGCTTTCTCCCCTTACCGTTCACCAGCAGGACAAAGTCCCCCTCCTCCTTTACGACGAAGAAGAGCTGTCCCCTGTCGCGTCCGGCCAGGGAGAGAACGATTTGACTTGGGTGGATGCTTGCCATATCAATCTCCGCACCGGGTGAGTATCTCAGGCTCGCCCTCAGTGATGAGAATGGTATTTTCGTAATGGGCGGCCAGTCTGCCGTCCGCTGTCATGGGGACCTCCCAGCCGTCCGGCATCCGGCGGTTGCGGATGCGGGCCGCGCCTGCGTTGACCATGGGCTCCACACAGATGACCATGTTCTTGTACAGGCGGGGGCTGCCGCTGAGCGAGCGGGGGGAGACAAAGTTGGGCACCTCCGGCGCCTCGTGGACGCTGCGGCCGATGCCGTGGCCGGTGTACTCCCGCACCAGGCTGTATCCGTCCCCCTCGGCGCTGGTCTGCACCGCCCGGGAGATGTCGGAGACATGGTTCCCCGCTTTTGCCATCCGGAAGCCGGCCCAGAAGGCCCGCTCCGTCCCCTCGATGAGGCGACGGGCCTCCTCGGAGATCTCCCCGCAGGGGAAGGTGGCGCAGCAGTCGCCGTGGTAGCCGCCCACGGCCACGCCCTGACTGTCCAGCCGGTAGTCGCCGACGCAGGCAGTCAGGTCGATGGAGACGATATCCCCCTCCCTCAGCTTCCGGCCGGAGGGCACGCCGTGGATGATCTCGTCGTTGACGGAGATGCAGGCGTTGCCCTTGAAGCCGTACAGGTGGTAGCAGGAGGGGTATCCCCCGTGACTTTTGATGAACTTCCCGATCTCGTGGTCGATCTCCCGGGTGGTGATGCCCGGCTGCACCAGACTTCCCCCATAGGCCCGGGCCATGGCGGCGAGCCGCCCGGCCTGGCGCATCAGTTCGATCTGGTGAGGGGATTTCAGCGTGATACACTCTGACATATCATTCGCCCAGGGCGTCCAGGATGGCCTGGGTGGTGGCGGGGATGGTGCCCTGGTTGGCCACCATCTTCAGCACGCCCCGGCTCTCGTAGTAGCCCTTGAGGGGTTCCGTCTCGGCGTGGTAGGTCTTAAGCCGGGCCCGAACGGTCTCCGGCTCGTCGTCCTTCCGGCGGGTCAGCGCCTCGCCGCAGACATCGCAGATGCCCTCCGCCTTGGGGGGAGCCGCCACCACATGGTAGGTGGCTCCGCAGTTCAGGCAGGTGCGGCGGCCGCTCATCCGCTGCTCGATCTCCTCGTCGCTGATCTCGATGGAGACAACGGCGTCGAAGTGGACGCCGGCGGCCTCCAGCGCGTCCGCCTGGGCCAGGGTGCGGGGCACCCCGTCCAGGATATAGCCGCCTGCGCAGTCCGGCTCCGCCAGGCGCTCGGTGATGACCCCGATGATGACCTCATCGGGCACCAGCGCGCCGGCATCCATATACTCCTTGGCCTTCCGCCCCACGGGGGTGCCGTTTTTCACGGCGGCCCGAAGGATGTTGCCGGTGGAGATGGTGGGGATGGACAGCTTTTTGCTCAGGATCTCCGCCTGGGTCCCCTTTCCTGCGCCGGGGGCGCCTAACAGGATCAGTTTCATCCCTCTGCCCTCCTCAGTTCAGGAAGCCCTTGTAGGTGCGCATCACCATCTGGGCCTCCAGGGCCTTCTGGGTATCCAGGGCCACGGAGACAACGATCAGGACGGAGGTGCCGCCGATGGACAGGGCGCTCAGACCGATCAGATTGCCGGTGATGATGGGCAGCAGGGCGATAATGCCCAAGTAGATGGCGCCGAACATGGTGATCCGGTTCAGCACCCGCTGGAGGAACTCGGCGGTGGGACGGCCGGCCCGGTAGCCGGGGATAAAGCCGCCCTGGGCCTTCAGGTTGTTGGCCACCTCAACAGGGTTGAACTGGATGGTCGCGTAGAAGTAGCTGAAGCCCACGATCAGCAGCACATAGACGATGGCGTACACCACGCCGTCGCTGTCGAAGATCTGCATGAAGGTGGAGTCCTCCAGAGACGGCACAAAGGCCGCAATGGTGGCGGGGATGCTGGCGATGGTCTGGGCAAAGATGATGGGCAGAACGCCGGACATATTCACCTTCATGGGGATGTTGGAGGACTGGCCGCCGTACATCTTCCGGCCCACCACGCGCTTGGCGTACTGGACGGGGATGCGCCGCTCTGCGCCGCTGATGAACACCACAAAGACCACCAGGAGCAGCATGCCGATGATGATCAGGGGCACGGCCCAGCCGGCGATGATGATGGCGTCCTCATCGGTGGAGCCGTTGGCCCAGTTGACCACGCCGATATACATATAGTACACGGCGTTGGGCAGGCGGGAGATGATGCCGCCGAACAGCAGCATGGAGATGCCGTTGCCGATGCCGAACTCGGTGATCTGTTCACCCAACCACATGACGAACACGGAACCGGCGGTGAAGGTGATCACGATGACGATCCCGGCCCACACGCCGTCGTTGGAGAGCAGCTCGTTGTAGCGGAGCAGCGTGTAGTAGCCGAAGCCCTGCAGCAGGCCCAGGGCCAGGGTGGTGTAGCGGGTGATGCGCTCGATCTGCCGCTTCCCGTCCTCGCCGCCGTCCTTGGCCAGCCGCTCCAGGGCCGGGATGGCCACGGTGAGCAGCTGGATAATGATGGATGCGTTGATATAGGGCTGGATGGACAGGGCGAACACAGTGCCGCTGCTGTAGGAACCGCCGCTCATGACGTTCATCAGCGCCAGGATGTTGCTGGACGCCGCGTCAAAATAGCTCTGCAGGCCGGAGGTGTTGATAAACGGCACCGGGATGGCGCTGCCCAGGCGGAAGATCAGCAGGATAAAGGCGGTGAACAGTAACTTCTGACGGAGCTCCTGGATCTTCCAGGCATTGCGAATCGTCTCAATCACTTAGATCACCTCTGCCTTTCCTCCAACTGCTTCGATTTTTTCCTTCGCAGATGCAGAGAACGCCTTGGCCTTCACGGTGAGCTTTTTGGTCAGCTCCCCGTTGCCCAGGATCTTGACGCCATACTTGCTCTTGCTGATCAGGCCAGCCTTGATGATCTCGTCCACGGTGACGGTGGAGCCGTCCTCGAACTGCTCCAGCGCGCCCACGTTGATGGCGTCCAGGGGCTTGGCGTAGATGTTGTTAAAGCCGCGCTTGGGCAGACGGCGGGTCAGAGGCATCTGGCCGCCCTCAAAGCCGATGCGGACGCCGCCGCCGGAACGGGCCTTCTGGCCCTTGTGGCCCCGGCCGGCGGTCTTGCCGTTGCCGGTGCCGTGGCCGCGGCCCTTGCGCTTCGCCGGATGGGTGGCGCCCACGGCGGGAGAGAGGTCCTGAATATTCATAGCAACATACCCTCCTTATTCAGCGTCGGTCACCTTGCAGAGGTAACCGATCTGGGCGAGCTTGCCGGCCGTCTGAGCGTTGTCAGGCTGGACGGTGGTATCGCCGATCTTGCGCAGACCCAGGGAGGCTGCGGTAGCCTTGTGCTTCTGGAGACGGCCGTTCAGGCTCTTGACCAGAGTGATCTTCTTGTTTGCCATTTCGTCCGACCTCCTTACAGCTCATCCACGGACTTGCCCCGGGTGGCGGCGACCTGCTCAGGAGTGCGCAGGCTCTTCAGTCCCTCGAAGGTGGCGGCGACCACGTTGTTGGGGTTACGGGTGCGCAGGCACTTGGTACGGATGTCCTTGATGCCGGCAGCCTCCATCACCGCACGGACCGGGCCGCCGGCGATGACGCCGGTGCCTTCGGGGGCGGGTTTGAGCAGCACCCGTCCGGCGGAGAAGGATCCGATCACCTCATGGGGGATGGTGGTGCCCACCGTGGAGACGGTGATCATGTTCTTCTTGGCAGCCTCCAGGCCCTTGCGGATGGCCTCGGGCACCTCGGCAGCCTTGCCCAGGCCGTAGCCGACCTTGCCCTTGCCGTCGCCGATGACCATCAGCGCGGTGAACTTGGCGACACGGCCGCCCTTGACGGTCTTGCTGACCCGGTTCAGATAGACGAGCTTTTCGATATACTCGCTCTGGGGTTTCTCAAATCTAGCCATTTTCTATCCTCCTCCGATCAGAACTGCAGGCCGCCCTCGCGGGCGCCCTCCGCCAGGGCCTGCACGCGGCCGTGGTACAGGTAGCCGCCGCGGTCGAAGACCACGGTGTCGATGCCTGCGGCCTTGGCCCGCTCTGCGACCATCTTGCCCACCTTCCTGGCGGCCTCTACGTTGCTGCCGGGGCCCTCGAAGCCCTTCTCCAGAGAGGAGGCGGAGACCAGAGTTACGCCCTTGGTGTCGTCGATGACCTGGGCATAGATGTTGGTCTCGCTGCGGAAAACGTTCAGACGGGGTCTCTCGGGGGTGCCGGAGATCTTAGAACGGACACGCTTGTGGCGCTTGATGCGCTGGGCGTTGGTATTGGGTCTTTTAATCATTTAGGCACACCTCCTTACTTCTTCTTGGCGCCGGTCTTGCCTTCCTTGCGGCGGATGACCTCATCGGCGTACTTGATACCCTTGCCCTTATACGGCTCGGGAGGACGGATCTCGCGGATACGGGCGGCCACCTGGCCCACCTGCTGCTTGTCGCAGCCCTTGACGATGATCTTGTTGGGCTCGGGGGACTCCAGGGTGATGCCGGGGACCTCGTCCACATAGACCTGGTGGGAATAGCCCACGTTCATCACCAGCTGGCTGCCCTGCTTGGCCACACGGTAGCCGATGCCGTTGACCTGGAGCTCCTTGGAAAAGCCCTTGGTCACGCCCACCACCATGCTGTTGAGGATGGAGCGGGTCATGCCATGGGCGGCCCGGTTCTCCTTGGCGTCGTTGGGGCGGGTGACGTGGATCACATTGCCCTCCTGCTTCACGGTGATGGCGGCGGGGAACTGATGCGTCAGCTCTCCCAGGGGGCCCTTGACCGTGATGGCGTTGTCCTCAGCGATGGTCACGGCAACACCAGCGGGGACATCGATAGGCATTCTGCCAATTCGAGACATTCTGTGTTACCTCCTTACCAGACGAACGCCAGGACTTCACCGCCGACATGGGCCGCGCGAGCAGCCTTGTCGGTCATGACGCCCTTGGAAGTGGATACGATCGCAATGCCCAGACCGTGGAGGACCCGGGGCAGCTCGTCGGCGCCGGCGTAAACCCGAAGGCCGGGCTTGGAGACGCGGCGCAGGCCGGAGATGGCCTTCTCATTGCCGTTGTACTTCAGGGTGATGCGGATGATGCCCTGGGTGCCGTCGTCAATGAGCTGGAAGTTCTTGATATAGCCCTCGTCCAGAAGGATCTGCGCGATGGACTTCTTCATGTTGGACGCGGGAACGTCCACGGTGGTATGCTTGGCGGCGTTCGCGTTGCGGATGCGGGTCAGCATATCTGCGATGGGATCTGTGATGTGCATACGTTTGACCTCCTTGATAAAAGGTTACAGGCGGACGGTCTTGCCGTCCCCTGTCAAGGCGCCAGGGTATCAGGGGAACTCATGCCGCAGGCGGAGACGGCAGCCGCCGCCCCGGCAGGGTCTTCCCATGACTTCCGACGCCGTTGGAACGGATCAAATTCCCATTTGGGGGAAGGGGCGTCTCCTTACCAGGAGGCCTTCTTCACACCGGGGATCTGGCCCTTGTAGGCCAGCTCACGGAAGCAGATACGGCAGATGCCGTAGTTGCGCAGGTA
This sequence comes from Clostridiales bacterium, assembly GCA_021205695.1. Taxonomy (GTDB): domain Bacteria; phylum Bacillota; class Clostridia; order Oscillospirales; family Oscillospiraceae; genus Onthomonas. Next base: position 16,152 of record JAJPXB010000005.1, read on the forward strand.
GGCGTGGGGCCGGCCGCAGATCTTGCAGCGGTTGTACTTGCGGGTGGAATACTTCGCAGGGCGCTGCTGTTTGATCTTCATAGAAGTCTTTGCCATGTTCAGTCTCCTCCCTTACTTGGCGTACGGAGCGCCCAGCTGACCGAGCAGCTCGCGGGCCTCCTCGTCGGTGTTGGCGGTGGTCACGATGACGATGTCCATGCCCCGGATCTTGTCGATCTTGTCGTACTCGATCTCAGGGAAGATCAGCTGCTCCTTGATGCCCAGGGCGTAGTTGCCCCGGCCGTCGAAGGAATCGGCGGAGATGCCCCGGAAGTCGCGGACGCGGGGCAGGGCGATGTTGAACAGCCGGTCCAGGAACTCCCACATCTTGTCCTGGCGCAGCGTGACCTTTGCGCCGATGGGCATGCCCTCACGCAGCTTGAAGTTTGCCACGCTCTTTTTGGCCTTGCAGATGACGGCCTTCTGGCCGGTGATGGTGGTCAGGTCGTTGACCACGTTGTCCAGCACCTTGGCGTTCTCACGGCCCTCGCTGCAGCCCACGTTCACCACGATCTTCTCCAGGCGGGGGATCTGCATGACGGACTTGTAGCCGAACTTCTGCATCAGAGCAGGGGCGACTTCCTGATTGTATTTATCCTTCAAAGTAGGCATTTTCAGTTTTCGCTCCTCTCTCAGATCTCAGCGCCGCACTTCTTGCAGACGCGGGACTTCTTGCCGTCCACGATCTTGCTGGCGGCCTTGGTGGGCTTGCCGCACTTGGGGCAGACCCGCATGACCTTGCAGGCATAGATGGGGCAGGCCTTCTTGATAATGCCGGACTCGTCGCCCTGCTTTCTGGCCTTGGTGTGCCGGTAGCAGACGTTGACGCCCTCGACAATGACCTTGCTCTCCTTGGGGAGGACGGCGATGACCTCGCCGGTCTTGCCCACGTCCTTTCCGGAGAGGACAATGACCTTGTCGCCCTTCTTCACGTTGATTTTCTTCATCTGGGTGCCCTCCTTAAATCACTTCGGGAGCCAGTGACAGGATACGGAGATAATCCTTGTCACGGAGCTCACGGGCGACAGGCCCAAAGATACGGGTACCCTGGGGGGTCTTATCGTCCTTGATGATGACGGCGGCGTTCTCGTCGAAGCGGACGTAGGAGCCGTCCGCGCGGCGGACGCCGTAGGCGGAGCGGACGATGACGGCCTTGACCACGTCGCCCTTCTTCACCTGGCCGCCGGGCGCGGCCTTCCGGACGGAGGCGACGACCACGTCGCCGATGTTGCCGTACTTGCGGCGGGAGCCGCCCAGCACCCGAATGGTCTTGAGTACCTTGGCGCCGGTATTGTCAGCCACCTTCAGCAGTGTTTCTTCCTGAATCATCTATCGGCACCTCCTTACTTCGCTTTCTCAACGATCTCGACCAGTCTCCAGCGCTTATCCTTGGAGAGGGGCCGGGTCTCCATGACCCGAACGCGGTCGCCCACATGGCACTCGTTGTTCTCGTCATGGGCCTTGAGCTTGTAGGTTCTCTTGACGATCTTCTTGTACAGGGGGTGGGCCACACGGTCGGCGATGGCCACCACGATCGTCTTATCCATCTTATCGGAAACCACCAGGCCGACTCTGGTCTTGCGGGAAGAAGTTCTTTCCATATTCATGCTCCTCCTTAGTCAGCGGCCTTTTCGCGGATGATGGTCTTTACCCGGGCGATGTCGTGCTTGACATCGGCCAGCTTCTGGGGATTGCTCAGCTGGTTGGTGGCGTGCTGAAAGCGCAGGTTAAACAGCTCTTTCTTCAGCTCCACCAGCTTGGCGTCCAGCTCAGCGGCGGACATAGCGCGGATCTCTTTTGCCTTCATTACGCTTCACCACCCTCCACAACGGCTTCTTTCTTCACGATCTTGGTCTTGATCGGCAGCTTGTGGGCGGCCAGACGCAGCGCCTCCCGGGCGGTGGCCTCGGGAACGCCGGCGATCTCGAACATCACCCGACCGGGCTTGACAACGGCGACCCAATACTCAGGGGAGCCCTTACCTTTACCCATACGGGAGCCGGCAGCCTGCTGGGTGACGGGCTTGTCGGGGAAGATCTTGATCCAGACCTTGCCGCCACGCTTGGTATAGCGGGTCATGGCGACACGGGCGGCCTCGATCTGGTTGGATTTGATCCAGGCAGGCTCAGTGGCCTGGAGGCCATATTCACCGTAGGTGACGGTGTTGCCGCGAGTGGCCTTGCCGGTCATGCGGCCCCGCTGCACTCTGCGGTACTTTACTCTCTTCGGCAGAAGCATCAGCGATTGCCTCCTTCCTTTGCACGGGGAGCGCCGTTGCCGGCGGGCCGGTTATAGCCGCCGCTGGGACGGCTGTTGTCCCGGTTGCGGTTGTAGCTGCCGCTGGCGTTCCGGTCGCCGGAGGGGCGGCGGTTGCCGTCGCGGCGGCGGTTGGGCCGGTCAGAGCGCTCACGATAGGGCTTGGACAGGTCGAGGGTGCGGGGGGTGGTGCGCAGGGTCTGCTGCAGGACCTCTCCCTTGTACACCCACACCTTGATGCCGATCCGGCCATAGGTGGTGGCGGCCTCGGCGAAGCCGTAGTCGATGTCGGCCCGGAGGGTCTGCAGGGGGATGGTGCCCTCGTGGTAATGCTCCACCCGGGCGATCTCAGCGCCGCCCAGACGGCCGGAGGCGGAGATCTTGATGCCCTTGGCGCCGGCGCGCATGGCGCTGCTGATGGCCTTCTTCATGGCGCGGCGGAAGGAGACGCGCTTCTCCACCTGCTGGGCGATATTCTCGGCCACCAGCTGGGCGTCCATGTCCACCTCGTTGCGCTTGACCTCGACGATGGAGAGCTGAACGGGCTTGCCGATCATCTTCTCCACCTGCTGGCGCAGACGCTCCACCTCGGTGGCGTCCTTGCCGATGACCATGCCGGGCCGGGCGCAGTGCAGATAGATGCGGACCTTTGCGCTGTCGCGCTCGATCTCGATCCTGGGCACGCCGGCGCTGTACAGGGTCTTTTTCAGGAATTTCCGGATCTTCTGGTCCTCAACGATCAGGTCGCCGACCTTCTCGTCACGGGCGTACCAACGGGAATCCCAGTCCTTGATCACACCCACGCGGAAGCCGTGGGGATTCACTTTCTGTCCCATTACTGTTCCTCCTTAGGCTTTCTCGCTCACCACGACGGTGATGTGGCTGGTACGCTTGTCGATCCGGTAGCCCCGGCCCTTGGACACGGGCTGCATCCGCTTCATGATGGGGCCCGGGTTCACGTAGACGGCGGAGACGTACAGCTTGTCGCGGTCCATGCCGCTGTTGTTCTCGGCGTTGGCGGCGGCGCTGTTCACCAGCTTGACCAGGAGGGGAGACGCCTTCTTGGGGGTATTGTTCAGGATGCCCACGGCCAGGTCGATATCCTTGCCCCGGATCAGGTCAGCGACGATGTTGACCTTCCGGGGGGCGATACGGGCGTAGGTCAGGGTAGCTTTTGCTTCACTCATGTTCCGACGCCTCCTTACTTCGTCTTTCCGCCGCTGTGGCCGCGGAAGGTGCGGGTGGGTGCGAACTCACCCAGCTTGTGGCCGACCATATCCTCGGTGATATACACCGGGATGTGCTTGCGGCCGTCGTGGACGGCGATGGTGTGGCCCACAAAGGCGGGGAAGATGGTGGAGGCGCGGCTCCAGGTCTTCAGCACTTTCTTCTCGCCGGTCTTGTTCATCTCTTCGACCCGCTTCAGCAGCTCGGGGGCGCAGAAGGGGCCTTTCTTGACAGATCTGCTCATTATCTTCCAGCCTCCTTACTTGCCGTTGCGGCGACGGACAATGAACTTGTCGGTGGGATTCTTCTTCTTCCGGGTCTTGTAACCCAGAGCGGGCTTGCCCCAGGGGGTCACAGGGCCGGGACGGCCGATGGGGGCGCGGCCCTCGCCGCCGCCGTGGGGGTGGTCGTTGGGGTTCATGACGGAGCCGCGGACGGTGGGCCGCCAGCCCATATGACGCTTCCGGCCTGCCTTGCCGATGTGGATGTTGGCATGGTCCTCGTTGCCGATCTGGCCGATGCAGGCCTTGCAGTTGGCCTTGACCAGGCGGTACTCGCCGGAGGGGAGCCGGATCTGGGCGGAGTCGCCCTCCTTGGCCATCAGCTGCGCCTGCTCACCGGCGGCCCGCACCAGCTGCGCGCCCTTGCCGGGATGCAGCTCGATGTTGTGGATGACGGTGCCCAGGGGGATGGCGGACAGGGGCAGGCAGTTGCCCGGCTTGATGTCGGCGTCCGCGCCGGTCTCGATGATGTGGCCGGGCTTCAGGCCCACGGGAGCCAGGATATAGGCCTTGGTGCCGTCCTCATACTGGATGAGGGCGATGTTGGCGCTCCGGTTGGGGTCGTACTCCAGACGGATCACGGTGGCCTTGTCCTCCCGGAGCCGCTTGAAGTCGATGATGCGGTACTTCCGGCGCTCGCCGCCGCCGCGGTGGCGGACGGTGATGCGGCCGTAGCTGTTGCGGCCTGCGCTCTTCTGGAGAGCCTGGGTCAGGCTACGCTCCGGCTTTGCCTTTTTGTCGATGCCCTCGAACGTGGAGACCGTCATATGGCGGCGGGCCGGCGTTGTGGGCTTATAAGTCTTGATCGCCATTTACGTTACCTCCTTACGCCATACCCTCGAAGAACTCGATGGTCTTGGAGTCCTCGGTCAGCGTGACGATCGCCTTTTTGTAGGCGGAGCGGCGGCCGGGGCGGCCAGCGCCCATACGCTTTACCTTGCCATCATAGTTCATCGTGTTGACCTTGGAGACCTTCACGCCGAAGATCTCCTCCACGGCCTTGCCGATCTCCGCCTTGTTGGCCTTAGGGCTGACGATGAAGGTGTACTTCTTGTCAGCGCTGCCCATCATGGAACGTTCGGTGACGACGGGCTTAATAATGATATCATAAGCGGTCATGCGTACACCTCCTCGATGGTGGCCAGTGCGGCCTTGTCGATGACCAGGGTCTTGGCGTTGACCAGGTCATAGACGCTCAGGTTGTTGGCGGGAGTAGTGATGACGCCGGGGATGTTCCGGCTGGACAGGACCACGCCCTGCTTCACGCCGTCGGTGATGACCACGCTCTTGCCGGCGCTGATGGAGTCCAGCAGGCCCACCATGGTCTTGGTTCTGGGCTGCTCGATCTCCAGGCCCTCGACCACGGCCACGTTGCCGTTCTGGGCCTTGTCGGACAGGACGCTCTTGAGCGCCAGGCGCTTGAGCTTCCTGTTCAGGGAGTAGCGGTAGCTCCGGGGCTTGGGGGCGAACACGACGCCGCCGTGGGTCCACTGGGGGGACCGGGTGGAGCCCTGACGGGCGCGGCCGGTGCCCTTCTGACGCCAGGGCTTTCTGCCGCCGCCGGAGACTTCGGCACGGGTCAGGGCAGACTGAGTACCCTGACGGCAGTTGGCCAAATGGTTCTTGACCACTGCATGGACGGCAGCCACGTTGGGCTCGATGCCGAAGACGGAATCCGCCAGTTCGACCTCGCCCAGCTCCTTGCCGGCCAGATCATAAAGCTTTGCATTAGACATTGTGGTACTCTCCTTTCCCTTAGTGCTTTCTTGCGGAAGCCTTCTGCGGGTTCACGCGGGCAGATGCCCTCTGCGGGTTGCTGGAGATACCGGCGTCGCCCTTCTTGGCCACGTTGACCTTCGAGGTGCTCTTGATGACCACAACGCCGCCCTTGGGGCCGGGGATCGCGCCCTTGACAGCCAGCAGGTTGATCTCGGGGTCCACCTGGACGACCTCCAGGTTCTGGATGGTGACCTGCTCGTTGCCCATCTGACCGGCGCCGATCTTACCCTTGCGGATACGGCTGGGGGTCGAGGTGGAGCCCATGGAGCCGGCATGGCGATGGACGGGGCCGCCGCCGTGGCTCATGGGGGTGCGCTGGGCGCCGTGGCGCTTGATGACGCCGGCATAGCCCTTGCCCTTGCTGATGCCCACAGCGTCTACCTTGTCGCCCACTTCAAAGACGTCGGCCTTGAGCACGTCGCCTACGCTGAGCTGGTCGTAGCTGTCCACATCGACTTCCTTCAGGACGCGGAGCATCTCGCTCACACCGGCCTTGGCCAGGTGGCCCTTCTGGCCCTTGGTCAAATGCTTCTCGGTGGTGGGCTGGAAGCCCAGCTGGACGGCCTCATAGCCGTCCTTCTCGGCGGTCTTTTTCTGAACCACGGTGCAGGGCCCCGCCTCGATGACGGTGACGGGGATCACCTTGCCGGCTTCGTCAAAGATCTGGGTCATACCGACCTTTTTGCCGAGGATTGCCTTTTTTTCCATTTCGGAATTTCCTCCTTATTCAGGTTATTGGTTGAGGCAGATGCCCATTGGACTGGCAGCGCTGCGTCAACATGACCCCTCCGCTCACGGCAAAGCAGGCGGAGAATGGGTGCTAACAAAGGAATATTGGGTGAGATATCCGGCTGTTTTTTACAGCTTGATCTCGATCTCCACGCCGGCGGGGAGCTGAAGGTTCATCAGGGCCTCCACCGTCTTGGGGGTGGGGTTCTGGATGTCGATCAGACGCTTGTGGGTGCGCCGCTCGAACTGCTCCCGGCTGTCCTTATACTTGTGCGTCGCCCGCAGGATGGTGACGATCTCCTTCTTGGTGGGCAGAGGGATGGGGCCGGAGACGGTGGCGCCGTTGCGCTTGGCGGTCTGGACGATAGTCTCGGCGCTCTGGTCGATGAGCTGATGGTCATAGGCCTTCAGACGGACGCGGATGGTTTGGTTTGCCATGGTGTTTTCCTCCTTGGGTTTCGTACTTGTTGTACATGAGCCGGTTTTATTTGGATCGTTTTGCTTGACTGAAATCAACCGCCGTGCCGTGTGTATCATTCCACGTCATAAGGAAAGCCGACGAAAACCGTCGGCCGCATCCACCATGCGAGGCGATCTACACCCCTGAGAGCATCGTGGTTCATCACAGCCGCCCAGATCCAGCCCGGACATACTCCGCAGAAGTTACCGGGAATCCTCCCGCAATCTCCTGCATCATCGCACAGTGCGCCGGAGCGCACATGGGTTATTGTACCGGATGCATTAGCGGATGTCAAGCACTTTTTTCCTGTTTTTTCTTCTTTTTTCGTCGAAACGGAGGCGCGCCGCAAGAGCGGCCCGCAGCCCGGCATGCCGCCGGACCGCGGGCCGCCCTGCCGAACGCCCGTCGCAAATCGCTCTTTTACCAGTTCCGCTTCATGATCTCCTCGCAGATGCGCTGGCTGTTGTTCCGGTCGATGTAGGCGTACATCCGGGGCCGCATCTCCGCGTAGACCTCCGGGAGACGGAAGTCGTTTTCGGCGTACTCCTCCAGCTTGTCCAGCAGCGCCTCCGTCGTCATCACCCGGTCCCCGAACAGCTCCGTCTCCAGGTCGATGTAGGCCCCGGTCGTCTCATTGTACCTGTCCACGTCGAACTGGTAGAACAGCACCGGCTTGCCCTGGTAGTAGACGTCCCAGCAGACGCTGGAGTAGTCCGTCACCAGCATTTTGCAGCCCATCATCAGCTCGTTGAGCGGCTCCGCGCCGAAGGGGATCAGCCGCACCCGGCCGCCCTCCTGAATGGTGAAGCTGTGGAGGTACTCCCGGAACTTGGGGTGGACGTAGAAATCCAGGTACAGGTCCTGCCGCTCCAGCAGGTCGGCCAGACGGGGATCGTTGAGCAGGGACATATAGTTCCGGTAGTAGTCGCTGGCCTGGAACACCAGGTCGGGCACCTCCTCCAGCCAGTTGCGCCAGGTGGGCATGACCAGGATGTGCCGCTCCTCCAGGCCCTTATCCTTTAATACATCCCACCGGGCAAGGCCGGTGATGATCACATCCTCCGGGGCGTAGCCCATGTTCTCCACGACGATGTCGTGCTCCCGCCGGTTGGAGGTGACGAACAGGTTCATGGGGTTGGTCTTTTTGTTATAGATGTCCACCCGCTTCATGGCGATCACGCCGTGCTGGAGGAACAGGATCTTCTTGGTGTTCTGCACCCGGGGCAGGATGATGCTCTCCTTGTTCCGCCAGGCATAGGCGTGGGCCCTGGAGTCGGTGGAGATGAGCAGCCGTGCCGCCAGGATATAGACCATGTGTCTCAGGCTCATAAACTGGATCACATGATCCCGGTAGGGCAGCAGCCGCTCCTGATAGTCCGGCTGTTTTTTGTCGATGACGTAGTAGATGCTCCGGTGCATCTTCTGCTCCATGCCGCTCTCCATACAGTGGCGGAAGAAATAGAAGCCGTTGTCCTGGGCCATACAGCAGAATTTTTCGAAGCACAGGAAGATGTTCTTCTGCTTCAGCTGCTTCCGGAACAGCCGGAACAGCACCAGCGCCAACCGCTCCTTCAGCCGGAAGGCCAGGCCGCTGTAGGGGCTGTACTCCTGACACGCCAGGGCGAACCGGTCGTTTGACGTCTCATAGAGGGAGATGCTCAGCTCCTCCCCCTGGCGGCAGCTGTCGGGGAACAGGGTGCGCTCCAGCTGCTCCCGGCACTTCGCCCATGCGCCGGTGGACGCCGTCTTCCGCTTTTTCGGGGCCTGGGCATACGCCAGATAGGTCTGGCCGTCCTCCCCCCGAAAGGCCGCCCGGATGTCCCACCAGATGGGCTCGAATCGGAAGTCGGACAGCCTGATCTCTCCGGTCATCCAGATCTCCCCGTCCCGCCTGACCACCTTCCTTGCCGGCGCCAGGTAGATCTTCCGGTCTACCTCCAGCTTGTACCGGTGGACCAGGGCAAAGGAGCACCACTCCCCCGGGATGTTTTCGGGGCAGCGCACGCTGATCCGCAGTTTTCCGAACCGGAGGCTGATCTGCTCCACCCAGCAGGTCACCTGCCGCTCATACCGCCGGGCGCGGTCCGCGGTCTGCAGCTTGCAGTACCCCGCCGAGGGGCAGCAGATCACGCCCTCCACCTGCTGGTCGCCCAGCTCCGTGACGCCCAGGGGCTCTCCGTAGGTATAGCGGACGTTCCGGTACTTTTTGTCCGCCGCCAGCTTTCTCCGCGCCATCCGATCCGGGCAGCGCAAAAGCACATTCTGCCAGCACGTCCCCTGGCGGACGGCCAGGGTCAGCTCCCAGCGGACGATCCGGCTGTTTTGCAGGCGCTCCGCCACGGGGGTCAGGTCCGCCGTCAGCAGGCATCCCTGCGGGCCGGAGAAGGAGATCTGCACCGGACAGTACAGCCGCTCCCCCTTGCTCTCCGCCGCCAGGAGCACCTCGGCCCCCTCCTCCAGAGACACGCCGGGGACCTCGAACCGCCATTGCCAGTCCTGGCCGCCCAGGTCCCGTACCGCCCAGTGGCCCGCCACGGGCAGCAGCTTTTTCTCCACCGCCTCCCGGAGGGACACGCCCTCCGGCCCGTCCTGGCAGGTCAGGGGGCGATCCGCCGCCCGGAAGGACGGGCGGCACAGCTCGTCTATCCGAAAATAACAGCCCATCCCCTCCGACCGGATCAGGGGCGCTCCATTGGCCAGCAGCTCCGCCCCCTGAAACGACTTGCGGTCGGTGATGGCCAGGGGGACATGGAACTGCAGCCCGTCCTCATCGGACAGCACGCCGGAGAGGGCGTACTCCGCCCCGTCCATGGGCAGGGCGGTCAGCTCCACCGCCCCCAGCATCAGCCCGTCGTCCGAGGGGGATTTTCTGGCCGGGAAGAACCGCTGTCCCTGAATGGAGCCGTCCGTCCGGTGCAGGGAGAAGCCGGTCAGCGGCGGGGCATTTTCCGGCGCTCTGGCGCCCAGCAGCAACCGCCCGTCCCGGATGAGGAACCCGTCCAGTCCGTAGGTGAACTGCTCCCAATACCGCAGCTCCCGGGGAACCACCGTCAGGGCCACGACCACCGCCTTTTGCTCCTTCAGCAGATAGCGGGGGACCGCCTCGTAGTACGCCCCTTCCCGGCAGAAGCTGTCTACCGGGCCGCTCCACAGCTTCTGATCGTTGAAGAAGTAGTCGCAGCGGCCCCCGGGCTTGAGCCGGTTCAGATACCGTCTGGCCCGGAGTGGGTACTGAGTCAGCTGATCTCCCTCCCGCCTGGCCAGGGTGACGATGAACGGCTTCTCGTTTTCCGGGCTCCACGCCTCGTCCGTCCCGGAGAGGTCCGCCGTCAGCATCCCCTCCTCCAGCCAGGCGGGGACGCACCAGTGCTCCGTCTCCGCCCAGGTGGACAGCACCAGCAGCAGCTCCCCCTCCGGGAAGGCTCCGCTCCGGCAGGACATCCGGAGCCGTCCCCCCACCGAGGGGAGCAGCTCCACGCCCAGAGGCTTCGGCGCGACCGTGCCTGCAACGTTGTGTTCCAGCTTTCTCCAGCCGGGTTGGGCTTCTGCCATAGGATCGTCTCCTTTTATGTGTTCCCACGGAGCCGGGCGGGACACATCATCTGTGAGACAAATTATAGCATATCCTCTCCCCGCTCACAAGCGCTGTTCATAAAAATTCACAATCGGAACCGCCGTTCCTCATCCGGGCAGCAGTTGGCCCACCATCTCCCGAAAAATGCTGCCGAAGGTCCTGCGCGCCACCGATTCCGCCGCCGTGACGGGGAGCTCCCGGAGCACCTGTCCGTCCAGGGAGACGGTCAGCGTCCCCAGCACGTCTCCCGCCTCCACCGGGGCCTCCGCCGTCTCATCCAGGGTCAGCTCGGCGGAGAGACGGCCCGCGTCGCTCCGGGCGATCAGCACCTGTCCGCCCTCCACAGCCGTCCGGACGCTCTCCGCCTCGCCCAAAGTCACGGGGACCGGAGGCAGGGTCACTCCGGCGGTCACATCCGTCACCGTCCAGCCGCCGAAGCCATAGTTCAGCAGCGTCTTTGCGCTCTCAAACCGGTCGGAGGAGGTCTCCGCCCCCAGCACCACGGCGATGAGCTCCATGCCGTCCCGCCGGGCGCTGGCGGAGATGCAGAAGCCCGCCCCCTGGGTAAAGCCGGTTTTCAGCCCGGTGGCCCCGTCATAGTAGTAGATCAGCTTGTTGGTGTTGGCCAGCTGGAACGTCCCGTCCCGGAGGGTGTCCATCCAGATGCCGGTATAATCCCGTATCACCTCATGGCGCAACAGCTCCCGGGACATGAGGGCGATGTCATAGGCGGAGGTCAGATGTCCCTCCGCGGGGAGACCGGTGCAGTTGCAGAAGTGGGTGTCCTCCATGCCCAGCTCCGCCGCCCGCCGGTTCATGGCCGCCACAAACGCCTCCTCGCTGCCCCGCAGATGCTCCGCCAGGGCCACGGCGGCGTCGTTGCCCGAGGCCACCGCCACCGCCTTGAGCATCTCGCTGACGGTCATCTGCTCCCCTTCCTCCAGATAGACCTGGCTGCCGCCCATGCCGGCGGCGTAGGCGCTGGTGGTCACTGTGTCCTCCAGGGAGACGCTCCCGCTGTCGATGGCCTCCGCCACCAGCAGCATGGTCATCACCTTGGTCACCGAGGCGGGCTCCAGGGCCTCGTGGGCGTTCTCCTCATAGAGGATCGTCCCCGTCTCCCGCTCCATCAGCACGCCTGCTCTGGCCGAGATGGTCACCGGAGCGGGCTCCTCCGCCTCCGCCGCCCAGGCCCCGGGCAACAGGCCGCCCAGCATGGCCGCCAGCAGCGGCGCCGCTAACATACGTCTCTTCATCGCTGTCTCCTCCTCTTTTGCTCTAGTTTCCGCCAAAGCGCCCCTCTTATGCTGGAGGTTTTTCCCACGGGTGGGAAATTGTGGCCATGAATCCCCTTGTTTCAAACCGGCTCCGGGCGTATAATAAAAGCGACGGACGGATGCAGGAGGAAGGAGGCGACGCCATGTCCGGTCTGCGGGTGCTGGTCTGCTGTCCCAACGGGGCGGGGGTCAGTCTGATGATGGAATCGGTGCTGCGGAAGGTGGCCGCGGAGCTGGGGCTGGAGCTGTCCCGGCTCGACCACGGCTCCATCCAGCGGGGGGCAAAGACCGCCGGAGAATATGACCTGGTGCTCTGTCCGGCGGAGCTGGTCTCCCATCTGCGGGGCTGGGAGAGCCGGGCGGACATCATCGGCCTGAACAACCCCCTCTCCCGCCGGGAGATGCGAGAGCGGCTGACCGCTTATTGCGGGGAGAAGGGCCTGTAAACGGCCATACAGAGGGAGCGCGACCGGCAGCCGCCGGTCGCTCTCCTCAGCGTGTCAAAAATCCTTTTTGCCACGCTGAGTACGGTTTTTGAACTTTAGAAAAGTTCTAAAAATCGTTTTTTATTGCACGCGAAGGGGGCTTTTTGCCCCCTCCTCCGCACCCCCGCTACTCTGTTGCGGGAGTCTCAAGCGCTTTTTTGACAGTCTAAGGAGCGCGACCGGCAGCCGCCAGTCGCTCTCCTTCCTTTTATTATTATCTTATTATAATGATGCCGCGGCGCTTACATATCCTCAAACTGCATCCGATACAGCCGGGCGTAGATGCCGTCCCGGGCCATCAGCTCCCGGTGACTGCCCTGCTCCTGGACGCCGTGGTCGGTGAGCACCAGGATGCGATGGGCGTTGCGGATGGTGGACAGGCGGTGGGCGATGACCAGGGTGGTGCGGTCCTTCGCCAGCCGCTCCAGGCTCTCCTGCACCAGCCGCTCGCTCTCGTTGTCCAGGGCGGAGGTGGCCTCGTCAAAGATCAGGATGGGAGGGTCTTTCAGGAACACCCGGGCGATGGAGAGCCGCTGCTTCTGGCCGCCGGAGAGCTTGATGCCCCGCTGGCCGATGTCGGTGTCGTAGCCGTTGGGCAGCTCCATGATGAAGTCGTGGGCGTTGGCCTCCTTTGCCGCCTGGATGACCTCCTCCCGGCTGGCGTCGGGGCGGCCGTACCGGATGTTCTCCAGCACCGTCCCGGCAAAGAGATAGACCTCCTGCTGGACCATGCCGATCTGCCGCCGGAGGCTCTCCAGGGTGACGGAACGGATGTCCCTCCCGTCCAGCAGGATGGCCCCGCCGGTGACGTCGTAGAACCGGGGGATCAGGTTGCAGAGGGTGCTCTTTCCCACGCCGGAGGGGCCCACCAGGGCCACATAGCTCCCGGCGGGGATGTCCAGATCCACATGGTCCAGCACCGGGCGCTCCTCCCCCTCGTAGTGGAAGGAGACGTCCCGCAGGCTGATGTTCCCCTCCGCGTGGTCGACGGTCACGGCGTCCGGGGCGTCCTGGATGTCCGGGGCGATGCGCAAAATCTCCAGGAACCGCTCAAAGCCGGTATAGCCGTTCTGGAACTGCTCGGTAAAGTCGATGAGGGTCTTGATGGGGTCGGTGAACACGCTGATGTACAGCAGGAAGGTCACCAGGTCGGCGACCGCGATCTGCCCCTGGGCGATGCCGATGCCCCCCGTGACGATGACCACCACCTGGATCATGGTGATAAAGGCGGTCAGGCCGGAGTTGTAGCCGCCCATATAGCGGTAGCTGTCCCGCTTGGCGCTCAGGAAGCCGTCGTTGCCCTCCCGGAACTTCTCCTCCTCCATCGCCTCGTTGGTGAAGGATTTCACCACCCGGATGCCGGAGAGGTTGTCCTCGATCTGGGCGTTGATCTGGGCGATGCGCTCCCGGTTCCGGCGGAAGGCCCGCCTCATCCTTTTGTTGAAGTACAGGGCGTAGCACAGCATAAACGGCACCAGGGCGAAGGCGGCCAGGGCCAGGGCCGGACTGATGGACAGCAGGATCACCAGCGCGCCCACCAACTTGATGACCGAGATGATGATATTCTCCGGCCCGTGGTGGAGCAGCTCGGTGATGTCGAACAGGTCGTTGGTGATGCGGCTCATGAGCTGGCCCACCTTCTGGTCGTCGTAGAAGGAGAAGGACAGCTCCTGATAGTGGGCGAACAGCTCCTGGCGCATATCGTACTCCATGTGAGCGCCCATGACGTGACCGTAGTAGGAGATGTAGTAGTTGCTGCCGCACTGGACAGCCACCAGCAGGGTCATCAGCAGTCCCAGCTGCCAGATGGCGGGGATCGCCTCCTCCGCAGGGAGGGTGATGACCGACGAGGTGATGTACCGCACCACCAGCGGGATGACGAGGGACACCACCGCCGACAGCATGGCGAAAAACAGGTCGATGAGGAAGGTCCTCCTGTAGGGGCGATAGTAGGACAGCAGCTTTTTCAGGTTCTCTTTCAAACAGGTCTACCTCTTCTCTCTTGTGATTCAGAGTTCTCTCTGACAGTTTGTCCCCCAGTATAGCAAATGATTTCCTTTTTTGCAACTCCGCTTTCTCCGCCCTCCCGCGCGTCCCCGGGCAAAAAGGGCGGCAGACGGAAGCCCGTCTGCCGCCCAAAGGGTGCGGGAGAGGAATCAGCTCTTGTTGCGCACGTCCACATGCCAGATGTTGGCGGCGTAGTCGGCGATGGAGCGGTCGGAGGAGAAGATGCCGGAGCGGGCGATGTTGGAAACGGACATCTGGTTCCAGTGCTTCTGATCCTGATAGGCCTCGGCCACCTTCTCCTGGGTGTAGCGGTAGCTCTCGAAGTCGGCCAGCAGCAGATAGGGGTCCGCCTGACCGCCGTTGCCGTAGAGCAGACCGTTGGTCAGATCCTCATACCGCTTGCCGTCGGAGAAGCCGTTGGTGATGGCGGACAGCACCTCCCGGATGACCGGGTTCTGGTTGTAATACTCATAGGAGTTGTAGCCGGAGCGGAGCCTGCTGGAGACCTCGTCGGAGGTGAGGCCGAAGATGAAGATGTTGTCGTCGCCCAGGACGCTGTGCATCTCCACATTGGCGCCATCCTCGGTGCCGATGGTCAGAGCGCCGTTCATCATGAACTTCATGTTGCCGGTGCCGGAGGCCTCCTTGCCGGCGGTGGAGATCTGCTCGGACACCTCGGCGGCGGGCATCAGCTTCTCCGCCAGAGAGACCCGATAGTTCTCCAGGAAGAACACCTGGAGCTGATCCTTGCACCGGGGATCGTTGTTGATCTCCCGGCTCAGGGAGTTGATGAGCTCGATGATCCGCTTGGCGGTGTAGTAGGCCGGAGCGGCCTTGGCGCCAAAGAGGAAGGTGCGGGGCTGGATGGTCTTGCCGTCCTGGATCTGCTGATACAGATAGATGATGTGCATCACGTTGAGCAGCTGGCGCTTATACTCGTGCAGCCGCTTCACCTGCACGTCGAAGATGGCGTCGGGGTTCAGCCGGAAGCCGTACTGCTTCAGGGCGTAGTCGGCAAACGCCTCCTTGTTGGCCCGCTTGATCTTGGCCAGCTGGTTCAGGGCGGAGGGATCCTCCCGGGCGGCCTCGAACTTTTTCAGGCCGGACTGGGGGTGGAGCAGGTACTCGTCGCTGCCGGTGACGTCCCGGATGAGCTGATCCAGCTGGGGGTTGATCTGGCTGAGCCAGCGGCGGTGATCCACGCCGTTGGTGACGTTGGTGAACTTGTCCGGCGTGCGGAGGTAGGCGGTGTGGAACACGTCGTCCTTCAGGATCTGGGAGTGGAGGGCGGCCACGCCGTTGATGGCGTAGCAGGCGGCGACGCAGAGGTTGGCCATGCGCACGTCTCCGTCCCAGATGATGGCCAGCTCCCGGGCCTTGTTCTCGTCGTCGTGGAAGAAGGCGCGGACCTCCTTCAGATAGCGGTCGTTGATCTCGCACATGATCTGGAAGATGCGGGGCAGCAGGCCCTGCACCAGGATCTGGGGCCAGTGCTCCAGGGCCTCGGCCAGAACGGTGTGGTTGGTGTAGGCCACGGAGTGGGTGGTGATATACCACGCCTCATCCCAGCTGTAGCCCTCCTGGTCGATGAAAATGCGCATCAGCTCGGGGATGACCAGGGTGGGATGGGTGTCGTTGATCTGGAGAACGTGCTTCTCGTGGAAGTTTTTCAGCGTGCCGTACAGCTTCTTGTGCTTCCGGCAGATGGACTGCACGGTGGCGGAGACGAAGAAGTACTGCTGCTTCAGCCGCAGGCTCTTGCCCTCGTAGTGGTCGTCGGCGGGGTAGATGACCTTGGCGATGGTCTCGGCGGTGATCTGCTGCTCCACGGCCTTGAGGTACTCGCCGGAGGAGTAGTAGTCCATGTTCACCGGCGTAGGACTCTTGGCGTCCCAGAGGCGGAGCTTGTTCACATGGCTGGTCTGATAGCCGGCGATCTCCATGTCCATGGGGACGGCCAGCACCTCGGTGTAGCCCACCTGGCGGCAGACGAAGCGGCCCTCCTCGTCCACATCGTTTTCCACGGTGCCGCCGAAGCGGACCGTCTCGCACTCGTCCCGCCGGGGCATCAGCCAGGCATCGCCCAGGGACAGCCACTCGTCGGCCAGCTCGATCTGCTTGCCGTCGGAGATCTTCTGCTTGAACAGGCCCAGCTGATAGCAGATGGAGTAGCCGGTGGCGGGGATCTCCTGGGTGGTCATGGACTCCAGATAGCAGGCGGCCAGACGGCCCAGGCCGCCGTTGCCCAGGCTGGCGTCCGGCTCCAGCTCGAACAGGTCCGCAGCGGAGAAGCCCATGGACTCGATTGCCTCGGTCAGCGGCTCCACCACGCCCAGGTTATAGGCGTTCTTCATCAGGGAGCGCCCCATCAGGAACTCCATGGACAGGTAATGCACCTGCCGGGCCTGGGCCACGTCGATGGATTTGGACGTGACGATCCGGTTGGCGGACATAATGTCCCGGATGACCAGGGCGCAGGACTTGAACATCTGGGTGGGGGTGGCCTCAGAGGGGATGCGGCCGTAGTGGCGGCGGAGCTTGCCCTCGATCAGGGTGCGAAGCTCTTCCTTGCTGTATTCGTGCATATTTTATATAGCCTCCAATCATGTGGTGGTCGTTCCGGCGGGCGGCGGCGCCGCCCGAGCCGGCATGGGTACAATTTCTCATCATTACCTTGAAAACTTTACCACGGCGATAGCGAAATGTCAATTGTAAGTGATGCACGAAAACCGGATCCGGACGTAAAAAATGGGTAAAACCCCGCCGGAGCGGCGCTCTCCCCCCGTTTTTGGCCCGGCTTCCCGGCGGAGCTCCCCTCTTTCGGGAAAAACCGGGGCGCGGCGGTGAAATTCGCCGCCGCCCTGTCGTTTTTTCAAAGAACGGTTGACAAAAACGGGCAAAATGGTTATACTAACCCCATCTGTGAACTGCTTTGATGGGGAGGAGTACGCACGCCCGCCGGGCAAAGAGAGGCGCCGTTTGGTGAAAGGCGCCGTCGGTCGCGTGCGGAAGGTCGCCCCGGAGCTGCGGCGCTGAAATCTGAGCAGTAGGCGCCGCCGGTCCCCCGCCGTTACCGGGCCATGAGTGTGGCGCTCGCGCCAAATTCAGGTGGTACCACGGACAGACACTGTTCGCCCTGAGCCAGAGACGGCCCGGGGCTTTTTTGCTGTCCCCGGGGCCGATATGAGAAAACGGAGCGTGAAGAGAAGATGACAAGAGAACTGCCGAAGGTGTACGAGCCGCAGAAGGTGGAGAGCCGCATTTATCAGCAATGGGAGGAGAGCGGCTGCTTCCGGGGCCACCGGGACCCGGACAAAAAGCCCTATACCATCGTTATGCCGCCCCCCAACGTGACCGGACAGCTGCACATGGGCCACGCCATGGACAACACGCTGCAGGACATCCTCATCCGGTTCAAGCGGATGCAGGGATACGCCGCCCTGTGGGTCCCCGGCACCGACCACGCCTCCATCGCCACCGAGGCCAAGGTGGTGGAGGAGATGAAGAAGGAGGGCCTGACCAAGGAGTCCATTGGCCGGGAGAAGTTCCTGGAGCGGGCCTGGGCCTGGAAAAACGAGTACGGCGGACGCATTGTCAAGCAGCTGCGCACCCTGGGTTCCTCCTGCGACTGGGAGCGGGAGCGCTTCACCATGGACGAGGGGTGTAGCGACGCGGTGAAGGAGGTCTTTGTCCGGCTGTACAACGAGGGCAAAATTTACCAGGGCAACCGCATGGTCAACTGGTGCCCCCACTGCGACACCTCCATCTCCGACGCGGAGGTGGAGTACGAGGAACAGGACGGAAACTTCTGGCACCTGCTCTACCAGGTGAAGGAGACCGGCGAATACCTGGAGCTGGCCACCACCCGGCCGGAGACCATGCTGGGCGACACCGCCGTGGCCATCAACGCCGAGGACCCCCGGTATGCCAACCTCCACGGTTGCCACGCCATTCTGCCCCTGCTGAACAAGGAGATCCCCATCGTCTGCGACGAGCACGCCGACATGACCAAGGGCACCGGTGTGGTGAAGATCACCCCCGCCCACGACCCCAAC
>JAJPXB010000031.1 GCA_021205695.1 Clostridiales bacterium
ATGTCGCCCACGGCGTCCTTGATGCCCTTGATGAGGTGCTCGGCCTCATAGGGGCTCATGGTGCCGGCCATGTCCTTCAGGCAGATGGTATCGAAGCCCATCCGCTGCAGCTCCTTGCACATCTCCACATACTTGCTCACCGTATGGACGGGGGACTGGGTGTAGGAGATGCAGCCGGAGGCCACGGTGTTCTCGTTGGCGTATTTCTTGGTGGCGTCCAGAGCGGTGCCCAGGTTACGGAAATCGTTCAGGGCGTCGAAGATCCGCAGGATATCGATGCCGTTCTTAATGGACAGCTCTACAAACTTCTCCACCACGTCGTCATGGTAGTGCTTGTAGCCCAGAAGGTTCTGGCCGCGGAGCAGCATCTGCAGCTTGGTGTTGGGCATATTCTTGCGGATGTTGCGCAGGCGCTCCCAGGGATCCTCTCCCAGATAGCGCAGGCAGGAGTCAAAGGTGGCGCCGCCCCAGCATTCCACGGAATAATAGCCGGCCTTGTCCATAGTGGGCAGGATCGCCTCATAATCCGAATAGGGCAGTCGGGTGGCCATCAGGGATTGGTTTGCATCGCGCAATACAGTTTCGGTGAATTGAACGCGCATACTGACACCTCCGTTGTCGATTTGTATCATTCCGTTCTCTCCAGGGAAATTTGCTCCCTGTTAAAGCGAATTTTGACATCTATTAGTATAAGCAATCCCAGGGGAAATGTAAATAAAGAATCCACCTTTCCGAAGGATTTTCGGCGTTTCGTCCAATTTTTGGCAATGTGTTTTGGGTGATTTGTTCATTTTCTAGTCACAATTTCCGGTGAAAAAAAGGCCGCCGGTTTCCGTCAAATCGACGAAAGCCGACCGCCATTGCCGGGATGATTTTTGTATGCCGAACCGTCAGTTCCGCTGGGACACCTTCAGAGGGCTGTGCTTTTCGATGAGGGCGGCAAAGTCCATGTCCGGCGCTCCCAGGGTGGACAGCTCCGCCGTACCGCTCTTTTGCCTGGTGCGTTCCCCCCAGACGACGGTGTAGCCCTTCATCTGAAAGACCACCTTCATCCGTCGGGGGCTGAAAAAGCAGCTCTTGACCTGGTCATAGGGGAGCTCCACCGTCCGGGGCGACGCTCCCTCATGCCACAGGCTGGGGCGGCCATCGTCGGCGAGCGTCAGGCGATCCTTATAAAAGGAGAGCTTCACCGGGACCTTTTCCTCCCGGACGCTCTGGTAAATACCCGCAGCACCGGCGATGGCCAGGGCGGCCAGGGCGAGGCGGGGCGCCCAGGGGAGGTCGGCCACATCTACCCCTGCGACGGCAGCCCAGATCAGCCCTGCCACGACCACGGCGCCCACCACACAGAGGAGCGCCACGCACAGCTTGAGCAGCGCCGTCCGTCCGGGCTTCACACAGGCTACCGGCTCCTGGATGGTCATCGTATAATCCGCGATTTTCATGGATGTACCCTTTCTCGTTTCTGAGGATATGCACTATTATACGGCAAATTTGCCGGGATGTAAAGGGCGGGGGCCTCGGAATGATGGGCCGAAAGCCTTGCGCTTTTGGCCCGGACGCATTACAATATCCACAGAAGAATTCCGTTTGGGAGGTTTTGCGACGTGTCTCTCATCGATCAGCACATCCACTCCACCGTCTCCTTTGACGGTCACAACAGCCGGGAGGAGATGGCCCGGGCCGCTCTGGGCCGGGGGGTGGACGTTCTCTGCTTCACCGACCATTATGACGTGGTCAACGAGAAAAATCAGCTTGTCCCCGTCTACGACTGGGTGCCCGCCCGCCGCCAGCAGCGGGAGGCCCTGGCCGCTCTGGACGGGCAGATGGAGCTGCGCTACGGCCTGGAGCTGGGCAACGCCCCGGCGGACTTCGCCGCCGCCGAGCAGGCGCTGCAGGAGCCGGGGCTGGATCTCGTCCTGGGCTCCATCCACAACGCCAGCAGGGCGCTGGACTGGCAGGATTATTATTATGTCAACTTCAAGAGCCCGGAGCAGTGCTACCGCTATCTGGACGACTACTTTGACGGTCTGGAGGCCCTGATGGCCTGGGGACGCTTCGACGCTCTGGCGCATCTGCCCTACCCCCTCCGGTACATGGTGCAGCGGGACGGCCAGCCGGTGGGGCTGGAGCCCTATGAGGAGCGGATCTCCGAGCTGCTCCGCTCCCTGGTGCGCACCGGAAAGGCCCTGGAGGTCAACAGCGGCAAGTCGGCGTTCCTGATGCCGGAATACGGCTGGCTGCTGGAGCGGTACCGCGACCTGGGGGGGACGCTGGTCACGGTGGGCACCGACGCCCACCGGGCCGCCGACGCTGCCCGGGGTCTGCGGGAGGCCTATGCCCTGCTGGAGAGCAAAGGCTTCTCCCGGGTGGCCCTGTTCCGAAACCGGACGCCGGAGCTGGTGTCCTTTCCCCTGTAAGACAGACACACCTCACCGTCCCATACATGGAAGGAGATACGCCAAATGAGAGAGATCACCGCCGACCAGATCACACAGACCGTCCGGACGCTCTGCATCCGGGCCAACTGCCAGCTGCCGGAGGACGTGCGCTGCGCCATCCGCACGGCCCGGGAGACGGAAGTCTCCCCGGTGGGCCAGTCCATCCTGGGAGATGTGGTGGAAAACTTCACCTTCGCCGGAGAGCGGCAGCTCCCCATCTGCCAGGACACCGGCATGGCGGTGGTCTTTTGCGATCTGGGGCAGGAGGTGCACATCACCGGCGGCCTGCTTTCTGACGCCGTCAACCTGGGGGTATCCCAGGGCTACACGGAGGGCTATCTTCGGTGCAGCGTCGTAGCGGACCCCCTCCGCCGGGTGAACACCGGCGACAACACCCCCGCCGTTCTCCACCTCCGGCTGGTGGAGGGAGATCGGCTGTCCATCACCGTCGCCCCCAAGGGCTTCGGCAGCGAGAATATGGCCAGCCTCTCCATGCTCAAGCCCTCAGTCAC
Organism: Clostridiales bacterium; assembly: GCA_021205695.1. Taxonomy (GTDB): domain Bacteria; phylum Bacillota; class Clostridia; order Oscillospirales; family Oscillospiraceae; genus Onthomonas. The sequence goes on from JAJPXB010000031.1 coordinate 2,954, forward strand.
CCGAGAGCAGGTGGAGGACACCGTTGTAGAGGCGGTCTCCCGGGCGGGCTCCAACCCCTGCCCCCCGGTCATCGTCGGCGTGGGGCTGGGAGGAGATTTTGAGCTGGCCGCGCTCCTCTCCAAGCGGGCCCTGCTCCGTCCTCTGGACGAGGACAACCCGGACCCCTATTACCGGGAGATGGAGGGGCGCATCCTGGAGAAGGTCAACCGGCTGGGCATTGGCCCCCAGGGGCTGGGAGGGCGCACCACCGCCCTGAAGGTGAGCATCCTGGCCCATCCCACCCACATCGCCGGACTGCCCTGTGCCGTCAATCTGAACTGTCATGTCGCCCGGCACGCCTCGGCGGTGCTGTAAGCTGAAAGGATTTTTACAAAATTTACATTTTAGTCTTTTCCTTTTCCAAAAGTGTGGTATAATAGGGTCACAGAAGGGAACTCCCTTCTCCACGCCGCCAGGAAGGAGCTGAATTGCAGTGAAATTCGCATTTATCGACAAGAAATCCCCTCAGCCGGAAAAGGTTCTTGCCTATGCCGAGAAAAAGGTGGGCAAGCTGGATCGGTACTTCCATTCTGACGCCGAGGCGACCGTCCGCTTTCAGGAGAAGAAACGCAACCAGGTCAAGCTGGAGGTCACTGTCCGTACCGGCAGCGCCATCTTCCGCTCCGAAACCTATTCTGACTCCATGTATTCCGCCATCGACGCCGCTGTGGACACCATCGAGGGCCAGATCCGGAAAAACAAGACCCGTCTGTCCAAGCGTCTGCGCACCGACGCCTTTGACCCGGTGGAGTTCACCGGAGTGGAGAGCGTCGAAGCTGAGGCCGACGCCCCCCTGGAGATCGCCCGGGCCAAGCGCTTCCCCCTGCGCCCCATGAGCGTGGAGGAGGCGGTGCTCCAGATGAACCTCCTGGGCCACACCTTCTTTGCCTTCCGCGACGCGGACGAGGGCGAGGCGTTCGCCGTAGTCTATGCCCGTGAGGACGGCGGCTATGGGCTGATCGTCGATCAGCCGTGAGGACAAAGCCTGCCCTCCTACATAGTACACAGACAGCATATTGCGGGGCCGTCCGACCGGACGGCCCCGCATTTTACAGCCCAAAAACACGATCCCCGAAGCCGGAACCGGCTTCGGGGATTTGAAATCGTCGGGGAAAAGGGAGCTTCCGTCTCCCTGCGGCCCGTTCAGTTTCTCCGTCGGCTGAAAATGGACAGCAGACGGACGAAGATGTTGATGATGTCCAGGTAGATCTGTGTGGCGGAGAGGATGGCATTGCGCACCGTAGGGGCGCAGGTGCTGGCTCTGGCCCAGTCGAAGCCCAGGTAGAGGGAGAAGATGGCCACAAACAGATAGTCCAGCAGCCCTCCTGCAAAGCCCAGGAAATACAGCGCGATCTCCGCCACCAGGGTCGCCGCCAGCGCGACCCACAGCGTCCTGCCCAGGGAGAGGAAGAAATCCGGTCTGGCCCAGGATACCGCCACCATCAGCACCACGAACACCCCTGTCCCCACCACGGCGGACTGCACGGTCTGGAAGGATATGGCGGAGACAGACACCGACAGAAGCAGCCCGATGGGCAGCACCAGAAGATTGTAGCCGATAAAGTTGACCACAGGGCTGAGCGAGGCGCTCAGCGTCACCGACAGAAAGACGCAGACGATATAGAGCACCAGGAACAGGGCGGCAAAACCCCCGGAGAGGTAATAGGCGAGATCGCTGAACGTGTAGCAGATCAGGGCGTTGGCCGCAAAGCCGTAGAGCAGCAGACCGCCGATCGTCAGATTGTAAGCGGACTCATCCAGCTCCCGGGAATGGGATACCTGGGAACGGTCCAGATGAAGCGCATCCATAGCATCAGCTCCTTAGAAATGAACGGGCAGGCAGCGATACAGCGTTTAAAGGGAGCATAGGTTCCCGATTATTGGGTATTGTAGCCCCCCGTCGGGGAAAATACAAGGCCGATTCAAACACAAATATTAACAAAAGGAAACAACCGCGGCTATCTCCCCCCTGTCAGGCGGCCGCTCCTGCGATTTCCGCCAAATTTCAGAGGCGAATCATCTTGACATTGTGGAGGATAACAAGTAAAATACAAATGGATTATTTTGAAGAACGGAAAACCGCCTCTTCGGCGGCTTTGCGAGGGCTGTTTTTCAACGTCTTTCCCGCAGGCGGCAACCTGCCGTCTGCCTCTTTTTGCACATTTCCGGGATGTGGAAACATTCCCAAATCAAAAACGAACAAGGAGGTGTATCTTTCCACAATGGATGTTCCTATTTTAGTTACCATTCTCATCGCTCTGGTCACTGCAGTGGCGGGCGCCGTAGGCGGCTTTGCCTATCGTAAAAGCGTTGCGGAAAAGGAGATCGGCTCCGCCGAGGAGGAGGCGACCCGCATCGTCAACGCCGCTATCAAGGATGCCGAGGCCAAAAAGCGGGACGCTCTGGCCGAGGCCAGAGAGACCATTCACCAGGAGCGCAGCGTCTTTGACCGCGAGGTCAAGGAGCAGCAGGCAGAGCTGAAAAAGCAGGAGCGCCGTCTCCAGTCCAAGGAGGACAACCTGGATCGCAAGACGGACCAGATCGAGAAGAAGGATGAAAAACTGCAAAGTAAGCTGGCCGCAGCTGACCGCACCCGGGAGGAGGCGGAGGCTCTGAAGCTGAGCCAGCAGGCTGAGCTGGAGCGCATCTCCGGCTTTACCTCCGAGGAGGCCAAGAGCTATCTCATTCAGCAGGTGCAGGACGACGTCACCCACGAGGAGGCGGTCAAGATCAAGGAGATCAAGACCAAATTCAAGGAGGAGGCGGAGACCTACGCCCGGGAGCAGATCGCCCTTGCCATTCAGCGGTGCGCCGCCGACCAGGTGGCAGAGGTGGCCGTCTCCGTAGTTCCCCTGCCCAACGACGAGATCAAGGGGCGCATCATCGGCCGGGAAGGCCGGAACATTCGGGCACTGGAGACCCTCACCGGTGCCGAACTCATCATCGACGACACGCCGGAGGCCATCACGATCTCCTGCTTTGACCCCGTCCGCCGGGAGATCACCCGGATCGCCCTGGAGCGCCTCATCACCGACGGCCGCATTCACCCCGCCCGTATCGAGGAGATGGTGGAAAAGGCCAAGCGCGAGGTAGAGGCCACCATGAAGGCCGAGGGCGAGCGGGCCATTCTGGAGACCAACGTCCACAACCTACACCCGGAGCTGGTCCGGCTCCTGGGTCGCCTGCACTACCGCACCAGCTACGGTCAGAACGTGCTCAACCACTCCATCGAGGTCTCCCAGCTTGCCGGGCTGTTGGCCGCCGAGATCGGCGCAGACGTGGCCCAGGCAAAGCGGGCCGGCCTGCTCCACGACCTGGGCAAGAGCGTGGACCACGAGATCGAGGGCTCCCACGTCCAGATCGGCGTGGATCTGGCCCGCCGCTACAAGGAGAGCGACGCCGTCGTCCACGCCATCGCCGCCCACCACAACGATATCGAGCCCCAGACCATCGTCGCCTGTCTGGTACAGGCCGCCGACGCCATCTCCGCCGCCCGTCCGGGCGCCCGCCGGGAGAATGTGGAAAACTATATCAAGCGTCTGGAGCGCCTGGAGGAGATCTCCTCCTCCTTCAAGGGTGTGGAGCGCGCCTACGCCATTCAGGCCGGACGGGAGATTCGGGTCATGGTTAAGCCCGAGGAGGTCAGCGAGGATCAGATGGTCATCCTGGCCCGGGACATCGCCAAGCAGATCGAGGAGACCATGGAGTATCCCGGTCAGATCAAGGTCAACCTGATCCGGGAGACAAAGGCCGTGGAATACGCCAAGTAAAGGTCTGCCCATCCAATCGAACAATAAAAACCGGGCGGGGGCTGTCTGCACGACAGCCCCCGCCTCAGCGTGTCAAAAATCCTTTTTGACACGCTGAGTACGATTTTTGAACTTTA
>JAJPXB010000013.1 GCA_021205695.1 Clostridiales bacterium
CCGAGAGCGACTACACGGCGGACAGCTGGGCCGACCTGGAAGCCGCTCTGGAGGCCGCCAAGGCAGTCCTCAGCGACGCGGACGCCACCCAGGCCGAAGTGGACGAGGCTGCCGCCGCTCTGACCGTCGCCCTCAACGGGCTGGAAACTGCGGCAGACGGGAGCGGCACCACCGGGAGCTCCGGCACCCCCAGGACCGGCGACAGCAGCAACATTATGCTGTGGATCGTATTGGCGATCTGCGCTGTGGCCGTGGCCGTAGCTCTGGTGGTCATGCGGAAGCGCCAGCAGAGAAAGTAAATAAAAGCCGGCATGACTGCCGGTATATCGCACAGGAAAAGGGGCCTGGGGCATCTCGCCTCAGGCCCCTTTCCGGAGAGGACGCAGGCTATGACAGAGAGGCAAACAGGGGATAAGAGAGACAGACGGCGTCTGGCGGTGAAAATCGCTGTCATCGCTGTGCTGCTGGCGGCATACGTCCTGGCCCTGTACTGGGCCAATAGCGGCTGGAACGGATACACCGTCACCGAGGACAGCGGCACCGAGTATGAAAAGGCGAAGGTTCTTGCCGTACTGGAGGACAACACGGTGACGGATGAGAGCTATGAGGGCTACTCCGTGGGCAGCACCGAGCTGGAGATCGAGATTTTGTCCGGCCGCTATAAGGGGGACGTGGTGGAGGTCACCAACTACCTCAGCGCCCTATACAACGTAGACGTAGGGGAGGGGGACTGGGTCACGGTCCGCATCGACACCAGCGATGTGGGGGAGTACAGCGTCTCCATCTATAATTACTATCGTACCCCCTGGCTTGTCCTGTTCGTGGCGATCTTCGCCCTGGCGCTCATCGCACTGGGCGGGTTCCAGGGACTGAGAGCATTCCTGGGGCTGATCTTCGCCTTTGTCAGCACGGTGTTCCTCCTGGTGCCCCTGACCCTTCGGGGCTACCCTTCCGTCCCCATGACCATGGCGCTGGTGGGACTGACCGCCGCCGTGGGCTTTTACCTCCTGGGCGGCTGGCAGCCCAAGACGGTGGGCGCGGCATTGGGCTGCATCTGCGGCGTGTGCTTCGCCGCCCTTCTGGGGGCGCTGGCCAGTCAGGTGATCCACATTTCCGCCTACCAGTCCGATGAGGCAGAAGCGCTGATGCTGGCCCAGGCGGAGAACGGGCTGCAAATCCGTGGGCTGTTTCTCAGCAGCATCCTGATTACCGCCCTGGGGGCCGTGATGGACATCGCCATGAGCGTGGCCTCCGCTATGGATGAGCTTAAGGAAAAACGGCCGGACATCTCAGCAAAGGAGCTGTTTTTCTCCGGCATGAAGGTGGGACGGGATGCCACGGGAACGATGGCCAACACCCTGGTCCTGGCCATCGCGGGCTCGTCCTTCAATATGATGGTGCTGATCTACTCCTATCAGGTGTCCTTCACGCAGCTGATGAATACGGACTTCGTGGCCATCGAGCTGATCCGGGGGATTGCCGGCAGCCTGGGGATCGTCCTGGCTGTCCCCTGTGTGGCGGCGATCACGGCGCCTCTGCTGACCCGGTTCGGCCCGGGCAGGATGTGGGATCGCCCCAGGCAAAAGGACGTCCCCCGACGTGCCGTGAAAAAGCGCTGAGAGCGGACGAACCGCTTTGCCCCGCGGCGGTGAATGAACACGAAAAAGAGGACAAACCTATGCGTGCTGATTTGGATTTTATCATACGGACAAAGGATGACCTGATCGATGCTGTACAGAGGGTCGGCATCCTTCCCCTGTTTCAAAACCGCATTCCCGGCCTCTCCGTGGAGGAACACGCTGCGCCCTCCGCATGGTTCTCCGATGAGCCGGGCGTATGGGAGTGGAAAGGCCCGGTCATTCGGGAGGCAGGCTGCGCTTACGGGAAATTTTTCGGAAACAAGGCAGCATTCATCAGCGCCGAGTGGTTCCCCGACTTTGCCAATTACCGCAGAGACGGGTATGACTTCGACGCCCGGTACGACGACGGTCTGGCTTCCTACAGGGACAAGCAGCTCTTTGAGCTGCTGGGCAGCCTGGCGCCTGTGCTGTCCAAAACGCTGAAACGGGAGGGCAACTACAGAAAAGGCGGGACGATCGGCTTCGACACGTCCATGAATCGTCTGCAGGCCCAGGGCTATGTGGTCATCAGCGACTTCGTCTACATGAAGGACCGTTATGGGAAGGAGTATGGCTGGGGCGTGGCGGAGTATTCCACACCGGAGAAATTTCTGGGAGAGGCGTTCACAAGGACTGTCTATCAGCGCCAGCCGGAGGAATCCTTTCAGCGGATGCTGGAGCATCTGCACACGCTTCTACAGGGTGTTTCGGCAGCAACATTGCGCAGCTTTCTTGCGTGATGTCCTTGCAGCAGCTCCACTTTGCGAAAATCTGAGGACGTTTTCACGCAGGGGGACCGAGTGAAGACGACGCCCCGTATAGGCCCCTGCCGCCGAAAGACGGCAGATTGTCCGAAAGCCCCGACCTGTTCTGGCCGGGGCTTTCAGCCGCTTTCGCCGCCTGCTGTGAGGAGCGGGGATAAAATCTTAAAATGCACTGTGGGAGGCAACTGCCGGAAGGAGGGACAATGTTGCAACGACAGGGAGCGCATTTTCCCGGGAAAAGGTCTGCGCGCTTCCCGGTGTGGCGTGTCTCATATGACCGGCGCAGAAGTCTGCGATGCAAAAATGTCTTGACCACTCGACAACTGGGCCCTGATATGATACAATCAATATATTATATCAGGACTTGCGCACACCGAAGAAGCGTTAAAGCAATGCCTGAGAAGCACAGAAACGGTTTAAAATAAGACCTGGTACCATAAACCGGGGCGCAGGCCCCGTGCCCCGGTACTGTGATGAACAGATCAAGGAGGAGCATTTCATGGACAAGCCAAAGTATCAGCGCGTCCTGCTGAAGATCAGCGGAGAGGCCCTTGCCGGAGACGCATCCAGAGGGCTGGATTTCAATGTGATCGGACAGGTCTGCGACGTGATAAAGGAATGTGTGGACATGGGCGTGCAGATGGGCGTCGTGGTCGGCGGCGGAAACTTCTGGAGAGGGAAGAAGGACGGCGGCGAGTCCATGGTCCGCGTGCGGGCGGATCACATGGGTATGCTGGCCACCGCCATCAACGCTCTGGCTCTGGCGGACGTGCTGGAGCAGAAGCAGGTGGAAGTTCGGGTACAGACTGCCATCGAGATGAACCGCATTGCCGAGCCCTATATCCGCTCCCGGGCCATCCGGCATTTGGAAAAGGGGCGAGTGGTCATCTTCGGCTGCGGCACCGGAAACCCCTTCTTCTCCACCGACACGGCGGCAGTGCTCCGCGCTGCGGAGATCGACGCGGACATTATTCTGCTGGCCAAGAACATCGACGGCGTGTACAACGCCGACCCCCACATCGACCCGGCGGCGGTCAAGTACGACTCCATTTCCTATGACCAGATCCTGGCTCAGCACCTGGAGGCCATGGACTTCACCGCCACATCCCTCTCCATGGACAACAAGATCCCTGTGCTGCTCTTCGCCCTGAAAGACCCCCAGAACATCAGGCGGGCTGTCCTGGGCGAGAAGATCGGCACCGTCGTCAACTAATATATCACCCCAAAGGAGGAACCAGTATGAACGAAATCACCAAGGCTGCAGAGGAGCGCATGAAAAAGACGATCGCCTCTGTTCAGGCAGACTTCGCCTCTGTCCGGGCCGGCCGGGCCAACGCCGCCGTTCTGGACCGCATTACGGTGGAGTATTACGGCAGCCCCACCCCTCTGAGCCAGGTGGCGACCATCGCCTCTCCCGACCCCCGTCAGCTGACGATTCAGCCCTGGGACAGGACTCTGCTCAAGACCATCGAGAAGGCCATCAACACCTCTGACCTGGGCATCAACCCTCAGAATGACGGGCGCATTATCCGCCTGACCTTCCCACAGCTCACGGAGGAGCGCCGGAAGGACCTGACCAAGCAGGTCCGCAAGTACGGCGAGGCGGGCAAGGTGGCTATCCGCAACATCCGCCGGGACACCATGGACAAGGTGAAAAGCCAGAAGAAGAAGGGCGAGCTCACCGAGGACGACGTGAAGGATCTGGAGAAGGACATTCAGAAGCTCACCGACGACTACTGCAAGAAGATCGACGGCCTGACCGCTGAGAAGGAAAAGGAACTGATGAGCGTGTAATCGTCCCGCTGCCGGACGATCCGAATAATTACGATTGGATAGGTAAAACACTATGCCACTGTTCTGGAAATCGCCCCAGGGGGCGGACACGGTGGACTTTGACGCATTACCCAGGCACGTCGCCATCATTATGGACGGCAACGGGCGGTGGGCGAAGCAGCGGGGTCTGCCCCGCACCGCCGGACACGCCGCCGGTGCGGAGACCTTTCGCACCATCGCGACCTATGCAAAGGAGATCGGACTGGATTACCTGACGGTCTACGCCTTCTCCACGGAGAACTGGAAACGTCCCGCCAGCGAGGTGGAGGCCATCATGGGCCTGCTGAAAAAGTATCTCCTGGAGGCCATTGATCAGATGGAGCGGGATCGGGTAAAGATGGCCTTCTTCGGAGACCTGACTCCCCTGACCCCGGAGCTGCGGGAGCTGTGTCAGCGCACCCGGGAAATATCCACCCACTACGAGGGGTGTCAGGTGAACATCTGTCTGAACTACGGCGGCCGGGACGAGATCACCCGTGCGGCCCGTGCCCTGGCTGGGGAATGTGTCCGGGAGGGGAGAGATCCCGCCTCCATCACCGAGGAAGACATCTCGAACCATTTGTTCTCCGCCGGCGTGCCGGACCCCGATCTCATCATCCGCCCCAGCGGAGAGATACGGACGTCCAACTTCCTGCTGTGGCAGTCCGCTTATTCCGAGTACTATTTTACCGATGTACTCTGGCCCGATTTTACCAAGGAAGAGCTTTTGAAAGCCATCTCTGCCTATCAGAAGCGATCCAGACGATTTGGAGGTGTATGATATGGCAAGCCGAATCCTGGTTGCATGTATAGGAGTACCGCTGATTCTGGTCATTATGCTGGCCTGTCCGGTGATCTGCCTGGCGGTGGCCCTGGGAATCCTCTCCGCCATCGGGGCGTATGAACTGTTGGGGGCAACGGGCTATATTAAGTACCGCTCCATGCTGTACGCCTCGATACTGATGGCATTTCTGGTGCCCTTCTGGTTCTATTTTGACTGCAACAGCGCCGCCGGTATGGCCGGACTGCTGGTTTTCCTCATCGTCCTGTTCTCGGTGGCGTTTTACACCCATGAGACGGTGACCCTGGGGCACATCGGCGCCTGCCTGATGGGGGCGGTGATCCTCCCGGCCATGCTCTCCGCTCTGCTGCTGCTGGCGGATATGGAGCATTATCGGTACTATATTCTCCTGCCCTTCGTCTCCGCCTTTTGCAGCGACGGCGCGGCTCTGTTTGTGGGGATGTTCTTCGGCAAGCGGAAGCTGGCTCCGGTGCTGTCCCCCAAAAAGACGGTGGAGGGCTCCATTGGCGGAGTCGTCGGCTCGGTGCTGGCCTGTATGATCGACGGCATCGTGGTCCGTGTGGCCACGGGAGTGATGCCCAATCTGTGGGTGTTTATCCTGTACGGTCTGCTGGGCAGTGCGGTGAGCCAGTTTGGCGACCTGGCCTTCTCCTATATCAAGCGCCAGTTTTCCATCAAGGACTACGGAAAGCTGTTCCTGGCTCACGGCGGCGTGCTGGACCGGTTCGACAGCGTCATCTTCTGTGCGCCGCTGACGGCGGTAATGGTGCAGCTTTTGCCCTTTTTCCGGTTCGGCTGACCATCGTTCACCAAAGTTTTACAGAAAATCGGTTGACGGGGAAGCTTTTTTCTGTCATCGTATTCCATGAATCAAGAGAATAAGGAAGTGGAAACCAATGCCGACAATTTCTCTGCTGGGTTCCACGGGCTCCATTGGGCGGCAGTCTCTGGATGTGATTGCCGCCTGTGGAATGTCTGTGGCGGCTGTCACGGCCAATTCCAGTGTGGCGCTGCTGGAGGAGCAGGCGAGAAGGTTCCGTCCCCGTCTGGCGGTGGCCTATGACGAAGAGGCGGCGAGGGACCTGAAGGTACGCCTGGCGGATACCCCTGTCCGGGTGGCCTCCGGCATGGAGGGCCTCATTGAGGCGGCCACCCTGCCGGAGGCGGACACCGTCATCACTTCGGTGGTGGGGATGATCGGCCTGCGGCCCACCCTGGCCGCCATCGGAGAGAAAAAGCGCATCGCCCTGGCCAACAAGGAGACGCTGGTCTGCGCCGGAGAGCTGGTCATGCGCTCCGCTCGGGAGAGCGGGGCGGAGATCGTGCCGGTGGACTCGGAGCACTCCGCCCTGTTTCAGTGCCTGGAGTGCAACCGGGACCGGGGCGAGGTGAAGCGGCTCATCCTGACCGCCTCTGGCGGGCCCTTCTTCGGAAAGAGCCGGGCGGAGCTGGAGCACGTCACCCGCGCCGACGCGCTGAAGCATCCCAACTGGTCCATGGGGGCGAAGATTACCACTGACTCAGCCACATTGATGAACAAGGGGCTGGAATTTATCGAGGCCATGCGGCTGTACGATATGCCCCCGGAAAAGATCGCCATCACCGTTCACCGCCAGAGCATCATCCACTCCATGGTAGAATACTGTGATAATGCGGTGCTGGCCCAGATGGGGGTGCCGGATATGCGCCTGCCCATCGAGTACGCGCTGACCTATCCCAGACGCTGTGCTGCCGTGGCGGGAGAGCTTGATCTGCTCCACTGTCCGCCCCTGACCTTTGCCGAGCCGGACTATGACACCTTCCGCTGTCTCCCCCTGGCCCTGCGGGCTGCCCGCCAGCCGGGGAGCGCCTGCGCCATCCTCAACGGCGCCAACGAGGCGGCAGTGGCCCTGTTTCTCCGGGACCGCATCCGTTTCCTGGAGATTGCGGATCTGGTGGAGTACGCCATGGACAGCGTCCCTGTGGGCCCGGCGGATACCCTGGAGCAGATCCTGGAGGCGGACGCCGCCGCCCGGGCAGCGGTGGCGGAGGGCTTTTCCCGGCGGAAGGCCCTGTAACAGCAGCACATACCCCGTTTTGGAGGAACACAGCGCATATGTATATCGTCTATGTCATTATCTGTATCATCCTGTTCGGCCTGCTCATCGCCGTGCACGAGTTCGGACACTTTATTGTCGCCAAGGCCTGCAACGTGAAGGTGAACGAGTTCTCCATCGGTATGGGACCGCTCATCTGGAAGCGCCAAAAGGGAGAGACGCAGTACAGCCTGCGCCTGCTCCCCATCGGCGGCTTCTGCGCCATGGAGGGAGAGGACGGAGACAGCGACGACGATCGGGCGTTCAGCAGGGCGGCGGGCTGGAAGCGGTTCCTCATCCTCGTAGCGGGAGCGGCCTTCAACTTTCTCACCGGCCTCATTATCGTCGTCTGCCTCTACGCCTCTGTGACCGGCTACACTGCTCCGGTGATCTCCGACTTTATGGACGGCTTCCCCCTGGAGGGTGAGGACGGCCTGATGGTGGGAGACGAGATCGTCGCCATCAACGGCCGACGGGTGTTGCTGACCAGCGACATCTCCACCATCCTGACGCTGGAGGATGCTGAAACGGTGGATGTCACCGTCCGCCGGGACGGGGAGACCATCGTCCTGGAGGATCTGGCCCTGGTGCCCCGGGAGTACGAGGTGGACGGGGAGACGGTGACAAAATACGGCCTGTACTTTACCGTGGAGGAGGCGGGGGTAGGCGACCGACTGCGCCTGGCCTGGTATACCACGGTGGACTTCGTCCGCAATGTGTTTTGGAGCCTGGAGATGCTCCTGACCGGGCAGGCGGGCTTCAGCGACCTCTCCGGCCCGGTGGGCATTGTCCAGACCATGAGCGAGGTGGGGGAGGCCTCCGCCACGACGGCGGCGGCCATGGAGAATATCCTCTACTTCTGCGCCTTTATCGCCGTGAACCTGGCGGTGATGAACCTGCTTCCCCTGCCTGCCCTGGACGGAGGCCGGGTGTTCTTCCTGCTGCTCAACGGGCTGTGTGCCCTGCTGTTCCGGCGGCAGATCCCCGAACGATTCGAGGGGGCCGTCCATTTCGTGGGCCTGGTGCTGCTGCTGATCCTGGCGGGCGCAGTGGCCATCAACGACGTGTATAAAATCATAACGTAATCGATTAGACGTGAGGGGCGAGAGAAAATGACGAAACAGATCATGGTGGGCAATGTTCCGGTGGGCGGCGGCGCGCCGGTGGCGATCCAGTCCATGTGCTCCACCCGTACCGACGATGTGGAGGCCACCGTGGCCCAGATCCACCGGCTGGAGGCCGCAGGCTGCGAGATCGTCCGGGTGGCGGTGCCCGACATGGCGGCGGCCCATGCCATCGGGGCTATCAGGGAGCGCATCTCCATCCCGCTGGTGGTGGATATCCACTTCAACTATCGCCTGGCCCTGGAGTGCATCGCCGCCGGAGCGGACAAGGTGCGCATCAATCCGGGAAATATCGGTGACAGGGAGCGGGTGAAGGCGGTGGCGGACGCCTGCCGCCGGAAGGGCATCCCCATTCGCATCGGGGTCAACGGCGGCAGTCTGGAAAAGCCTCTGCTGGCCAAGTACGGAAGGGTCTGTCCGGAGGCCCTGGTGGAGTCCGCCTTTGGGCACATCCGCCTGCTCAACGAGTGCGATTTTGACGACATCTGCGTCTCCCTGAAATCCTCCAGCGTCCCCGTCACCATGGCGGCCTATCGGCTGATGAGCGAGCGGAGCGACTATCCCCTCCACCTGGGCGTTACCGAGGCGGGCACGCCCACCATGGGGGTCATCAAGTCCGCTATGGGCATCGGCGGACTGCTGGCCATGGGCATCGGAGACACGCTGCGGGTGACGCTGACCGCCGACCCCTGCGAGGAGGTGGTGGCCGCCAAGCGTATCCTGCAGGCTGCCGGGCTCCGACAGGACGGCCCCAACCTGATCTCCTGCCCCACCTGTGGACGGACCCGGATCGACCTGATCCCTCTGGCCAACCAGGTGGAGGAGCGGCTGAAAACGGTGGACAAGCCCATCACCGTGGCGGTCATGGGGTGCGTCGTCAACGGCCCGGGAGAGGCCTCCGCTGCCGATGTGGGCATCGCCGGGGGCGACGGCATGGGCTTCCTCTTCCGCCACGGAGAAATCATTGGAAAGCAGATTCCCGAGGACAGACTGGTAGACGAGCTGTTCCGGGTGATCGACGAATTGTAAAATGGAAAATGTCAGGACAGCGGCCTGTGAATCGAGCCGCTGTCCTGTTTTGCGCTATCGTGCCCGGGATGAGGCGCCGTTAGCTGGCCTTGCCGCCGCCATCCCCACCGACAGCAGAACCGGCCCCAGAATGACTCCAGCCGCGCCGAACAGCTTCCATCCGGCGTAGAGAGCCAGCAGGGTGAACAGAGGAGAGATCCCCGACTGCCGTCCCAGCAGGCGCGGCTCCAGCACCGAACGGCACAGGGCGGCGAGCAGCCACAGAGCAACCAGCCCAAGTCCCGTCGTCATATCTCCCCGGAGCAGGCAAAATCCCGCCCAGGGCAGGAGAAACAGCCCAGTGCCCAGCACCGGCAGAGCGTCCGCCAGGGCGATGACCAGGGCCGCCAGCCAGGCCCCGGACACCCCCAGCAGCCCCAGACCTGCCGCCAGGATCAGCCAAGTGATGCCCATCAGTCGCCCCTGCACCCGGAGCCAGGCCAGCACGCCCTCCCTCCCCCGCCTCAGAGACGTTCGGACAGCGGGGAGCCAGCTCCGGGGCAGCAGCCGAGCCAGCCCCCGCCTGACCCGCTTCCAGTCGGCGGCGGCATAGAAGGCGGCCAGGAGGGTGACTCCCAGGGCAAAGAGCCGTCCCGGCAGCGCGGCGGCCCAGCCTGCGGCGAGCTCCCCCAGAGCGGAGGCCATCTGCTCCTCCAGAACGCTCCCCTGCGTCCGGAGCTGACGGATGAGCCAGCCCGACACGTCTCCCAGAAAGAAGGGAAGCTTCCCTGCCAGAGCCTCCAGCTCGTCCCAGAGGGAGCCCGCCCCGGAGAGCTGCTCCAGGGCGGCGGGGATATCCTGCCACAGACGGACGGCGGCCAGGCTGAGCAGACACAGCACCAGCAGGGCGCTGACAGTCAGCACGATCAGAGCGGCGAGCCACCGGGGAAAATGCTCCTCCAGCCGGGAGACGGGCCGGTCCGACCAGGCGGCCAGCAGCAGCGCCGCTCCGAAGGGCAGCAGGATGCCCCGCACAGTGCCGCTGAACAGCAGGAGCAGTCCCAGCAGCAGGAGCAGCCCGGCTTTGGATAAGTCCAACATGGAATTCATGGCGATTTCCCGCCCTTTCTGTCAAAATGCCAAAATGAAAAAACAAGGTTGAAAAGGAATGACCGGTATGTTATGATAGGAAACACGCCGAAATGACCGCGGCAGGCGGACAAATGTTTTTGAAGGGAGCCTGGAAGATGTCCAACACGCCGAAATATTTCATTGTGGAGGCCCAGGCCCTGCCGGAGATCTACCTGAAGGTGGCCAGGGCCAAGCAGGCACTGGAGCTCCGGGAGGCCACGACGGTCAACGAGGCCGCGAAGCTGGCCGGTATCAGCCGCAGCGCCTTCTACAAGTATAAGGACGCGGTGCGGCCCTTCAACGATATGCTCAGCGGGCACATTGTCACCTTTCAGGTGATGCTCCGGGATGAGCCGGGGGTGCTCTCCGCCATCCTGAATATCTTTGCCGCATCCGGGGCAAATATTCTCACCATCAACCAGTCCATTCCCACGGACGGCGTGGCGGCGGTGACGGTGGGCGCGGAGATCTCCGGTATGAAGGACGACCCGGAGGCGCTGGTGCGGGCCCTTCGGGGACAGGACGGCGTAGTCAAACTGGACATTCTGGCGGGCTGAGCTGGCCCGACGGTGAAGAAGGAGTGGGGGACATGGTAAACGTAGCGATCCTGGGCTTTGGCACGGTGGGTTCCGGCGTGGCAGAGGTCATTGAGAAAAACGGGCGGCACATCTCGGAGAAGGTGTCCAATCAGATCGCCCTGAAATACATTCTGGATGTGCGGGATTTCCCGGACAGCCCCTTTGCGGATCGGGTGATCCACGACTTCTCCATCATCGAGAACGACCCCACAGTGGGGGTCGTGGTGGAGACCATCGGCGGGGCCACCATCGCCCGGGAGTTCACCCGGCGGGCGCTGACCGCGGGCAAGAGCGTAGTCACCTCCAACAAGGAGCTGGTGGCCACCCATGGCTATGAGATGATGCAGCTGGCCAAGGAGAAGAACGTCTCCTACCTGTTCGAGGCCAGCGTGGGTGGGGGCATCCCCATTTTGAAGCCCATCCGCACCTGTCTGGCGGCCAATGAGCTGACCCAGATCACCGGCATCCTCAACGGTACCACCAACTATATCCTCACCCGGATGATTCGGGCGGGACTGTCCTTTGAGGACGCGCTGAAGGAGGCCCAGGCCAACGGCTATGCCGAGCGCAACCCCGCCGCCGACATCGAGGGTCAGGACGCCTGCCGGAAGATCTGTATTCTGGCCTCCCTGTCCTTTGGCCGCCAGATCTCCCCGGATCAGGTGCCCACCGAGGGCATCACCTCCATCACCCTGGCGGACGTAGACTATGCCAGAAGCGCCGGGATGAAGATCAAGCTCCTGGGCCGGGCCATTCGCCGGGAGAGCGATAACCGGGTCTGCGCCTATGTGGCCCCCCATCTGGTGTCCGACGAATCCCCGCTGGCCAATGTGGAGGGGGTATTCAACGCTATCTCCGTGGTGGGAGACGCCATTGGCGACGTGATGTTCTATGGCCAGGGGGCAGGCAAGATGCCCACCGCCTCCGCTGTGGTGGGGGACGTGATGGACGCCGCCAAGCATATGTGCTATCTCAAGAGCAACTGCTGGGAGGAGGGCGGCCCTGATGTGGTCTACTCCGTTGAGGAGGTATCCAGCCGCTGGTATGCCCGGGTGGCGGGGAACGAGCCGGTGGCCCGGGCCCGTCGCCTGACCGCCCAACAGCCGGAGGAGGAGAGCGCCTGGCTGACAGAGACCGCCATGACGCCCGGTGAGGTGAAGGCGCTGCTGTCTGACCGGGAGGTCAGGGCCCTCTACCGGGTGCTGGACTGACGCCACGTCCGACAGCCGCCGGGCATAAAATAAACGGGGAACGCCCCGCAAAAGAGATCGATTTGAAGATTGGGAGGGACCCATCTCTATGGGACTGATCGTTCAGAAATTCGGCGGCACCTCTGTCGCCAACGCCGAGCGCATCCGCAATGTGGCTCGTATCATCACAGAAACCTATCAGGCGGGCAACGACGTGGTGGCCGTCCTGTCCGCCCAGGGAGACACCACCGACGAACTGCTGGAGAAGGCGGCGGAGATCAATCCCCGTGCCTCCAAGCGGGAGATGGATATGCTGCTGTCCACCGGAGAACAGGTCTCCATCTCCCTGTGCGCCATGGCTATCGAGGCGCTGGGCTTCCCGGTAATCTCCCTCACCGGCTGGCAGGTGGGGATGAAGACCAACCGGAACTATGGGGACGCCCGGATCACCCGCATTGACAAGGACCGCCTGTCCGCCGAGCTGGGCCAGCGGAAAATCGTCCTGGTGGCAGGATTCCAGGGCATCAACCGGTTTGACGACGTGACCACCCTGGGCCGGGGGGGCTCCGACACCTCCGCCGTGGCCCTGGCCGCCGTCCTCCATGCCGATATCTGCCAGATCTACACTGATGTGGACGGCGTCTACACCGCCGACCCCAGACTGGTGAGCGACGCACAAAAGCTGGATGAGATCACCTACGATGAGATGCTGGAGCTGGCGACTCTGGGCGCCCAGGTGCTCCACAACCGCTCGGTGGAGATGGCGAAGAAATACAAAGTAAACCTGGAGGTGCTCTCCAGTTTTACCGGAAATCCCGGTACCAAAGTCAAGGAGGTCGTCAAAACCATGGAAAAGTCTCACATCAGCGGTGTGGCTAAGGACAAAAATATCGCCCGTCTGGCTCTGGTGGGCCTGAGCAACCAGCCCGGCGTGGCCTTCCAGATCTTCTCCCTGCTGGCCCGGGAAAAGATCAATGTGGACATCATCCTCCAGTCCATCGGCCGGGGGGACACCAAGGATATCAGCTTTACTGTGGCCCGCTCCGACCTGGAGCGTGCCCGGGAGATCCTGGAGCGTCATGCTCCCGCCCTGGGCTATGACCGCATCGAGGTCAACGACCACTGCGCCAAGGTCTCCATCGTGGGCGCCGGCATGATCAACAGCCCCGGCGTGGCCGCCACCATGTTCGAGGCCCTGTACGACGCAGGCATCAACATCAACATGATCTCCACCAGTGAGATCAAGGTCTCCGTCCTGGTGGAGGAGACCGACGCAGACTATGCCGTCCAGGTCATCCACAGCCAGTTCTTCCAGGAATTCGAGCGGCGGCGCTGAGTGAAAGCCGATTACAGCAAAAAACGGCCGGGCCTTTATTGACCCGGCCGTTCTGTGTTCTGGACTCTGGGATTCAGCGCACGGAGCTGATATCGATGATGCCGTACTTCAGCTTGACTGACAGAATGCGCAGGACGCTCTCGTCAATGCGGCTCTCTGTGATGGAGCCGTCGCGCACGGCATTTTCCAGAGCGGAGACGGCGGCGGACAAATCCTCCGGCATGAGCAGGAGATCTACCCCCGCCTGTATCGACAGGACGGCGGCCTCGCCGGAGCCGTACTGGTCGGTGATGGCCTCCATGGAGAGGGAGTCTGTGATTACCAGCCCGTCAAAGCCCAGCTCTCCCCGGAGAATGTCCGTGACCATATAGGACGAGAGGGAGGCGGGGACGCTGTCTCCGGTGATGTTGGGGGTGGAGATGTGCCCTACCATGACCAGCTCCGCCCCGGCGTCGATACCCGCCTGGAAGGGGAGAAATTCCGTCTCCCGCAGCTCGTCCAGCGTTCTGGTCGTCTCCGCCAGACCGTAGTGGGAGTCGGTGGCGGTGTCTCCGTGGCCGGGGAAGTGCTTCAGACAGCAGAGAATGCCCCCGTCCCGGAAGCCCTGAACTGCCGCAGCCACCAGCTCCGCCGCCTCCTCCGCATCGCTGCTGAAGGCCCGGTTCCCGATGACCGGGTTGTCCGGGTTGGTGTTCACGTCGGCCACCGGGGCAAAGTCCAGATTAAAACCGAACTGTGTGATCTCGCTGCCGATGGTCAGCCCCACGTTATAGGCAGCGTCTGTGCCCTGGGCGCCGACGGTGGCCATATCCGGGAAGGAGGTGGCCCCCATGGCGGAATTTCGCCCGATTCGGGCCACGGTCCCCCCCTCCTCGTCCACGGCGATGAACAGGCCCAGCTCGCTGTAGCTCTGGGTGTTTTCGATCATGGAGGTGCACTGATCCGGGGTGAGAATGTTCCCGGCAAAGTAGACCAGCCCTCCCACCGGATAGTTCTGGAGGGCGGCCTTTGTGGAGGCCCCTCCCACGGTGGCCGTACCGGAGATGCCGGTCAGCTCCTCCGGGGTGACGATGAACAGCTGACAGATCTTCTCGCGGAGGGTCATGCCCTCCAGCAGCACCTGGGCGGCCTCATCTGCAGTCAGCGTCCGGGAGGAGTCGCCCGACGATGCTGCGGTCTCATCCGGCACGGCAGATTCCTCCTCTGCATCGTCCTCCGTATCGGCGGCGTTTTCTGTTCCCTCCGTCTCCGCGCCGCTGTCTTCCGGCGCAGACCGGGCATCGTCCTCTGAGGCGGGCGGCGCATCTGTGACGTCGGTCTGCGTCTGGCTGCCATCAGAGGCATCCCCGCCGCTCTCCGCCTCCTGGACGGACTGAGCGGCCTGCTCCGCCGCTTCCCGGGCCGCGCGGTCGGCTGTGGCTTTTGCATCCTGGCGTTCTGCGTCCTCTGTGGCGGCGGCGCTGACGACGGCAGAGGAGGACGTGCTCCCCTGGGTATAATCCCAGAATCTGACTGCAGCCAGAGCCAGACCGCCCATCACCAATGCAAAGATCAGCAGATAGGGGACAATACTGGAATGACGCTTTTTGCGATTTTGGTTCGACATATTGCAGCACCTTCCTCTGAGAATATAGTAAAGCCTTTTTCCGTCAGATGCAACAGGGAAGGACCTGAATTCTTCTGAATTTCGTGGAAAATGTGGTGGGTGCGTTATCATACGCAAAACAGCATCCGCAGAAAACGGGCCGACAGGAGGAAGAACCTTCTGCCGAGCTTTGCCCGCGCATTGACTTTTTGGGCTGAGAATCGTATACTTTTAGGGAAATGTGAACCGGAAGGGGAGAATATGATGAAAAGACTGCTTGCCCTGCTCCTGACCCTGACCATGGCCCTGTCCCTGGCCGCCTGCGGCGCATCTGACGAGACGGTAACGGATACGGGTACGGACAGCGCCGGCTCCGCCGCAGAGACGGCGGAGGACACCACCGAAGAGACCGCCGAAGAAGAGACCACAGCCATTGCCCAGGTGGTCAATATCGGCTGCACCTCCGCCCTGGGGACCCTGAATCCCCTGCTCATGGACGGAGACTGGGTGAACGTCTACGCCCAGAGCCTGGAGTTCCTGCCCCTGGTCAGCCTGAACGACGACCTGGAGTTTGATTACATCCTGGCCGACGAGATCACCACCGAGGACAACCTGACCTATACCGTCCACATCCGGGAGGACGCCGCCTGGTCTGACGGGGAGCCCATCACTGCCGACGACCTGGCCTTCACCATGACCCGCATCGCCAGCCCCCTGGTGATGAACTACGCCATGCAGTTCACCGCCATCGTGGGCACCGACGACGAGACCGGCTGGGTGGAAGAGGGGGCCGAGACGATCGACGGCCTGGAAATCGTGGACGAAAAGACGCTGAACATCACCTTTAAGTACGAGATCAACCTGACCAGCTTTCTCAACGGCTATGCCCAGTATATCCTGACCCTGCCCAAGCACGTCATTGAGACGATCCCGGAGAGCGAGCTGGCCACCTCGGACTGGTTTGATGCCCCCACTGTGGTCTCCGGCCCCTACAGGGTGACGAGCTACGACGCCAACAACTACATCTCCTATGTCGCCAACGAGAACTATTTCCTGGGCGCGCCGGAGATCACCTACTGCAATATCCAGATCGTAGATGGCAGCCAGCTGCTCACCGGGCTCCAGTCCGGGGAGATCGATATCGTCCCGCCCCTGCTGGCCACTATCCCGGAGGAGGATTACGCCTCTGTCCAGAGCCTGGAGGGCGTCACCGCCACCTATGGCTCCGCCATCGCCACCGAGACCATCTTCATCAACACCGATTGCATTTCGGACGAGCGGGTGCGCCAGGCCATGCTCTGCGCCATCGACCGGGAGACCATCACCACCGGCCTGCTCACCGGCGGGGCGGAGCTGATGGACGGCTTCTGCGTCCCGGACGGGCCCTACTACTCCGGTCAGAAGGCGGTCAGCTATGACCCGAACCAGGCCCTGGAGCTGCTGATGCAGGCCGACTGGGATGGCAGCGAGAGCTATACCCTCTATATCAACTCCGGGGACAAGACCCTCATCAACGCCTGCACTCTGTGCCAGGCCTACTGGGCCGCCGTGGGCATCCAGGTCGACCTGGTCACGGTAGATCTGGAGACGCTGACCACCAACGCCGGTACCGACGATTACGACATGATCGCTGTCCAGTACACCTATCCGGCGGTAGACCCCAGCTGGGACATCGACTGGGTTCTGTCCGCCTGGTGCCACCTGTATCCGGACGAGGTGCAGGCGGCGGTGCTGAGCATTCAGTCCACCGGCGACCTGACCGTTCAGCAGGAAAACTACGCCCTCATCGACCAGTTCGCCCAGGAGCAGGTGCCTCTCATCTGCCTGTACGCCAACGGCCCTCTGGGTGCGGTGCGGGACACCCTCCAGAACGCCCAGGCCACCATGTACGGCTGCATCAACAACATCCACGAGTGGAGCTTCGCTGAATGAGCCTGCTGGAGGTGTCCGACCTCCATCTCTCCTTCGGAGAGCAGGAGGTGCTCCACGGGCTGGATTTGAATGTGGAGCAGGGAGAGTTCCTGGCCCTGGTGGGAGAGTCCGGCTCCGGCAAGAGCGTCACCGCCCTGACGGTCATGGGGCTGCTCCCGCCCAACGCCAGAGTCACGGCCGGCAGCGTCACATTTGACGGGACGGATTTGCTCTCCTGCACGCCCAGGGAGCTGGACCGGTTCCGGGGCGGGCAGATCGGCATGGTCTTTCAGGACGCACTCACCAGCCTGAACCCGGTGATGACCATCGGGGAGCAGCTCACCGAGGGGCCGCGCATCCACCTGGGCTACGACAAGAGACAGGCGGAGAGCCTGGCCCTGTCCCTGCTGGAGCGGGTGGGCCTTCCCGGGGGCAGGGAGCAGCTGAAGCGTCACCCCCACACCCTCTCCGGGGGCCAGCGGCAGCGGGTGTGTATCGCCATGGCCTTGGCCTGCAATCCCCGGCTGCTCATTGCGGACGAGCCCACCACCGCCCTGGACGTCACCGTTCAGGCCCAGATCATGGAGCTGCTGGGCAGTCTTCAGCGGGAGAGCGGCATGGCGGTGCTGTTCATCACCCATGATATCGCCCTGGCTGCCCGCCAGGCCCACCGCATCGCCGTGGCCTGGGAGGGCCGTGTGGTGGAGACGGGGGACGCCGGGACGCTGCTGCACTGCCCGCAGCACCCCTATACCCGGCGCCTGGCGGCGGCTGCGGAGAAACTGAGGCTGAAATGAACGAGGAACATCCCGTGGTCTGTCAGGCGGACCATGTGAGCAAATCCTACCGGCTCTCCGCCTTCCGGCGGGTAGAGGCGGTGAAGGACATATCCCTGACCATCCGAAAAGGGGAGACGCTGGGCCTGGTGGGAGAGTCCGGCTCCGGCAAGAGCACCCTGGGACGGCAGCTGGCCGCCCTGGAGCAGCCCACCTCCGGCTGCGTCCGCTTTGAGGGGCATGATCTCTCCGACCGGCGGCAGCTCCGGGCAGTGCGCACCCGGATACAGATGGTCTTTCAGGACACCTACGCCTCCCTGAATCCCCGAAAGACGGTGTTTCAGGCGATCTATGAGCCTATGGCCTACCATGGCCTGGCCGATCGAAAGAGCGGAAAACGGGAGGTGGCCCGCCTGCTGGAGTTGGCGGAGCTCCCTGAAAGCTATGCCGGACGCTATCCCCACGCCCTCTCCGGAGGGCAGCGGCAGCGGGTGTGCATCGCCTGTGCCCTGGCCCTGGACCCGGACTTTGTCGTCTGGGACGAGCCGGTCTCCGCCCTGGACGTGACGGTGGCGGCTCAGATTCTGGAGCTGATGGTTCGTCTCCAGCGGGAGCTGGGGCTGACCTCGGTGATGATCGGCCACGGCATCGGGGCGGTGGCCTACGTCAGCCAGCGCTTGGCCGTGATGAAGGACGGCGTGCTGGTAGAGACCGGCAGTCGGGAGCAGATCATCGACCACCCCAACCACCCTTACACCCAGTCGCTCATCCGGGCGGCGAGGTATTAACGCCATGTGGAAATACATTCTCAAACGGATCGCCATTGCCATACCGGTGCTCATCGGCATCACCATCATCGACTACGGACTCATGTGCCTGGCAGGCAGTCCTCTGGATATGCTGGTGGGGCCGCGGGTGTCCGAGGGGGCGCTGGAGGCCCGGGCCGTGGCCTGGGGGCTGGACAAGCCCTTCTATGTGCAATATTTCGTCTGGCTCCAGCAGGTGCTCTCCGGCAATCTGGGCTACTCCACCTCTACTTACCAGGCGGTGAGCGACATGATCGCCAGTCACCTGGGGCCGACCCTGCTGCTGATGACCACCGCTCTGGTACTCAGCCTGGTCATCTCCCTGCCCCTGGGCATCTGGTCGGCCACCCACCCCTACACGAAGCGGGACTATGCCCTGGTTTCCCTGAGCTTCGTGGGTACCGGCATCCCCAGCTTTTTCCTGGCCCTGGTACTGATCTGGCTGTTCACCATTCAGCTGGGATGGCTCCCCTCCAGCGGCATGACAACGCTGGGGACGGGAGGCGACGTGCTGGACGTGCTGCGGCATATGATCATGCCGGTGACGGTGCTGACGGTCTATTATACCGGGGTGAATCTGCGGTATTTTCGCTCCTCCATGCTGGAGATCAGCCAGCAGGACTATCTCCGCACCGCCCGGGCCAAGGGCATCGGAGAGCGCCGGGTGGTGTGGAACCACGGCCTGCGCAACACCCTCCTCACCGTCATCACGGTGGTGGGGACGGAGGTACCCATGCTCTTTGGGGGCAGCGTTATTGTGGAGCAGGTATTCTCCTGGCCGGGGCTGGGACTCATGACCATGAGCGCCATCACCAGCCGGGACTACCCGGTCATCATGGGGGTCTGCCTGATGACGGCGGTGGTGGTGGTACTGGTGAACCTGGTCACTGACATCCTCTATGCCCTGGCGGACCCGACGGTGGAGCTGAGATGAGAGAGAACGGTATGCTTCGGCGCTTTCTGCGCCATAAGCTGGGAATGGTCAGCCTGATTGTAGTGCTGGTCATCGCCCTGGCGGCCATCCTGGCCCCGGTGATCGCACCCTACGACCCCACGGCCATCAACCCGGAATTCAATGCGTCGCCCAGTGCGGAGCACTGGCTGGGCACCGACCAGATCGGCCGGGACGTGCTCTCCCGGCTGCTCTATGCCACGAGAACGTCTCTGCTGGTGGGGGTGCTGGCGGCGGGGCTGTCCACCGCCATCGGAGTGGTGCTGGGACTGATCTCCGGCTACTTCGGCGGGGCGGCGGATATGATCATCATGCGCATCACCGACATGGTGATGAGCTTTCCCTATATCCTGCTGGTGCTGGTGGCGGCGGCCATCTTTCAGCCGGGGCTGTGGAACATCATCCTCATCCTGGGCTTCGTGGACTGGCCCAGCGCGGCCCGGCTGGTGCGGGGCAACGTCCTCTCTCTCCGGGAGAGCGGCTTCGTGAAAAGCAGCCAGGCGGCGGGCATGCCCGGGTGGTACATCCTGTTTTCAGAGATACTGCCCAACACGGCGGCGCCGGTGCTGGTCTACTTCACGTCGGTAGTGGCCCTGTCCATGCTGGACGAGGCGGCGCTGAGCTTTCTGGGCATGGGCGTCCAGCCCCCGGACGCCAGCCTGGGAAATATGCTGGGAGACGCCCAGTCCCTGACCATCCTGACCAGCCAGCCCTGGCTGTGGCTGCCTCCGGGTATCGTGGTGGTGGTGCTGGTGGTGTGTATCAGCTTCATCGGAGACGCCCTGCGGGATGCTCTGGACCCGACGGGGAAATAGGGGCATGACGCCCCTCATCGGCAATCAACTTCTGAAAGAGATAAAAACTGATAAACGAGGTGCAAGGCAATGAGCAACTACAAAATCGCCCTCATCCGGGGCGACGGTATCGGCCCGGAGGTCGTAAACGAGGCAGTCCGGGTGATGGAACAGGTGGGGGCCAGGTTTGGCCACTGCTTTACCTATGAGGACGTGCTGATGGGCGGCTGCGCTACCGACGCGGTGGGGAAGAGCTACCCAGACGGCACCGCCCAGCGGTGCAGGGCCTGCGACGCCGTCCTGCTGGGCGCCGTGGGCGGCCCCAAGTGGGGCAGCGACCGCCCCGCCCAGGAGCGGCCGGAGACCGCCCTGCTGGCCATTCGGAAGGATCTGGGGCTGTACGCCAACCTCCGCCCCGCTGTTTTGCGGCCTGCGCTGGCGGAGGCCAGCCCCCTGAAGCGGGAGACCGCCCAGGCGGGCATCGACCTGATGATGGTGCGGGAGCTGACTGGGGGCATTTACTTCGGCAGACGTGACCGCTACCAGACGGAGGACCGTGGGACAGAGGCCACCGACCTGATGGCCTACTCCGAGCTGGAGATCGAGCGCATCGGCCGCCGGGCCTTTGAGCTGGCTATGCTCCGCCGGAAAAAGGTCACCAGTGTGGACAAGGCCAACGTCCTGGAGACCAGCCGCCTGTGGCGCTCTGTCATGCACCGGCTTTCGGCGGAGTACCCGGAGGTGACCTACGAGGATATGCTGGTGGACAACTGCGCCATGCAGATTGTCCGCAACCCCGGCCAGTTCGACGTGGTGGTCACGGAGAATATGTTCGGAGACATCCTCTCCGACGAGGCGTCCATGGTCACCGGCTCCATCGGCCTGCTGCCCTCCGCCTCCATCGGGGACACCGCCCCCGGCCTGTATGAGCCCATCCACGGCTCCGCCCCGGACATCGCAGGCCAGGATAAGGCTGACCCCATCGCCACCATCCTGTCTGTAGCCATGATGTTCCGCTACTCCTTCCAGCTTCCCCGGGAGGCGGACGCCGTGGAGACGGCGGTGGACGCCGTCCTGGCCCAGGGCTGGCACACTGCCGATATCGCCGGAGATCCGGATAAGCTGGTGGGGACGAAGGAGATGGGACGGCTGATTTGCGCGGCTATCGCCGGATAAGGAGCGGCGCGAAAGCGGCATGAGGGTTGCTTTCGGCGATTTTGCCGGAACGCTCCTGCCTGCCGCATGCCTTCCGGGAGTCAGCGCCCGCTTTTCCCACAAATGCCCCGTTGGGAGTTTTCAACTCCCTCCTGCCGTGCTATAATCGAACCAGCAAAATTGAAAAAGCGAGGTCGAGCGCAATGAACGACAGATACGAAAGCCCTCTCTCCAGCCGGTATGCCAGCGACGAGATGCAGTATATCTTTTCGCCCATCAAAAAGTTCACCACCTGGCGGCGTCTGTGGATTGCCCTGGCCAGGGGGGAGATGGAGCTGGGCCTGCCCATCACCCAGGAGCAGATCGACGAGATGGAGGCCAACGTGATGAATGTGGACTTCGAGGCGGCGGCACGGTATGAGAAGGAGCTGCGCCACGACGTCATGGCCCACATCCATGCCTGGGGAGACCAGTGCCCCAAGGCCAGGCCCATCATTCATCTGGGAGCCACCAGCTGCTATGTGGGAGACAATACCGACATCATCCTCATGAAAGAGGGGCTGGAGCTGATCCGGGACGAGCTGGTGCGGGTCATCGACAATCTGGCCCGGTTCGCCGATCAGTACAAGGCCACCCCCACTCTGGGCTTTACCCATTTCCAGGCGGCCCAGCTCACCACCGTGGGCAAGCGGGCCAGCCTGTGGACGAACGAGTTCCTCATGGATCTGCATGAGGTGGAGTACCGGCTCACCACTCTGAAGCTGCTGGGCAGCAAGGGCACCACCGGCACCCAGGCCAGCTTTATGGAGCTGTTTGACGGCGACCAGGAGAAGATCAAGGCCCTGGAGGAGAAAATCGCCGCTGAGATGGGCTTTGACGGGGTGGTGCCCGTGTCCGGCCAGACCTACAGCCGCAAGACGGACTCCTATGTGCTCAACACGCTGTCGGGCATTGCCCAGTCGGCCAGCAAGTTCGCCACCGACCTGCGGCTGCTCAGCCATCTGAAGGAGATCGAAGAGCCCTACGAGGCCCACCAGATCGGCTCCTCCGCCATGCCCTATAAGCGCAATCCCATGCGCTCTGAGCGTATCTGCGCTCTGAGCCGGTACGTCATCAGCGACACGGTCAACCCGGCTGTCACCGCGTCTACCCAGTGGTTTGAGCGGACACTGGACGACTCCGCAAACAAGCGCATCTCCGTGCCCGAGGCGTTCCTGGCCACCGACGCCATCCTCCGCATCTGCCAGAACGTGACCTCAGGACTCATCGTCCACGAGAAGGTCATCGAAAAGCACATCCAGGAGGAGCTGCCCTTTATGGCCAGCGAGAACATCCTGATGGACGCCGTGCTCCGGGGCGGCGATCGTCAGGAGCTGCACGAGCACATCCGTGTCCACTCCCTGGAGGCGGGCCGGAACGTGAAGGAGCTGGGGCTGGAGAACAACCTTATCGATCTGATCGCCGCAGATCCCCTCTTTGGCATGACCCGGGAGGAGCTGACCGCCCATCTGGAGCCCAGCCGCTACATCGGCCGCTGCCCGGATCAGGTGACGGAGTTCCTGGAAAACGATGTCCGGCCGGTGCTGGAGCAGTACGCCTCCGCCCTGGACGGACGGAAGGTGGAGCTGTCCGTGTGACGGGACGTCCGGGAGGAGGGCACAATGCTGCATAAAAAAGACATCAGCAAATACCTGGGGGCGGCACTCGCCGTCCTGGGGGTGGTGGTGGCCAGCGGCATCCTCATCTTCTGCTTTGTCAATTTCGACGCCATCAAGGCGGGGGCGGCCCAGCTGCTGGATATCCTGATGCCCTTTATCGTGGGCATGGTCATCGCCTATCTGCTCTCGCCGATCTACAACGCCCTGGTGCGCAATCTGGAGCCGTGGCTGAGGACCGCCTGCCGGATGAAGCAGCCCCGGGGACTGGCCCGGGGACTGGCGCTGTTCCTGTCTGTCCTGCTGGTGCTGGCGCTGGTCTTTGGGCTGATCGCCATGATTATTCCGCAGGTCTTTGCCAGCGTGGCCAACCTGGGGACGAGCCTTCCCAGCTACCTGGAGCAGACCGGCGCATGGCTGGACGAGGCGCTGGATCACCTTGGCCTGGACATCAGCGTCCAGGATTACTTCAACGACATGGGGAGCCAGTTCTCCACCTGGCTGACGGAAACCCTGCTCCCCGGCCTTCAGAGCCTGGCGGAGCAGCTGGGGGCGGACTCCCTGGTGGACGGCCTGTTCAGCGGGGTAGTCACTGTGGTGAACGCGGTGACAAACTTTGCCCTGGGGCTCATCGTCTCCGTCTACCTGCTGGCGGACAAGGAGCGGATGCTGGCCCTCGCCAAAAAGCTGCTCTACGCCCTCGCAGGGCCGGAGCGGGGCAACCGGGTGCTGGAGGAGCTGCGCAAGACCAACCGGATCTTCGGCGGCTTCATCACCGGAAAGCTGGTGGACTCCCTCATCATGGGCATCCTCTGCTTTATCGGCTCCAGCCTGCTCCAGCTGCCCTACGCCCTGCTGGTCAGCGTGGTGGTGGGGATCACCAATATCATCCCCTTCTTTGGCCCCTTCCTGGGAGCCATCCCCTGCGCTGTGCTCATCCTGCTCACCGACCCCATCAAGTGCGTCTATTTTGTCATCTTCATCCTGGCGCTGCAGCAGTTTGACGGCAATATCCTGGGGCCGAGGATCCTGGGCAACACCACCGGAGTCAGCCCCTTTGGCGTGCTGTTCTCCATCATCTTCTTCGGCGGCGTGTTCGGCTTTGTGGGCATGATCATCGGCGTGCCCCTGTTCGCCATCATCTCCTCCCTGGTGGGAGAGCAGGTGGACAAATGGCTGAAAAAGAAGAACATGAGCCAAAAGCTGGGAGACTACGCCAACCTGGACTACGTGAAGGAGGACGCCGGGCAGACGTCGGAGAACTATATCAAGCGGCAGGACCCGACCAGAAAATGAGGAAAAGCGGATACGCCCATCACCGGCGAACCTGTAAAACGCCCCTAAAACCTTCTGCAGCTTTGATTTCGGCAGCCCGAAGCCTTGACATCCACGGCGGGCTGTGGTATAGTTGCATTGTGGCTTAGTCTGTAGTAACTAACACAGACTTTTCAATCAGTTATATCCTGCAAACCACCAAGAAATACGTTTGAAGAAGGGGTATCACATGAAGACTTTAGAGATTCAGTCCGTAGTTGGCCGCCAGATCATCGACTCCCGCGGCAATCCCACCGTTGAGGCGGAGGTTCGCCTGGTTGACGGCACTGTTGCCCGTGGCGCAGCTCCCAGCGGCGCCTCCACCGGCCAGTTCGAGGCTCTGGAGCTTCGGGACGGCGACAAGAGCCAGTTCGGCGGCAAGGGCGTGACCAAGGCAGTCGCCAACGTCAATGGCCCCATCGCCAAGGCTGTCGTGGGCATGAACGCCATCGACACCTATGCCGTGGACGCCGCCATGCTGGCTGCCGACGGCACCAAGGATAAGAGCAACCTGGGCGCCAACGCCATCCTGGCCGTCTCCATCGCCGTGGCCCGTGCGGCTGCCGACTCTCTGGGACTGCCTCTGTACCGGTTCCTGGGCGGTGCCAACGCCACCAAGCTGCCTCTGCCCATGATGAACATCCTCAACGGTGGCGCCCATGCCACCAACAGCGTGGATGTCCAGGAGTTCATGATCATGCCCGCCGGCGCCTCCAGCTTCAGCGAGGGCCTGCGTATGTGCACTGAGGTGTTCCATGCCCTGCAGAAGGTGCTCAAGGGCAAGGGCCTGTCCACCGGCGTGGGCGACGAGGGCGGCTTTGCTCCCGACTGCGCCTCTGATGAGGAGGCCATCGAGTTCATCCTGGAGGCCATCCGCCAGGCCGGCTACGAGCCGGGCAAGGACTTCGTCCTGGCTCTGGACGCCGCCTCCAGCGAGTGGAAGGGCGAGACTGTCGGCCAGTACCATATGCCCAAGTGCGGCAAGGACTACACCAGCGACGAGCTGATCGAGCACTGGAAGCGCCTGGTGGAGAAGTATCCCATCATCTCCATCGAGGACGGCCTGGACGAAGAGGACTGGGAAGGCTGGCAGAAGCTGACTGCCGAGCTGGGCGACAAGGTCCAGCTGGTGGGTGACGATCTGTTCGTCACCAACACTGAGCGCCTGGCCAAGGGCATCTCCCTGGGCTGCGGCAACTCCATCCTCATCAAGCTGAACCAGATCGGCTCCGTCAGCGAGACCATGGAGGCCATCAAGATGGCCCACAAGGCCGGCTACACCGCCGTCACCAGCCACCGCTCCGGCGAGACGGAGGACACCACCATCGCCGACCTGGCTGTGGCGCTGAACACCTGCCAGATCAAGACCGGCGCTCCCAGCCGCAGCGAGCGCGTTGCCAAGTACAACCAGCTGCTGCGCATCGAGGAGGAGCTGGGCGCTGCCGCTCAGTGGCCCGGCTTCGACGCCTACAATGTCAAGCGCTGAGCCTGTAACCCCCTGATTTGACTCCCTGCCCCCGGCGGAACGGTTGTCCCGCCGGGGGATTTTCGCGCTTTTTCGCAAGTTTTGACGGAAATCATGCGATTCCGCTCTTGCAAAACCGGCGGGAAACGCCTATAATTGCCTCAAGTGTCAATACACCTGAATATAACTCAACGCCCACGGGCGCCGCCTTACGGCGAGATTGGAGCTTATTATGGACTGTCAAACCAACTATACCATGCTCTGCGACTTTTACGAGCTGACCATGGCAAACGGCTATTTCCGCACGCCGGAGGTTCGGGACCGGATCACCTATTTCGATATGTTCTTCCGCAATGTGCCGGACAACGGGGGCTATGCCATCGCTGCCGGTCTGGAGCAACTGGTGGACTATATCCGGAACCTGAGATTCACCGAGGAGGACATCGAATACCTCCGGGGGAGAGGCTGCTTCTGCGAGGAGTTTCTGGACTATCTCCGCACCTTCCGGTTCACCGGCGACATCTGGGCCGTGCCGGAGGGGACGCCCATCTTCCCCCAGGAGCCGGTGGTCACTGTCCGGGCCCCGGCGATCCAGGCCCAGTTTATTGAGACCTATCTGCTGCTGGTGTACAATCACCAGTGCCTCATCGCCACCAAGGCCAACCGTGTGGTGCGGGCCGCCAAGGGCCGCCCCGTAGCCGAGTTCGGCTCCCGTCGGGCCCACGGGGCCTCCGCCGCCATCCTGGGAGCCAGAGCCGCCTACATCGGCGGATGCAGCTCCACCGCCTGCACCCAGGCGGATCGGGATTACGGCGTCCCCGCCACCGGCACCATGGCCCACTCCTGGGTGATGATGTTCCCCACCGAGTACGAGGCGTTCAAGCGCTATTGTGAGCTGTACCCGGACAACGCTACCCTGCTGGTGGACACCTACAACGTGTTGAAGTCCGGCGTTCCCAACGCCATCCGGGCGTTCAAGGAGGTGCTGCTACCCCAGGGCATCACCAAGTGCGGCATCCGCCTGGACTCCGGCGATCTGACCTATCTCTCCCGGAAGGCCCGGAAAATGCTGGACGACGCCGGCCTGACCGAGTGCAAGATCGTGGCGTCCAACTCCCTGGACGAGTATCTGATCCAGGACTTGCTCCGTCAGGGGGCGCAGCTGGACTCCTTCGGCGTGGGCGAGCGGCTCATCACCTCCAAGAGCAGTCCGGTCTTCGGGGGCGTGTATAAGCTGGTGGCCATCGAGGACGACCAGGGGCGCATCATCCCCAAGATCAAGGTGAGCGAGAACCCGGAGAAGATCATCAACCCCCACTTCAAGCGGGTGTTCCGTCTCTATGACAACGACTCCGGAGAGTCCATCGCCGACGTTCTCACGGTATACGATGAGGAGGTCAAAAATGGGGAGCCGATCCGCCTGTTCGACCCCCGGGCCACCTGGAAGCGCAAGACGGTGAGCAACTTTACCGCCAAGGAGCTGATGGCGCCCATCTTCCGGAACGGGGAGTTGGTCTATCAGCTGCCCACCCTGAAGGAGATCCAGGCCTATTGCCGCCAGCAGGTGGATATGCTCTGGGACGAGGTGAAGCGGTTCGATAATCCGCACGCCTATTATGTGGATCTGTCTGACAAGCTCTGGAACATCAAGGAGGATCTTCTCCATCTGACATACTGACCGGTCGTCTGTCTCTGCCTGACAGTAAAAGCACCTCCTGCGGCACAGAAAAATGCCGCAGGAGGTGCTTTGATTTGAAAGACAGACACAGGGCCGGAATGGGAAGCAAAACAGGGAACAGCCCGGAAAACAAAAAAATCCCCCGATTCCATCTCTGAAACCGGGGGTTTGCTACGCAGAAGGAGGGATTCGAACCCTCGTTACGCTATTAACGTAAACACGATTTCCAATCGTGCGCCTTCGACCACTCAGCCACTTCTGCATATCATGGCGTGGGTGCTCTACCCAATCGATGCGGCGAGCCAGAAGGCCGTGGCTCATCTGCAACGCTGATTATTATACCAGAAAAATCACGAACGTCAAGAGGTCTCCGGAAAAAAATTGCGTTGACGCGAACGCACCGTCAAATACATCGCCGGTCGGCGGCTGATGTTCGCGCTTTTCGGCGCTGCGGAGCGCTTCCGTAACTTTTTCGCGGCTTTATTTTCCTGGATTACCTTTGAAAAGCGGGGGAGCCGGAACGCCCCGGGGCGTTCCGGCTCCTGAGATGCCTTTTATTCGGCCTCGAATGCGTCCTTACCCAGACCGCAGACAGGGCAGACCCAGTCCTCCGGGACATCCTCCCAGGGGGTGCCGGGGGCGACGCCGTTTTCCGGATCGCCTTCGGCGGGATCATAGACATAACCACAGGGGCAGACATATTTTTCCATGGCGTGTTTCTCCTTTTTCCCGGTTTTGGCAGCCGCTCAGAAGTACCGCTTGAGCAGACCCTCGAAGGCTCTGCCGTGACGGGCCTCGTCCCGGGCCATCTCGTGGACGGTGTCGTGGATGGCGTCCAGGCCCAGCTCCTTGGCCTTCTTCGCCAGCTCGAACTTGCCGGCGGTGGCGCCGTTCTCCGCCTCGACCCGGACGGTCAGGTTTTCCTTGGTGGAGTCAGAGAGCACCTCGCCCAGCAGCTCGGCGAACTTGGCGGCGTGCTCCGCCTCCTCATAGGCGGCCTTCTCCCAGTACAGACCGATCTCAGGGTAGCCCTCCCGATGGGCCACCCGGGCCATAGCCAGGTACATACCGACCTCGGTGCATTCGCCGGTGAAGTTCTCCCGCAGACCCTGCTTGATCTCCTCCGGGGCGTCCTTGGCCACGCCGACGATGTGTTCAGCGGCCCAGGTCTGACCCTCGGCCTGCTCAATGAATTTGGAGCCGGGGCACTTGCACAGGGGGCAGACGAAGCCCTCGGGCATTTCGCCCTCGTGAACGTAACCGCAGATGGGGCAAACATACTTTTTCATGTTCCGTACCTCCAGAATGCCGGATGTCCGGCAGATTTTTTAATTAGGAATGATTCCTGTTTATATTATACTGGCGTCAGACCTGTTAGTCAACGATAACCGTATATTTTCGCAAATATTTTTTGGGGCGCCCCCTGAACTGCCGAAACCGCCCCGGATCCGCCGCTTTTGACAGGCAGAGCCGCTCTTTTTTGGCGGCTCTGGGAGAAATCCCAAAATTTCACTTGACAAAATCCATCTGAACCGGTATCATGATGTTTAATTCGTAAATGCAGTGATTGGGAAAAGTAGAGACAGGGTCGGCGGCCCAGAGAGGGCGCGTCTGCTGCAAGCGCCTGCGCCGCCTGTTTTCCAAAGTCCCCCAGGAGCAGCTGACCGAACGGTTGCAAGTAGGCTCAGCCGGGTGTC
Source organism: Clostridiales bacterium (assembly GCA_021205695.1). Lineage (GTDB taxonomy): Bacteria > Bacillota > Clostridia > Oscillospirales > Oscillospiraceae > Onthomonas. The sequence goes on from JAJPXB010000013.1 coordinate 29,228, forward strand.
CTCCCGTTACAGGGGCAGTGAGTGCATGGAGTCGCTCATGGCGTTTCCATGAATTTAGGTGGTACCACGGAGTGTTTGCGCTTCGTCCTATGACAGAGGACGGGGCGTTTTATTTTTGCATACAGAAACTGAATTTCGCCAATGGAGGTGTCAGAGATATGACTGGAGCGCAAGCCCTGATCGAGAGCCTGAAGCGGGCCGGTGTAGAGCACATATTCGGCTACGCCGGAGCGACCATCTGTTCCACGGTGGACGCACTGGCCAGCGCCCCTGAGATCGGCTATACCCTGGTCCGGACAGAGCAGAACGCGGGCCACATGGCCTCGGGCTATTACCGGGTCACCGGCAAGGTGGGGGTCTGCATGGTCACCTCGGGGCCGGGCGCCACCAACCTGATCACCGGCATTGCCACTGCCTATATGGACTCTATCCCCATGGTGGCCATCACCGGCCAGGTGCCCAGCAATCTGCTGGGCCGGGATATCTTCCAGGAGGTGGACATTACCGGCGCTGTGGCCCCCTTCTCCAAGCACAGCTACCTGGTCAAAAATGCGGACGACATCCCCCGCATCGTGGCGGAGGCGTTCCACATCGCATCCACCGGCCGCCCTGGCCCGGTGCTCATTGATCTGCCCAGCGATATCCAGCAGCAGGAGCTGACGTGCGAATACAGCTATCCGGAGCAGGTCTCTCTGCGCAGCTACAAGCCCAGCGTACGGGGCAATGAGCTGCAGGTCAAGCGGGTCATCGGGGCCATCGAACAGGCCCAGCAGCCGGTCATCTGCGCCGGCGGCGGGGTATTCCTGGCCGACGCCCAGCAGGAGCTGACCGAGTTTGCCGAGCGCACCCGCATCCCGGTGGTCACCACCATGATGGGGCTTTCCCTGATGCCCTCCGCCCACCCGCTGAACATGGGCATGATCGGCGCCTTCGGCAGTCAGGCGGCGAACGAGGCATTGACCAACGCCGACCTGCTGATCATGGTGGGCTGTCGGGTGGCCGACCGGGCCATTCTCTCTCCCAGCACCCTCCAGGAGCGGACGACCATCGTCCACATCGATGTGGACCCGGCAGAGATCGGGAAGAACATGGCCGCCGAGATCCCCGTGGTGGGAGATGTGAAGGTCATCCTCCAGCAGCTGCTGGAGCGGGCGCAGAACGGCAGCCAGACGGAGTGGCTCACCGGCCTTCAGGAGCTTCGCTATCAGGTGCGTCACCGGGAGTTCCCCAGCACTCCCAGCTATGTGTTCCCCGGGCATCTCCTCCGCCAGCTCAGCCGCAAGCTGCAATACAACGCCGCAGTGGTGGCCGACGTGGGACAGAACCAGATCTGGGCCTGCCGCCATCTCCAGCTGGAGGGGCCGCGCTTCCTCACCAGCGGCGGCCTGGGCACCATGGGCTATGCGCTGCCCGCAGCTATCGGCGTCAAGGTGGCCCAGCCCAACCGTCAGACGGTGGTCATCTGCGGCGACGGCAGCTTCCAGATGTCGTTCAACGAGCTGGCGGCCGTCCGGGCGGCGAATATGGACATCAAAATCATCCTCATCCAGAACAACTATCTGGGCCTGGTCCGCCAGATCCAGGACACCCCCGCCTATCCCGCCGGCCCCTTCGGCGTGGCGCTGGACGGCTCCCCGGATTTCGCCGCCATCGCCGCCGCCTACGGCATCCCCAGCCGGGTGCTGTCGGAGGACAGGGATGTGGACAGCGCGCTGGACGAGATGCTCAACACCCCGGGCAGCTTTTTACTGATTTGCATGGTGGACCCCAAAGCCACCACCAACGACTAAAGGAGGCCGACGATGAGACAGACCATCTCCGTTCTGGTGGAGAATCAGGCCGGTGTCCTGAACCGCATTACCGGGCTATTCTCCCGCCGGGCATTTAACATCGAGTCCCTGGCGGTGGGCGTCACCGACGATCCCGCTATCTCCCGTATCACCATCATCGTGGACAGCGGCAACAGCGTGGTGGAGCAGGTCTCCAAACAGCTCAACAAGCTCATCGAGGTCATCAAGGTGCGCACCCTGGAGGAGGACCGGCTGATCGGCCGGGAGCTGGTGCTCATCAAGGTGAACGCCACCGCCAAGACCCGCCCGGACATTATGACCATCTGCGAGCTGATGGGGGCCAAGGTGGCGGACATCTCCCCCACATCTCTCACCCTGGAGCTGTCCGACACCCCGGACCGCATCGACACCTTTGAATCCATGCTCCGCCCCTTCTCCATTCAGGAGGTGGCCCGCACCGGGGTCATCGCTCTCCAAAAGGGCAGCGGAAAGATTTGATCGGGAGGAACGAGCAATTGAAAATTCGTGCCACACAAGCGATCATGGAGTGCCTGCTGGAGCAGGAGGTGGACACCGTCTTTGGCTATCCCGGCGGTACCATCCTCAATCTCTATGACGAGCTGTACAACTATCGCGACAGGATCACCCACGTTCTGACCGCCCACGAGCAGGGGGCGTCCCACGCCGCCGACGGCTATGCCCGCTCCACCGGTAAGGTGGGGGTGTGCTTCGCCACCTCCGGGCCGGGCGCCACCAACCTGACCACCGGCATCGCCACCGCCTATATGGACTCCTCTCCCGTAGTGTTCATCACCTGCAACGTCACCGAGCCGCTGCTGGGACGGGACTCCTTTCAGGAGGTGGACATCACCGGCATAGCCATGCCCATCACCAAGGCCACCTACCTGGTGCGGGACGCCCAGTCCATCCCCTCCATCATGCGTCAGGCCTTTGCCGTGGCCGCCACGGGCCGGCCCGGGCCGGTGCTCATCGACTTTCTGAAGAACGTCACTGCGCCCACCGAGATGATCGACTACGAGTTCATCCCCTGGTACGAAAACCGCACCTGGGGCAGCGTCCGGGAGCTGAGCGAGAGCCACGGGCTCAAGGCTCCGGAGCCGGACCACGGGGACATCGATAAGCTGGTGGAGATGATCGCCCAGTCAGAGCGGCCTCTGCTCATCTGCGGCGGCGGCGTCGTCCGGGGCCGCGCCCACGAGGAGTTCCGCACCTTTGCGGAAAAGATGGACAGCCCCGTGGCCATCACCCTGATGGGCGGCGGCGGCTTCCCGGGAGGACACCCCCTGACCACCGGCATGATCGGTATGCATGGGAGCCGGGCCTCCAATGTGGCCGTGGATCAGTGCGACCTGCTCATCGCCGTGGGCTGCCGGTTCTCCGACCGGGTGGCGCTGAATCCCAATACCTTCGCCCACCAGGCCAAAATTGTCCACATCGACATCGATCGGGCGGAAATCGACAAGAACGTGCTCACCGACCACCACATCGTGGGCAACGCCCGCCGGGTGCTGGAGCTGCTCAACCAACGGGTGGGCCAGTATCATCACCCGGAGTGGAAGGAGCAGATCCTCTCCCTCCGCCGGGAGCGGGAGGAGGTGGGGGAGGACGACTCCGCCCTCTCTCCCAAGCAGGTGCTGGAGACCATCCGACGGATGGTACCCAAGGACACCATCGTCGCCACCGACGTGGGGCAGAACCAGATGTGGACGATTCAGTACTTCCACTTCGACTATCCCGGCCAGCTGCTCACCTCCGGCGGCTTTGGCACCATGGGCTTCGGCCTGGGCGCCGCCATCGGGGCGAAGATGGCTCACCCGGACAAGGTGGTCATCCACACCACCGGAGACGGCTGCTTCCGGATGAACTGCCACGAGCTGTCCACTGTGGAACATTACCACCTGCCCATCATTACCGTGGTGTTCAACAACGGCACCCTGGGCATGGTGCGCCAGTGGCAGAACCTGATCTATGACAAGCGCTACTCCGAGACTACCCTGGACAGGGGCCCTGATTTTGTCAAGCTGGCGGAGGCCTATGGGCTCAGGGGCCGCCGGGTCACCAATGCACGGGAGATGGAGGAGGCCCTGGCCGAGGCACTGAGCTGCGGTTGCGGCTATGTGATCGACTGTATGCTGGACATCGACGAGATGGTGCGCCCCATGGTCCCCGGCGGCGGCAACATCACCGATTTTCTGCTCAACTGAGGGGGTGACAGGGATGAAACGCGAATTTGACAATGAGAAAAAGCTCTACACCCTGTCCCTGCTGGTGAAAGACATCCCCGGCGTCATGTCCCAGGTTTCCCGTCTGTTCTCCCGGAAGGGGTATAACATTGAATCCATCGCCACCGGCGCCTCTAACGAGCCGGGGGTCACCCGCATCACCATCGTCATCAAGGGGGACGAGCTGATGATCAGTCAGATCGCCGCCCAGTGCCGCAAGCTGCTCCCTGTCCTGGCCGTCAAGGTGCTGGATGCGGACAGCTCCCTCCAGCGGGAGGTGGCCCTTATCAAGGTCAGGGCGGACGACATGTTGAGCCGGGGGGAGATCATCCAGATCGCCGAGCTGTTCCGGGCCAACATCATCGACGTGAGCCGGGATGTCCTTACCGTCGCCACCTTCGGCACGGGAGAAAAGGTGGAGGCCCTGTTGAATCTGCTTCAGGAATTTGGTATTCTTGAGGTGGTACGAACCGGTACTATCGCCATCGAACGAGGGCGTAGCACAATATATGACCAGACAAAACTCAAGGAGGAATATAACTATGGCAAAAATGTACTATGAGAAAGACTGCGACCTGTCCAACCTGGATGGCAAGAAGATTGCCATCATCGGCTACGGCTCCCAGGGCCATGCCCATGCCCAGAACCTGCGGGACTCCGGCTGCGACGTCATCATCGGTCTGCGTCACGGCAAGAGCTGGGACAAGGCGGAGAAGGACGGCTTTGAGGTCTACACGGTAGCCGAGGCCGCCAAGAAGGCCGACATCGTCATGATGCTGGTCAATGACGAGCGGGCCGCCCAGATCTACGCCGAGTCCGTCAGGGACAACCTGGAGCCGGGCAACGCCATCGCCTTCGCCCACGGCTTCAACATCCGC
>JAJPXB010000041.1 GCA_021205695.1 Clostridiales bacterium
TGGAGCTGATCCACTCCGGCACCAACAACATCGTCTGCACCCAGCCCTTCGGCTGCCTGCCCAACCACATCGTGGGCAAGGGCATGATCCGGGTGCTGAAGGACAACTACCCCAACTCCAACGTGGTGGCCATCGACTACGACCCCTCCGCCACCAAAATCAACCAGGAGAACCGCATCAAGCTCATGCTGGCAAACGCCAAGGCTCTGGCCGCCAGGGCCAATGAGGAAAAGGCAGAGCAGGAGAAGGCTCTGGCTTGAACCGGTAAAAGCGCAAAAAGCAGCTCCCCCTCCGCAACGGAAGGGGAGCTGTTTCCTGTCTGAGGATTTGCGGGATAGAGCAATCAGTCGATCTCGTAGCTGATGATACTGCCGGTGGTGGCATTGATCTCGTATTCATACTCGGCGGAGGAGGTACGGAACTCCACCTCGTAGACCTGGATGCCGTCGTCCGTATCCAGCTTCACCTTCAGCTTGGAGACGCTGCTCTCGCTGACGCCGGCGTGGGCAAAGGCGGCCTCCTTGGCGGCAGTCTCGCCGATGACGCTGCCGCTCTGGGTACCGGTATCCTTGGACTCCACGCTCTGGGCCAGGATTGCGCCGGTAGTGGCGTCGATCTCATAGTCGTATTCGGTGGTGCCGTTCCAGAACTCCACCTCATAGACGGTGACGCCGTCCTCCCTGTCCTGCTTCACAGTCATTCCGGTGACCTCGCTCTCGGCTAGGCCTGCGGCCTCCAGGGCGATCTCCTGGGCGGCGTCCTTGCCGATAAGACCGGAGGCATCGGCGGTGCTGCCGGTGCTGCCGGTAGACTTGGTAGCGGCATCGTCGTCCGGCTCCACGCTTCTGGTAATGACGGCTCCGGTGGCAGCGTTTACGTCGTAATCATACTCGTTTCCGCCCTGATAGAACTCCACCTCGTAGATGGTGACGCCGTCCTCCACGTCCAGCTTCGCCCGGAGGCCGGTGACCTCACTCTCGGCAAAGCCTGCGTCGGCCAGCGCCGCCTCTTTGGCAGCGTCCTCCCCGATGAGGTCGGAGGTGTCGATGTTGGCGGTGTCTTCGTCTACCGGCTCCACGCTCTTGGAGATAATGGCTCCGGTAGTGGCGTTGATCTCGTAGTCGTACTCGTTTCCGCTCTCGCGGAACTCCACCTCGTACTCCTGAACACCGGTGTCATCGTCGGTGTCCAGCTTCACCCAGATGTCGGAGACCCAGTCCTCCTCGAATCCGGCGTCGGCCAGGGCAATCTCCTTGGCGGAGGTCTCTCCGATCAGGTCGGAGGCGCTGTCTGCGGCGGTGGTGGTGTCGGCGGCGGAGACCGTCTGTGTGGAGGATACATCCTCAGCGGTGTCGGAGGTGTCCTCGGCACTGGTGGTCTTGGCAGTGGCCTTCGGGGTCACCAGATCTTCCGAGCTGGCGGAGGCGGCGCTGCAGCCTGCGAACAGGGCGATCATCAGGGCCAGAGCCAGGATCAGGGAGAGGACTTTCTTGTTGTGTGTCATGGGATACCATCCTTTCTGCAACCGTTGGATTTTTTTGTTCGGTTGTTATGGCCTTATTATAGCCATGCAAGATTAAGGAAAGATGAAAGGACAGAGGTTTTTCATTTTTTCTGCAAAGAATTTTTCGGGGTGCATGGCAGGCGGAAGACGAAGGTACTTCCCTCCCCCTCCGCGCTCTCGGCGGAGACGGTGCCCCCGTGGGCCCGGGCAATATACCGGGCCATAGACAGGCCCAGCCCCGCCCCCTCCCGGCTGCCGCTTCGGGCAGGGTCCGCCTGGTAGAACCGCTCCCAGATGTGGGGCAGCTGCTCCGGAGAGATGCCGATGCCGTCGTCCCGGACGGTCCCCACCAGCTCCTCTCCCTGTTGTGCGAGGGTCACCCACAGGTGTCCCCCCTCTCTGCCGTAGCGGACGCCGTTCTCCATCAGGTTGAGCAGCAGCCGGAGGAGCATCGTCTCATCCCCCTGCAGATACAGATTCGGCTGGATCTCCGTGACGATTTGGATCTGCTTCGCCTCCGCCTGGGGCGCTAGCTCCTCCGCCGCCATCTGGGTCAGCTCGCTCAGATTCAGTCTCTCCGGGTTCAGCTCAAGCCGCCCCTGATCCGCCCTGGCCATCGTCAGCAGCTGGGCTATAAGGGCGGACATCCGCCGGGCCCGCTCCAGGACGGTCTCCAGCGCCTCCCGCTGCTCCTCCTGCGTCTGGTCGCTCTCCAGAGCCAGCTCGCACTGGGAGATGATGACCGCCACCGGAGTGCGCAGCTCGTGGGATACATCCGAGGTAAACTGCCGCTCCCGCTCAAAGGAAGCCTGGAGCCGGTCAAACATATGGTCAAAGGCGGCGGCCAGGGTGTATATCTCATCCCTGCCCTCTCCCAGGCCGATGCGTCGGGTCAGGTCGTCGCCGCTGCTGATCTGTCGGGCCGTCTCCGCGATCTGCCGCACCGGCCGGAAGGCCCGTACCGTGATGAGATAGCCGCCGACAGCCGCCAACAGCACCAGTCCGGGCAGAGCAATGAGGGCGATACGGAACAGAGCGTTGACTGTGGCCTCCGCCTCCTCTCCGGAGATGACGCCTCGCACCCAGACCTGACCGAAGCCCTCGATCTCAAACAGCGTGTCGTAGAGATACCACCCGTCCACACTTTGCAGCACTCCGTCCCGGAAGGCCAGCTCGTCGGCATAGCCCAGGGGCATCCGTCCGTGGATGGGATAGCCCTCCCCATCGTAAATCATGAGATAGACGCCCCGGTCAAAGGAGTCCACGTCGCCGGTGTCCAGCTCTCCCTCCACGGCGGTGAGGACGGCGCCGTTTTCCTCCACCGTTTCCATCAGGGTGTCCCGGAGGGACTGGGCCATCATCTCCCGACCCACCACAAACAGCAGGGCCAGAGCTGCTGCGGCCACCAGCACCATCAGCGCCGTGATCCACAATGTCACCCGCAGCTTGATCGACAGGCGCTTCATTGCTCCGCCCTCAGCACATAGCCCACTCCCCGGACGGTGTGGATCAGCTTGGGCGTGCGCCCCTCGTCCAGCTTTTTCCGCAGGTAGCGGATGTACACGTCCACGATGTTAGAGCCGCCCTCATAGTCGTAGTTCCACACATGGAGGCCGATCTTGTCCCGGGAGAGCACCTTCCCGGCGTTTCGGATGAGGTACTCCAGGATGGCGAACTCCCGACTGGAGAGCTGAATGGTGTCCCCGCCCCGTGTGACCTGCCGGGCGTCGCAGTCCACCGTCAGGTCCGCCAGGGTGAACACATTGCTCACATGGCCCCCGCTCCGGCGGATCATCACCCGGAGCCGGGCCAGCAGCTCGTCAAAGGCAAAGGGCTTGACCAGATAGTCATCCGCCCCGGCGTCCAGCCCCGCCACCCGGTCGTCCACGGTGTCCAGGGCGGTGAGAAACAGCACCGGCGTGCGATCCTGCCTCGCCCGGACACTTTTCAGCACCTCGAAGCCGCTGGCGCCGGGAAGCATGATGTCCAGCACCACGGCGTCGTACTCCGCACAGGCCAGGTAGTCCATGGCCTCCCTGCCGTCCAGGCAGGCGTCTACGCTATAGTGCTCCATGCGGAGCCGTTTGACGATCAGCTCGTTGAGCTTGGGCTCGTCCTCTACTACCAGGATACGCATGATATGCCCCCTTTTCCCGTTTGTTCTCTCCGGCGCAGGCCGGTTTTAATCATGGTAACATCCAAACATGAAGAGAAGATGAAAATCCTGTCCGTCTTTTTCTCATTATACCTGTTTTTCAAAGCGGAGGAAAGTGGCTTTCTCGCGTGTTCTCCACTTTCCGGTCATCCAAATTTTCCTTGCCAGCGTCCCCGTATCCTGCTACAATCAGGACAGGGATTCTTGGAGAGGGGAGGTCGTGGGCTGTGTCGGAGGAGAAGCGAGAGGGAGGCTCTGCAAAGCATACCGTCACCTGGCCTGTTTTGCTGCTGGCCGTCGGCTTTGTGGGATTTTTCTGCCTGGCCCTGGGGTATGCCCTGGGCAGCGGCGCCCACGGAGATTATACCGTCTACACCCAGACAGGCGCCGCCTTTCCCTCCCAGGAGACAGAGGAGGCGGTCGAAGCCATCCAGGCGGAGGCGGAGGTCTTCCCCATTGACGTAAACTCCGCAGACGCCGAGACATTGGAGCTGCTTCCCGGCATCGGGCCTGAAAAGGCCGCCGCCATCGTCGCGTGGCGAGAGGAAAACGGCCCCTTTACGCAGCCGGAGGATCTGTTGGAGGTTTCCGGCATCGGGGAGGCCACTCTGGAGGAGATTCGTTCCCTCATTATCTGCGGGGACGGGACGGAGTAGCCTGTTCATCAAAAATTTTCTTTTTCCCGGAGCGCAGACCCTTGCGCTCTCTTGCTGCCCGCCCCCCAAAATGGTATAATCAATCTGTTCTGACCAGGTTTTCACGCAAAAAGGAGCGTTTTTCATGAAGCACACGACTTACACCATTCGCTGGACCCGCCCCAAACAGGAGCGCTCCATCCCCCTCCGGATCAAACTGATGCGCCGTCGGTGGGCAATCAGCGACAGCCTCCGAAACCGGGGGCTGACCGCTCCCGAGGAGGTCGTCCGCTATGACGATCTGAGCTACGGCCCTCTGGGCCGCTGGCACCGGATGGATCTGTATGTTCCCCGGGAGTTCACCGCCCCTCTGCCGACCATTGTCAGCGTCCATGGCGGGGGCTACTGCTACGGGACCAAGGAGGTCTATCAGTATTACTGCATGGATCTGGCCCGGCGGGGCTTTGCCGTGGTGAACTTCAACTACCGGCTGGCGCCGGAGTATCGGTTCCCCGCTCCCCTGGAGGACACCAACGCCGTGCTGACCTGGCTCTGTGCCCATGCCGACGAGTATCAGCTGGACACGCACAACATTTTCCTGGTGGGTGACTCCGCCGGGGCACAGCTGGCCAGCCAGTATGCCGCTGCGTGGGCTGACCCGACATACGCCGCCGAGCTGGGGCTGAGCATTCCCAATTTCCGGCTGGCGGCCCTGGGGCTGAACTGCGGGATGTACGACCTCCATGCCCGCGCCGGAAGCAAGGAGGACGGCCCCATTATGGAATGCTACCTGGGTCCTGACCTGACTGCCTATGGAGACAAGCTGGACGTGCTGTCCCGCATCGGCTCCAATTATCCCCCCGCCTGTCTGATGAGCGCACCCAATGACTTTCTCTGCGACCAGTGCCAGCCCATGGCGGTACTGCTCCAGAGCCGGGGAGTAGAGACACGGTGGAAGCTCTATGGAACCGTCTCCCAGGGAGAGGTGGGACACGTCTTTCATGTCAACCTTCACCTGCCCGAGGCTACCCAGGCCAACGACGATCAGACCGCCTTTTTCCGGGCGCATCTGCAATAACCGTATGTCAAACGCCATCCCTCGCCCGCAGGCGGGAAGGGATGGCGTTTTGATCGTTCATCGTCAGTTCATGGCCGCCAGCATATCCTCGATCAGAATGCCGTACCCCTTTGTGGGGTCGTTCACCAGAACGTGCGTCACGGCTCCCACCAGCTTTCCACTCTGGAGAATGGGCGATCCGCTCATCCCCTGGACAATGCCCCCGGTGGTGTCCAGCAGGCGCTGATCCGTGGCCTGGAGGAGCAGGCTCCGGTGCTGGTCGCCGCCGGAGGGGTAGACCCGAAGGATCTCCACCGCGTATTCCTCCACCGTGTCCCCATCTACGTTGGCCAGGATGGACGCAGCCCCGGTCTGAACCTCACAGGGCTCGGCCACCTCCACCGCCTCTCCGTCAAAGCAGCTCTCCCCCGCAACGCCAAAAACGCCCCAGTCGGTGTTGGCGGTGAGCTGTCCCAAGTCGCAGGTCAGGTCAAAGCTGCCGTGAAGCTCCCCCGGCACGCCCCGCTCTCCCCGGATCAGGCCGGAGACGGTGGACGGCATGACAGCGCCGGACTGGAGCGGCATGAGCAGACCGGTATCCACATCGTTGATCCCGTGGCCCAGAGCGGCAAAGACGCCGGTCTCCGGGTCGTAAAAGGTCACTGTGCCGATGCCCGCCATCGAGTCCCGCACCCAGGCCCCCAGTCGAAAGCTCCCGTCGGCCAGACACGCTGCCGCCTGGGCGTTCAGGCTCAGCTCCCTGCCGCTGCGGCTGGCCTGAATATCCAGCACGCCTCCGCTGTCCTGAACGGCGGATTGCACCTCCTCAATGGTGTTCACCTGTTGGCCGTTGATGGCGGTGATGATGTCCCCTGTTTTCAGCCCGCAGTCACGGGCAGGCGAGCTGCTACCCTCCTGGGTGGTCACGTCAGCGAGGGCCACCACCATAACTCCTCTGGAAAACAGCTTGATGCCCACCGTATGGCCTACCGGCACCAGGCAGCGGCTCTCTCCGGCGCTCATACAGGCTGCAGTCTTTTCGTTCCTTCCGTCTCCCGGCACAAGTGCAAATCCCAACACAGCCAGCAGGGCGACTGCCGCCAGAGCTCCCCAGTACCAGGGCCGCCTCTCCTTTTTTTCCTTCAAATTCCATTCCCCCGTTTTTCCTCCGATTGCGCATCCCCTGCGCCCGGTTACTATGTCCCGGCTTTCGGCGCTTCACCCGCCCCAAAAACGCCAATGGGAACCACCTTTGGGCAGCCAGGTTTTGACAGCCCGACTCTGAAACCGTTTTCAAAAATTGGCAGGGAATGTTTACTAATGATCTCAGCCTTGCACCGTTCAGACATTCGCTCGCTTTTACTCTGTCCCGGCAAATCCGGTTCATCCCTGAAGATTGTTGGATAGGCGAAAAAAATGCCGCCGGGCTGACATTCAGCCTGGCGGCGGTTTTTTATTCACGGCGATCTCAGTCGTCCTTTACATTTTTCAATACATAATAGCTGGTGATGGAGGCCACGCCCTCCAGCATGGCGATACGGTGGTGCAGGTCCTGCAGATGCTCATGGGACTGGGCGGTGACCCGAAGAAGATAGTCCATGTTTCCGGTGAGGTACTCACACTCCACCACATCCGGCTCCTCCAAAATTTTCTGTTCAAAGCTGGCAAAGTACTGGGGGCTCTCCATGGAAATGCCCATCACCATGGTCAGCGGTCGACCCAGCTTGGCCTGATCCACCACAGTGGTGTACCGCAAAATGATCCCCTGCTCCTCCATCCGGTGGATGCGCTCCAGCACGGACGAGACGGAGAGATTCACCTTCCGGCTGATTTTCGAGGCAGAGAGCCGGGCATTCTCCCGGAGGCAGCTCAAAATTTCCATATCCATCTGATCCAAGGTCGTTCTCCTCTTTTCATCCGTTCTCATACAGCTCGGCTTTTATTCTACTCGATTTTTCCGCTGTTGTCAAAGCTCCGCCGCCTGTTTTTCAGATTTCACAGAAATTTTTTCGCCCCGGCCGCCCTCTCGTTCTCCTTTTTTCTGTACGAATATGGTTTTCATGTAAATTTTTCATTCAGAGGACGGGCGGGTTAATTTTGAAACCAGATGTCCCGATCCACCTGTTCTGAAATGCCGTTCACCGTGCCTGTGTTGGAATATTGCCAGATCTCTACCTGATAGGCGTAGCTGGGATAGTCGCTGTACTCAGCATACCAGATGCCCACCCCCTCCAGCTCGGTCAGGTCGTAGCTGAGATAGCCCAGCATCCCGTTGCAGTAGACCATGGGGGTGTAGCCCGCCTCCCGGATGACCTGGCAGAAGGCTTTTGCACAGGCGGTCACCGTCTCCCCATCCAGGCCGTTTGTCCGGGCGGAATCGCTGTCCTCGATCTCCTCCCAGTCGAATACCACCGGGCCGGTGATCTCCAGGCCCTCCAGCCAGGACAGCACCTGCCGGGCCTCCTCCTCCGCCTCCTCAGCGCTGATCGCCTGCGAGAAGAAGTAGACCCCGACCGTCAGACCGTTTTCTATGGCTCCGCTGTAGTTCGTCACAAACTGGCCGTCCTGATTCAGCGTGCCCTCGGAGTAGCCTCTGTAACCGATGCGAAGGATGGCAAATTCCACTCCGTCCGCCGCCACAGCCGCCCAGTCGATCTCTCCCTGATGAGACGAGACATCGATGCCGTAGAGCGCCTCGCCGGAGTAAGTCACCGTCCCATCCTCATTGACAGTGAAGTGTTCCTCCTCCAGATCGCTCTGTGGCAGCGCATCATCGATCTCCACCTCCTGGCCGCCAACAGTGACGGTCTCTCCCTGCTCTGATTCCTGGACGACGGTATTTTCGGCCTGCTGCCTGGAAAAACCGACAGCCAGCACTGCCGCCAGCAGTCCCGCCGCCAACAGTGTCAGAAATACCAGCAGCACCATCAGCGGATTACGGCTCCTGACCGCCCCTTTTCGCTCTCTCCTTCCCGGCATAATTCGTCACCTCGTCTCTGCAAAAACCGCCCGGCTTCGACTGCCGGGGCAAAATCATGAAAAGAGCCGCCAGGCATCTGGCGGCTCTAGGCAAATCCTGGTCCTCGATTATCTACGCTTGTTGAAGATGGCAAAGATGTCGTCGAAGGGGTCCTCCTCCCGGGGGGTGGAGGGCTGGCTGGCAGCAGGGGCGGCCTCGGCCTCAGGGGCAGGGGCGGCAGTCTCCTGCGCAGCTGGAGCGGCGGCGACAGCAGCAGTCTCGCTGGCGGCCACCTTCTGGGCCGCCTGGGTGAAGGGCTTGTCCACCGTCTCATTGGCCTTGTCGAAGCCGGTGGCAATGACTGTGACCCGGATCTCGTCCTCCAGGGACTCGTCAAAGGTGGCGCCGAAGATGATGTTGGCATCGGGGTTGGCAGCCTGCTGCACCAGGTTGGCGGCAGTCTCCACCTCCTCCAGACCGATGTCCATGGAGCCGGTGACGTTGACCAGAACGCCCTTTGCGCCGTTGATGGAGGTCTCCAGCAGCGGAGAGGTGACGGCCAAACGGGCAGCCTCCTCCGCCTTGCCCTTTCCTGCGGCACGGCCTACGCCCATATGGGCCTGGCCTGCGTCCTTCATAATGGCGGTAACATCGGCAAAGTCCAGGTTGATAAAGCCCACGTTCTTAATCAGATCAGAGATGGACTCCACCGCCTGGCGGAGGACGTCGTCCGCGATCTCGAATGCGTTGGCGAAGGTGATCTTCTGGTCGGTGGCGTGCTTCAGGCGGTCGTTGGGGATGATGACCAAGGAATCCACCTTGCCCTTGAGATCGGCAATGCCCTTCTCCGCCTGCTGCATCCGGCGACGGCCCTCAAATCCGAAGGGCTTGGTCACAACGCCTACGGTCAGGATGCCCTGCTCCCGGGCGACCTCGGCCACCACAGGGGCGCCGCCGGTTCCGGTGCCGCCGCCCATGCCGCAGGTGACAAAGACCATGTCAGTACCCTCCAGCGCTTTGGAGAGCTGGCTCCGGCTCTCCTCCGCCGCCTTCTTGCCGATCTCCGGGTTGGCGCCGGCGCCCTTGCCGCCGGTGACCTTCTCGCCGATCTGGATCTTGGTGGTGGCGCTGGAGGAGTCCAGCTGCTGTTTATCCGTGTTGACGGCGATAAATTCCACACCCTTGGTGCCGGAGCCCGCCATGCGGTTGACAACGTTGTTGCCTGCGCCGCCGACACCGACGACCTTGATGTTGACTACTGTTTCGGGAGCGGGTTCAAATCCAATGGACATTTTGGTTTCCTCCTATATCGTTTGGCCCTCTGTCTGGCCCTTCTGATGTGCGGTCATGGATGCGTACAGTCGTGACGGCCGTGCAGGAGAGCGTATCCCGCACACCGCAAAAATCATTCCTCAATTTGTCTCTTTGGGCACCGAACGAAGCCAAATGCCCCTGTCAATCGACCGTCTGCTGACGGTGAACTATACATTATTGTAAACGGAATCTGGCGGCTGGTCAATACCCTCTGCCGAATTTCTGAATGTTTTTTTCAGAGACAGATACATCCGTTCGACCGCTTTTTCCCGTCCCAGAAAGCATTGTTTTGATCCCTTTCGGTCAAAACCGTCAGTCCTTGCTGAGGGCCGCCGCCACGTCTGTCTTGGTCATATCCAGCTCGCCAGTATCCGATTCGGACCAGTTTTCATCGATGTAGCTCTCATGGGCGGCCTGGAGCATTTTCAGATCGTACTCAAAATCATCGTTGAGCCCCATCTTCACCCGCAGGCGTCCGTCATAGAGCATGGTCACGGTGGCCGAGTCAGACAGATCAAAGGATGTGACCCGATCCAGCTCCTCCCGCTCTGTCAGGGCGGAGAGCAGCCCCAGCAGGCATTTCTTTTTCAGGCTGTCCTCCTCCGCTACCGCCAGATCGGTCCCCTCAGAGGGCGCCAGGAGCGTCAGTCCGGTGACGGTAGGATAATCTCCGCACTCCTCCACCTTTTCCAGCAGCTTTCCCTCATAGTCAATGTACCAGATCTCACCATCGGTCTCCACCGCTGCCGCAGGCTTTGTCTCTGTGACCTGGATGAGCACCGTCTCCGGCGGAAGCAGCCGGATGGAAACCTCCTTCAGATAGGGAAGGGACAGCTCCATCTCCTCGGCAATCTCTCTCCGGGGGATCTGAAAGAGATTGGTGCCCTCTTCAATGCCCGCCGCCTCCAGCAGCTCCTCTTCGGTATAACGCTCATTGCCCTCCACCCGGAAGGTGTGCGCTTTAAAAAACACCAGAGAACCTGCCACCACGGCGGCCACGATGAGCACCACCGACAGCAGGATATACAGCCGGAACAGGGACTGACTCCTCCGGCGCTCTTTGCGCTTGTGCTTGCGTACCGTTGCCATAAGGCGTTGTCTCCTTTTGTGCCGCCGGGCTGTGTCACACCCGGACGATATCCGCCCCCAGGGAGCGCAGGGTCTCCGTCAGCCGTTCGTAGCCCCGGTCAATATGGTGGAGGCCGCCGATCCGGCTCTCTCCCTCTGCGGCCAGTGCCGCAACCACCAGAGCGGCTCCGCCCCGGAGATCCGCCGCCTCCAGCCTGGCTCCCTGCAATCCGGGCACGCCGCAGACCACCGCCACCCGGCCCTCCACCCGGATGTCCGCCCCCATACGGGCCAGCTCCTGGGTGTGGCGATAGCGGTTCTCAAACATGGTCTCCACAAAGACAGTGGTGCCCATCCCCCTGGTCATAGCAGCCATGACCGGAGGCTGCGCATCGGTGGGAAATCCCGGGTAAGGGGCCGTCCGTACCGGAGGGACGGCACGGAGATGGCCGTCACTGGTGAGAGACACCAGTCGCTTCTCCTCCCGGATGCCACAGCCCGCCTGAGCCAGCAGGTCGGTGACGGGCAGGAGCTGCTCTCTTGGGACGCCTGCCACCTCGATCTGTCCTCCGGCGGCAGCTCCCGCTGCCAGCCAGGTGGCGGCGCAGATGCGGTCGGAGATGACCTGATGCTCCGCAGTGTGGAGGGGAACGCCCCCATCGATCACCACCAGATCGCTGCCTGCTCCCCGAACCCTGGCCCCGCAGGCGCAGAGGAAATGCTGAAGGTCTACGATCTCCGGCTCCCGGGCGGCGTTATAGATGGCCGTCCGTCCCCGGGCGGCGCAGGCCGCCAGCATGGCGTTCTCCGTGGCTCCCACGCTGGGGATGGTCAAACTGATGTCACAGCCCCGGAGGCTCCGTGCGCTGCACCGGAGGTTCCCCCCCTGCTCTGTGATCTCCGCACCCAGGCGGCGCAGGGCCGACAGGTGCAGGTCGATGGGCCGCGGCCCAAGCTCGCAGCCGCCGGGCATGGAGAGCCTCGCCTCCCCCGTCCGGGCCAGAACTGCCCCCAGGAAGATCACCGATGAGCGCATTTCCCGCATGAGGTGCTCCGGGATATCGCATCTGTCCAGGGTGCTGGAGTCCACCGTTATCGTGTCCCCCTCCCGGGCGACGCGACAGCCCAGATGCTCCAGAATGGCCACCGAGGCGGCCACATCGGACAGGTCAGGACAGTTATGTATCACGCTGACACAGCCGGAGAGCAGGGACGCCGCCAGAATGGGCAGGACGCTGTTTTTCGAGCCCTGGACGGGGACACAGCCCTCCAGCCGCCGTCCGCCGGAGATCACAATCACGCTCATACCATTTCCTCCCCATGATTTTGTGTCATTCTATGAGGGGAAAGGGGCAAAGGTGAATGTCGGAAGGGGCTCACATTTTCAGCAGCCGCTTCAATACCTGATAAATCCGCTCATTGGCGTCGGATATGCCCGTCCGTGTCAGGGCACGGCTCATCCGCTCCAAGCCGGGGCGGTCGGACAGCATGGACACGACCTGGTCATAGAGCCGGTCGCCGGTACACTCCGACTCCAGCATCAGGACGGCGCCTCCCTGCTCTGACAAGACCCGGGCGTTTTTCTCCTGATGGTTGGCGGTCACATTGGGGCTGGGAACCAGGATGCTGGGTTTGGCAATGGCGGAGATCTCCGAGATGGTGGAGGCGCCCGCCCGGCTGAGCACTACGTCCGCCGCCGCCATACACTCCGGCATATCGTAGATATACTCCCGCAGGTCGACCCTTGGGTAGTCCTTCAGGTCGATGCCCCGGCGTCTCAGCTCCTCTGTGACACGGGGATAGTACCGCTGGCCTACGCCGTAGATATGGTGAAAGGGCGTCCCCTCCCGGCATTCCCGGCAGACAAAGTCCACCATGTGCTCGTTCATGACCTGTGCCCCCAGGCTCCCCCAGGTGGTCAGCACCACCGGCCGCTCGTCATCATACCCCAGGGCATTCCGGGCCTCCTGGCGGGTCAGATGGAAAAAGTCCTCCCGCACCGGGGTACCGGTGACCTCCACCCGCTCCGGGTGGGGATAGTGCTTCCGGCTCTCCTCGAAGCCCACCATCACCTTGTCCACCTCTTTGGCCAGGGTCTTGGTGGTCAGGCCCGGCTCGGCGTTGGACTCGTGGACAGCGGTGGGGATGCCACGCTTTGCCGCCGCCCGCACCACAGGGTAGGAGGCGTAGCCCCCTGTCCCCACCACCAGGTCGGGCCGGAAATCGTCCAGTATCTCCGCCGCCTGTCGGCGGGAGACCACCAGATTTTTCACCGTTTTCAGGTTGTGCTTCAGCCCCGTCAGGCTCAGCGACCGGTAAAAGCTGGAGATGGTGACGGTGCGGATGGGAAAGCCCTCTCTGGGGATCAGCTCCTGCTCCATGCCGCCGTCCGCTCCCACGAACAGGATCTCCGCTCCGTCCCGCTCCTGGAACATCCGGGCCAGGGCAAGGCCGGGGTTGATGTGTCCGGCGGTGCCGCCGCAGGTGA
Source organism: Clostridiales bacterium (assembly GCA_021205695.1). Lineage (GTDB taxonomy): Bacteria > Bacillota > Clostridia > Oscillospirales > Oscillospiraceae > Onthomonas. The sequence goes on from JAJPXB010000041.1 coordinate 13,181, forward strand.
ATAACACTCTCATGCGCGTTTCCTCACAAATCTTAACAACTGAAATCAGCCCTGTTTGGGCGCAGGTATCTGTCGGGAGACCGACAGGACGACCCCCATCTCTGCCAGCTGTATCACCAAGGCGGTACCTCCGTAGCTGAAGAAGGGCAGGGAGATGCCGGTATTGGGGATCAGGTTGGTGACCACGGCGATGTTCAGGAACACCTGAACCGCCAGCAGGGTGATAATACCCACGATGAGCAGGGAGCCAAACCGGTCGCGGGAGTGAAGGGCCAGCCAGTAGCCCCGCAGCACCAGCATGGCAAACAGGATGATGATGATGGTGGCCCCGATAAAGCCCAGCTCCTCGCAGACGATGGAGAAAATCAGGTCGTTCTGCTCTTCCGGGACATAACCGTACTTCTGGCGGCTCTCCCCAAAGCCCAGGCCGGACAGTCCCCCTGAGGCGATGGCGTAAAGACCCTGGATGATCTGGTAGCCTGCGCCGGAGGCATCCGACCAGGGGTCCAGCCAGACGGAGATGCGGCTGTTGTTGTAGCCCAGGACAAAGACGATAACGCCCAGCGCCCCCGCCACGGCTCCGCCGCCCACCACGAACCAGCCCCAGTGGACGCCGGAGGCAAACAGGATGGCGGCAGCGGCCACCATGACCAGCAGGAAGCCGGACAGGTGAGGCTCCATCAGCAGCAGCACGCCGATCACCACCAGCACCACCGCATAGGGAATCAGCTCCCACAGGCCGATCCTCTGGCCAAACCGATAGATGCCCTGGATGGCGGGCAGCTTGCGGAACTGGCGAAACAGCGTCCCTATGTCATAGAAAAAGCCTCGGATAGCTCCTCTGGGCCGACGGCCACGGGGCTTCTCCGGCTGGGGGTGTTCGCTGCGGAGCTGGGCCAGGGGCCGTTTGGAGAGGCTGGCCGAAAAATACATGACCACGGCGATCTTGGCAATCTCCGACGGCTGGAAGGTGATGAAGCCCAGGCTGATCCAGCGGCGGGCGTTGTTGCTCACCACGCTGAACGGAGATGGAATGAGCACGAACACCAGCAGGAAGATGGCGATGGCCAGGGCGATCGCCCCCAGCCAGCGCATCTGCTGATAGTCGATTTTCGAGACGATGTACATGACCGCCAGACCGATGGCCGCGAAGAGAGCCTGCCGCTTGAAGTAGTAGGCGGCGTCATAGTTGGAGACCGCCTCGGTGCTGGCCGTATAGGAGGATGCAGAATACAGCATAATCAGCCCGATACCCAGCAGCAGCAGTGTCAGCGCCAGGAAGGGCAGATCGATGGGGCCCTTGGCCCACTGCTGGTCACGGGGCGTATCCCGATTCGTTTTCCACGCCATTGGTTGCTCCTTTCACGGACGACAGATCAATCTGTCATCTTCCATGGGATACAGATATCCTTCCCTCACATCGTGGGGAAGCGATCCATGACACCCCAGAAGGCCAGGATACAGGCCGCCGCCGAGATGGTGGTAAAGACGGCGAACAGCTTCTCCTCACTCCAACCCCCCAGCTCCAGGTGGTGGTGGAGGGGCGCCATGCGGAAGATACGCTTGCCGTGGGTGAGCTTGAAATAGGTCACCTGAATGATGTCGCTGAGGGTCTCAGCGATATAGATGATGCCCACCAGGATGAGCGCCAGGGGGATATCCAGGGCGAAGGCCAGCCCCGCCACGGCGCCCCCCAGGAACAGGGAGCCGGTGTCCCCCATGAAAACCTTGGCCGGGTGGAAGTTGTAGATCAAAAAGGCGCACAGCCCGCCGAAGATGGCGGCGGCAAAGACGCCCAGCTCCGTATAACCCCAATAGGCGGCCACTGCCACATAGAACAGGGAGACCGGCATGGTCACACCGGAGGACAGGCCGTCCACCCCGTCGGTCAGGTTCACGGCGTTCACCGTGCCCACAATGACGAAGGCGGCAAAAATCATATAGACCACCCAGGGGATCTCAAAGGTCACGTTGAAAAAGGGGATATACAGCTGAGACTGGAGGTAGCCGAAGGAGCGCATGAGGACGATAAACAAAATCGCCGCCGCCAGCTGGAGCAGGAACTTCTGTGAGGCGGTCAGGCCCTCGTTCTTCTTGTACTTCACCTTCATAAAGTCGTCGAAGAAGCCGATGGCCCCGAACACCAGGGCGAAGAGGTAGACGAACAGACCGCCGAAATCCCCCTCCATAAAATCCGGCATGCCCGCCAGCAGCAGGGCCACCAGGATACCCACAATAAACATGATGCCGCCCATGGTTGGGGTGCCCTGCTTTGCCATGTGCCAGTTTGGGCCGATCTCCTTGATGGTCTGCCCTGCGTGGAGGGCAATCAGCCGGGGGATCAGTATCCGTCCCACTCCGTAGGAGACCAGGAACGAAATCGCTAAACTGAGTACAACTCTCATCTTTGGAACCTCCCGTGTGCCAAAATGTGCTGCGGACAGTCTCTCTCCGTCATTCGTCCGCCCTTGGGCCGGGACGCCCTGTCCCGGCCATTAGCATATCACATTTGACCTTTGCTTTCTACTGTTATGGCATAAAAATCTTTGGTTCAGCCGTCGCTCAGCTCCGCGCTGGTGTCGGCATCTGCCGTATCCATGTCCTCAAACTCTACTGTCAACAGGGTCCCCCGCTTAACGCTGGTTCCGGCAGAGATGCTCTGGCTGACGCAGACGGTAGTGCTGGTGTAATACCCGGAGGTGCCGGTGGCCTGCATATACAGTCCCAGCTCGTTGAGAACGTCCACCACCTGATCCGGGGTCAGCCCCTTCAGGTTTGGCATCTCCACCTCATCGGTGGGCACCTCCTCTCCCATATAGAGGATGACGGTGCTGTTCTGAGGGATATAGGTTCCGGAGGAGGGGATCTGCCCGGTGACTGTGTCTCCATCGCCTACCACCCGATAGGTCAGCTTTTTGTTGTTCAGGGTCTGCTCCGCCTGGGCCTCTGTCTGTCCGGTCAGGTCGGGGACTGAGGTGAGCTCGCCGGTGAGGTCGTCAGAGCTGTAGGACTTCTCATAGCCCCGATAGTCCAGCACCTTGGCCAGCAGCTTCCCCGCCACCGGGGCGGCCATGTTGCCGCCGGAGATGTAGAGCCCCGAGGGGGTGTAGTCGCCCCCGTCCACCGACTCAGGCCGGTCAAAGATCACCAGAACGATCACGTCCGGGTCGTCCGCCGGGGCGAAGCCGATAAAGGAGACGATGTACTCCCCATCCACCAGAGTCTGAGAGGTGCCGGTCTTGCCGCCGATACGGTAGCCCGCCTGATAGGCGTTCTTGCCGGTGTACTTGGAGACGACTCCCTCCAGGATCTCGGCGCAGGTCTCGCTGGTCTCCTCGCTGATGACCTGGCGGACGGCGGTGGTCTCCGCCTCATAGGTGGTATTGCCGTCTGCATCCACGATCTTATCCACCACATAGGGGGTGTAGAGATAGCCCCCGTTGATGACCGCATTGAAGGCGGTGATCATCTGGATGGGCGTCACCTCAAACCGCTGTCCGAAGGAGGCGGTGGCCAGCTCGGTGACGTTGAAGTCCTCATAGCTCCAGACCTCGCCGATGTTCTCATAGGGCAGGTCGATGCCGGTGGTTTCCATAATACCGAAGTTGTAGAAATACTGATAAAACGTGGAGTACCCCAGCCGCTGGCCGATCTCCAGCAGAGCCATATTGCAGGAGTGACCGATGGCCTCCGCCAGAGTCTGGGTGCCGTGGATGCCGGAGCAGCGGATGGTGTAGATATCCAGCTCGGTGCTGCCCTCGCAGTAGAAGGTGCTGTTTTCGTCCACGACCCCCTCCTCCAGGGCGGCAGCCAGAACCAGCGCCTTGAAGGTGGAGCCGGGCTCATAGGTGTCGGTGATGGCCTTGTTCGTCCACAAGGAGTAGAGCATATCGGAATAGGCCTGGCTGTAGGCAGAGTCGTAGTCCAGAACGGTGGTCTCCTCCTCGGTGAGGTTCAGTCCCTCCTTCTCCGCCTCGGCAATGGCCTCGGCCACCTCTGTCTCAGATTCTGCCACCAACTCCTGGGCATTCTCCTCCACCTGGTCCAGCAGCTCCTCGTCCTCGATGGTGCTGTAGTTATTCAGGTCGAAGGAGGGAGACGATGCCATGCCCAGGATGGCACCGGTATCGCACTCCATGACGATAATGGTGCCGCCGTTGGAAGTCTCGTACTTCTCACAGTACTCCTCCAGCAGGCTCTCGCAGTATTCCTGGATGGTGGCGTCCAGGGTCAGATAGATGTCGCTGCCGTCCTCGGCGTCGTAGTAGTCCTGGAAGAAGTTGAGTAGGTCGGTGCCGTCCTCGTCTTTTGCAGTGACGATATACCCCGGCGTACCGGAGAGCTCGTCGTTATACTTGGCCTCCAGACCGTATGCGCCGTCCCCGTCGGCATTGGTAAAGCCAATGATCTGAGCGGCCATATCTCCGTAGGGATAGTACCGCTTGGTGTTGGGCTGGAGATAGACGCAGCCTGTGAGACCGTATTCGTCGATCAGCTCCCGCACCTGCTCCTCTACGTCGGACTCAACCTTGGTGGCAAGGCGCTTGTACTGGCTGTCCGTGTCCTGGCACTTCTCGTGCAGCGACTCCTCGTCCAGATCCAAAATCTCCGCCAGCTGAGAGCAGACCACGTCCTCCACGTTCCAGTCGTAGTCGGAGGTGTCCTTTCCCTTCTCCCTGGCTTCGGCCAGGCTCTCGTCCAGGGACTGCTGCTTTTCCTCGATGGCCTTGGGAGAGATGATGACATCGTAGACGGTAGAGCTGATGGCCAGCACATTGCCGTTGGCGTCGTAGATCGTGCCCCGAGACGCGCTGACCGAGAGCTGAGAGGTCTGCTGGGTGACGGCTTTCTCCTCCAGCTCGTCATGCTGGACGATCTGGATCTGATAGAGCTGCCAGATCAGGGGGATGAAGATCACAATTCCAAACACGATCATCAGCTTTACTGAACGGCTGAACACCAGCCGGTTCGCTGCCTTGCCCGCCTCGCGGATTTTCCGTTCCTGGTTCATGTCCTGCTGCCTTTCCAGCCGTACCCGGCTACTCTGACGAAAAGGGCGCAAGAAAAGAACTGTTTTCTTACGCCCCGTTTACATTCTCTTTTGGTAGGGTCACGCTTGCTCCCAGCCTATGTAAGACGATTTCCGCTTATGACCACAGGGATGCCCACAGCTCCTTCAGCTGCTCCAGCAGACCGGTGTCCTCTCCATAGACCACTGCGCTGTCCGGCTCGGAGAGATCCACATAAATCTTCTGATCGCTCCCGGCCTCGGAAAGGCCCACGTCCGCATTGTTCACAGCCTCCTGGAGGGCAGCCTGGTCGAATACCTCCTCGTACCGGGCCTCCAGCTTTTCTCCCTCCTCCTGGAGTTCGCTCAGCTCGTCCCGGACAATCACCGTCTCGGCATAGATGCTGTTGAGCTCGGTGTAGCTGAACAGAATCATCACAGCCATCACTGCCGCCACCGCAAAGCCCAGCACCGGAAGGATGCTGATGCTCTCCTTTGGCCGGAGATTGACCTTGATCCGGCTCTGGACCTGCTCCTGGGTCTGCCCCTTTTTCCGTGGGCGGACCAGAGGCAGCTCCTGAAGCTGGGGCCCGTTGTCCCGCCTCCGGCGGGGAGCAGCAGTTTCATAGCTATAATACTGTCTCGCTGCATTTGCCATAAAACGATGCCTCGTTTCTTATATCGTGAACGGCTGACACTTCTCGCAGATGCGCAGCTTCGCACTGCGTGCTCTGGGGTTTTCCCCGCACTCGTCAGCCGAGGGTAAAATCGGTTTTCTGGGCGTCAGACGCACCTGAGGCGTCTTTCCGCAGACACACACCGGAAACTCCGGCGGACAGGTGCAGCCCCGCGCCGCCTGCGCCATGGCGGTCTTGACGATACGATCCTCCAAAGAGTGGAAGGTGATGACGCACAGTCGTCCTCCCGGATTCAGCCGGGGAATGACCGCCTCCATGGTGTCAGCTATCGCCCCCAGCTCGTCGTTGACGGCGATGCGCACGGCCTGGAAGCTCCGCTTGGCGGGATGCTGCTTCTCCCGAAGGGCGGCGGCGGGCATGGCGGAGCGGATGACGTCCACCAGCTCCAGCGTCGTCTCGATGGGTCGCTCCTCCCTTCGGCGGCAGATGGCAGCGGCAATCCGGGGAGAATACCGCTCCTCGCCGTACCGGCTGAGGATGAGACGGAGCTCGTCCTCATCATAGCTGTTGACAATGTCCGCGGCTGTCAGCGTCTGGCTCTGATCCATCCGCATATCCAGGGGGGCGTCCTTGCTATAGGAGAAGCCACGGCTGGCGTCGTCCAGCTGGGGGGAGGAAACCCCCAAATCCAACAAAATACCGTCTGCTCCGACAATGGAGAGCTGATCCAGTATCTCCGGGATGTCCCGAAAGTTACCGTGAACCAGGGTCACTCGCTCCATCAGGGGCCCAAACCGCTCCGGCGCGGCGTCCAGCGCCGCCTGATCCCGGTCGATGGCGATAAGCCTTCCGGTGGTCAGCCTGGCCGCCACCTCTCTGGCATGGCCCGCCCGGCCCAGGGTGCCGTCCACATAGACGCCCTCCGGTCGGATGCAGAGTCCCTGGATACATTCCTTCAGCAACACCGGACGATGGGTAAACTCCGTCATGACACAGCCCCCCGTCTTTCTCTCCGGCCCGGTTCAGCCGTCCTGAGATCGTCTCCGGTGATATAGCTAGTATAATTCTTTTGTTCCAAAATTGCAACCCCTTGTAACTATTTTTCCCGATCAATTCTTTCCGTTTTTCCTTTCAAAACGGATATTTTAGGCCAAAAGCTTTGCGAATTATTCAGTCAAGTTGCAAAAACCAGAGAATATGCCCCATTTTTCACAGGTTGCGGTCAGAATTATGTCAATTGTCCCCGGACAGAACGACCGGACGGGCTGCGATGTCTCCACGCCGCCCGTCCGGCCACGTCTGCTTTCTTGTCATCTCTCTGCCAGAGGCAGAGTCCGCCCATCGTTCCGGCTCAGTCCTCTTCCTTGGCCGCGTCGTAAGCCACATTCTGGCTCCGGCGGGAGGTCGTGCCGCTCATGCCGGCCACCGACCGGAACTTGGAGCGGGACTGGCGGACTTCGTTGAGGGCTACATTCACCGCGTCCTCAGTGCGGCGCAGGGCGTCCTCGCAATAGGCGTTGGCCGCCTGCTTCAGCTCCTCAGACCGCTTCTCCGCCTGCGCAGTGATGCTGTTGGCCTCCGACCGGGCCTGGCGGACGATCTCATGCTCGTCCACCATCTGGCGCGCCTTGTCCATGGCCTGCTGGCGGATGCGATCGGCGTCGGTCTTGGCCCCGTCGAGGTACTCGTTCCGGGTGGCGAGCAGCTTTTTTGCCTCGCTGAGCTCCGCGGGGAATTTATTCCGGATCTCGTCCAGCAGATCCAGAGCGTCGTCCCGATTGATCCTGCAGGTGCCGCCCAGTCCGCCTTTGGCGTCATCGATCATCCGGTAGAGCATATCCAGCAGTTCCGTTACTCCGTTTGCCATTGGTATTACCGTCCTTTTCATTCAGTCTGTCCGCCGGGCCTGCCGGCAAAGCTGTTCTTCCATCTTGGCCTGGACATCGTCTGCGATCTCTGCAGGGACGAAGTCCTCCAGGGGAACCCGGTACATGGCCAGCTCCTTTGCGATGCTGGAGCTTAGATAGGTATAATTCTGGCGGGCGGACAGGAACATCGTCTCCAGCCCCGGATTTAGCTTCCGGTTAATCATGGCCATCTGGAACTCCTTTTCAAAGTCCGACATGGCCCGCAGTCCCTTGACCACACAGCCGGCGCCCTGCTCCCTGGCGTAGTCCGCCAGCAGGCTGTGGGAGGCGTCCACCTCTACGTTGGGGATATCCGCCGTCACCCGCCGAAGCAGATCCACCCGCTCCTGGGGGGTGAACAGGCCCTTCTTCTCGGAGTTCACCATCACACAGACGATCAGGCGGTCAAACTGAACCGCAGCCCGCTTGATAATGTCCAGATGTCCCCGGGTGACCGGGTCGAAGCTGCCGGGATAAATGGCTGTCCTCATAGTTCCGTTGCGTCCTTTCGGTACAGAGTCACCTTGATCTTGCCATACCGATATGTCCTGTCCTTCCGATACGGTGCAGAAAGTTCGGGCAGTTCCTTCTCCACCCTACTTTCACAGATGATTATACCATTTTCAGAAAGGATGTCAATCTCAGCAATGGTTTTTAATGCATTTTCCAGCAGATCCGTGTCGTAGGGAGGATCTAAAAAGATGAGATGAAACGGCTCCCTCTGGCTTTTCAGGCACCGCAGGGCTTCCCCCTGAACGACTCTGGCCCCGGACTCCAGACCGGTATGCCTCAGATTCTGCCGGATGAGGGCGACGGCTTCCCGCCGCTGATCCACGAACAGGCAGCTGGCCGCCCCTCTGCTCAGGCACTCGATGCCCAGCTGGCCCGTCCCGGCGAACAGATCCAGCGCTCTCCGGCCCTCAATGTCAAACTGAATGACATTGAAGATGCCCTCCTTCACCTGGTCGGTGGTGGGGCGGGTCTCCTCCCCCTTCAGCTCTCCCAGGCGTCGTCCCCGGGCAGTTCCTGTGATCACACGCATTTTGCACGACTCCTCTCCGGGGGTTCACGGTAAGCGGACAGGATGCGTTCTCTGGCCGCTACCCGCCTGCCCCTACAATACGAAGCCAACCAGCCAGAATACCAGCAGTATCCCGCCCCAGATTAGGTTCATCACCATCTCCGACTGATCTCTCCTGTCCTCATAGGCCATGAGGAGGAAGAAGATCAGGTACATGGGACCAAAAAACCAATGGGTGTCAATGTCCGCCATCAGCTGGAGCATGGTCAGGATGACGGCGATCACCCCATCGCAGAGGGCCACCACCAGCAGGACCCGCTCCAGAGTGCCCTTCTCGTCCCAGCCCTTCAGGCTAAAGCCTCGTTTGTTCATTATTTCCTACTCCTCCTTATGAAAGTGCAGATAGACCGCTCGTGCGGTGTTTTTGGATACCACGGCCGCCAGCTGCTCCTCGGACGCCTCCCGGATGCCTTTGACAGTTTTGAACTGTTTCAGCAGCGCCTTTCGCCGGGCCTCCCCCACGCCGGGAATCTCCTCCAGACTGGATGCGATGGTCTGCCTGGCGTGGCTCTCCCGATGGAAGGTAATGGCGAATCGGTGCGTCTCCTCCTGGATGCGCCCCACCATACTGAACAGGGTCTGGTTCTGCCGGATGCCGATCTCCCGGCCTCCCGGGGCCACCAGGGCGCGGGTGCGGTGACGGCCATCCTTCACCATGCCGAAAACCGGCACAGAGAGGCCCATCCCCTCCAGCACCTGGACGGCCACCTTCACCTGTCCCTGTCCGCCGTCCATCAAAATCAGGTCGGGGAGCTGGTCGAATTTTTCGTCTCCCTCCAGGTAGCGGCGGAACCGGCGGGTCAGCACCTGCTCCATGGAGGCGTAGTCGTCCGGGTGCTCCATGTCCCGGAGCTTGAACCGGCGGTAGTCCCGTTTCAACGGTCTGCCGTCCACAAATACGGTCATGGAGGCCACAATATTGGCCGAGCCGGTGTTGGAGATGTCATACGCCTCGATGCGATGGGGTGCGCGCTCCATGCCCAGGGTGCGCCCCAGCAGCTCGACGAGCTTGCTCTGCCGCTCCTGGGCGGTGGTGGCCCGTTCCACCTCGTCCCGGGCGGTGCGCTCCGCAAGCTCCACCAGCTTCACCCGATCGCCCCGCTTTGGGGCGCTCAGAGCCACCTTGCGCCCCGCCTGCCGGGTGAGGTACGCCCCCAGCTCCTCCATGTCCTCAAACTCCCCGGGCAGCAGGATCTCCCGGGGCAGGACCGTCCGGCCGAGATAGTACTGCTTGACCAGAGTGGAGACAATCTCCCCGCCGTCCTCCTCCATGGGAGTGGGCATGAGCTGGGTATCCCGGTCGGCCAGCGCCCCCTCCAGAAAGTGCAGCACCACAAAGCAGCTCTTAGCCTCGCCCCTGTAAAAGCCCGCCACATCGGTATCCGCCCGGGAGGAGGCCACCACCCGCTGCTTTGTCCCCAGCAGCTCGATGGCCTGGAGCCTGTCCCGCAGCTCCGCCGCCGCCTCAAAGCGAAGCTCCTCCGACGCCCGGAGCATCTCCCGTTTCAGCTCCTGCTCCACCTGGGTAAATTTCCCCTCCAGAAGCCGCTCCGCCTGGTAGATGCGCTCCTGGTAGTCCGCCTGGGTCAGCCTGCCCTGGCACCAGCCGTCGCAGATGCCCAGGTGGTGGTTCAGACAGGGCCGCTCCTTCCCGATATCCCGAGGAAACTGTCTCCGGCAGGTGGGCAGGCGCAGCGCGTTGCAGATGGCCTTGATGCTCTCCCCGGTGGCGCTGCGTCCCCCATAGGGGCCGAAGTACTTCGCCCCGTCCTTGGCCGGTCTGGAGGCCAGGGAGAAGCGGGGATATGCCTCATTGGACAGCCGGATATAGGGATATCCCTTGTCGTCCTTGAGGAGGATATTGTACCTGGGCTTATGGCGCTTGATGAGGGAATTTTCCAGCACCAGAGCCTCGAACTCGCTGGAGGCCAGGAGATAATCGAAGTGGTCGATCTGGGCCACCATGGCCCGGGTCTTGGGAGTGTGGCTGGCCAGGTCCGCGAAATACTGGCTCACCCGGTTCCGCAGCGCCCGGGATTTGCCCACATAGATGACCTCTCCGGCGGCGTCCATCATGATGTAGACTCCCGGCTCCAGCGGCAGAGAATGGGCCTTCTGCCGCAGCTCGTCCTTGGTCAGTTTCTCCGCCTCCTCTCCGGTGTCGGTAATGAACGAAAAGAGCACCGCAGAAGTGATGTGCGGTGCTCTTTGTCTCGCTTGTCGCTTATCAGCGGTCCAGGCCGTTGGCCAGCAGTTCCACCAGACTGTCCACCGCCTCCGCCTCGTCAACGCCGTCGGCGATCAGGTTGATCTTCGTCCCCTGAACGACCCCCAGAGAGAGGACGCCCAGCAGGCTCTTGGCGTTGATACGGCGCTCATCCTTCTCCATCCAGATGGAGCACTTAAATTCATTGGCCTTCTGGATGAAGAACGTGGCCGGGCGGGCGTACAGGCCCACCTGGTTGTTGACTACAGCTTCTTTCACGGTCATGAGTGATTCCCCCAACGTAGTCTGAATGATGCTAACATCATAGCAGATTGCCCTTGCCCCCGTCAACGGCATTTTCACTAAATTTCCCCGTTCTTTTATTCGGAAATGACGTTTTTTCGGCGTACAGACGGTCAGACCGTTCAGTTTTTGAGAGTCTGGGCGGTTTTCTCTCTACCTTTTCCGCAAAACCGGAGACGGTTCCGATGCCCTGGGACGTTCACTTCAGCTCCACGATGGTCACGCCGTTCTCCCCCTCGCCGTAACGGCCGGAGCGGAAGCTCTTGACGTACTTGCAGGTGCGCAGATGCTGCTGCACCGCCTGGCGGAGGGCGCCGGTTCCCTTGCCGTGGATGATCGTCACCGTCTGGAGCCGGGCCATCACCGCGTCGTCCAGGAACCGGTCGATGACCCCCTCGCACTCGTCGGTCATCATTCCCCGGATATCCAGCTCCGGGCTGGCCCCGGCAGAGCGGATCTGCCGCTGGACACGGCCCGCCATCTTCTGGGCCTGGGCCTTTCCGTTGGTCTTTTGCGTCTCGATGACCCGTACCTCCTCCTGCCGGGCGGTGACGTTGAGGATACCCGCCTGGAGGCGAAGGGTGCCGTCCTTGTTCACCGAGAGCACCTGGGCCCGGGTTCCCACCTGGAGCAGCTCGACTGTGTCCCCCGGCTCCGCCGGACGGGTAGGCGCGGGAGCTTCCTCCGCCTGGGTGCGGGCCAGCCGCTCCGCCGCCTGGTTCAGGCTTCGGCGGAGCTCTGTCCGACGCTGGTTCTCGTCGGCGGCGGCCTCTCCCTTCTGCTGCCGCTTCTTCATCTCGTCCAGCTGACTGAATACCTGATTGGAGACTGTCCTGGCCTCCTGGAGGATGCCCTCCGCCTCCTTTCGGGCGGACTCCGTCACTTTGAGCCTCTGGCTCTCCAGCTGTCGGCGCAGCTCCGCCGCCTGGGCGGCGTCTGCCTCGGCCTGGTTCCGAAGCCGCTGGGCCTCCTCCTTCGCCTGCTCCATCTCCTGGCGCTGGCGCTCCAGCCGGGCCAGTACGTCCTCGAACTGGACGTTCTGCCGGTCGATGCGGCCGCTGGCGTTCTCGATAATATGCTCTGGCATCCCCAGCCGCCGGGAGATGGCAAAGGCGTTGGACTTTCCGGGGACCCCGATGAGCAGCCGGTAGGTGGGCCGCAGGGTCTCCACATCAAACTCACAGGAGGCGTTCTCCACCCCCGGCTCCATCATGGCGTAGGTTTTCAGCTCGGCGTAGTGGGTGGTGGCCGCCACCTTCGCCCCCAGGCTCCGGGCCTCCTCGATGACCGCCACCGCCAGGGCCGCGCCCTCCACCGGGTCGGTGCCCGCCCCCAGCTCGTCAAAGAGCACCAGCGTATCCTCGCCCATCTCGTCCAGAAAGCCCACGATGTTGGTGATGTGAGACGAGAAGGTGGAGAGGGACTGTTCGATGGACTGCTCGTCCCCGATGTCCGCCAGCACCTCCCGGTATACCGGACAGGTGCTCCCGTCCGCCACTGGGAGGTGGAGACCGCACTGGGCCATGAGCACCAGCAGGCCGATGGTCTTCAGCGTCACCGTCTTGCCGCCGGTGTTGGGGCCGGTGATGACCAGGGTGTCGAACCGCCGCCCCAGGTCCACGTCGATGGGCACCGCCGTTTTGGGGTCCAACAGAGGATGCCGCGCCCGGATAAAATTCAGCGACCCGTCCCCGGTGAGCCGGGGCGGGATGGCCTCCATCTGGTAGGACAGCCGGGCCTTGGCGAAGATCAAATCGAGCTGCACCAGCAGGCTGTAGTCGATGAGAATGTCCTCCCGGTCGTCGGCGGCCTGGGCGGACAGCTCCGCCAGAATGCGGGCGATCTCCTTCTCCTCCCGGGCGGTCAGCTCCCGCAGCTCGTTGTTGGCCTTCACCGCCGCCATGGGCTCCACAAAGAAGGTGGAGCCGGAGGCGGACACGTCGTGTACCAGGCCGGGGACGTTCCCCTTGCACTCCGCCTTTACCGGTACCACGAAACGGTTTTGCCGGATGGTGACGATGGGCTCCTGGAGATACTTGGCATCGGAGGATGCTATCAGCCGCTGGAGCACCTCCCTGGCCTTGCCGGAGGCCCCCCGTATCTTCCGGCGGATATCCGCCAGCTCCGGGCTGGCATTGTCGGCGATCTCCTCCTCGGAGAGGATAGAGCCGAAGATGCGGTCCTCCAGATATTTGTTGGTGTTCAGAGAGCGAAACAGCTGGTCGATGCAGGTGGTGTGCTCTCCCTCTCCCAGGCTGGCCTGGGCCTCCCGGGCGCAGCGAAGTACCCCAGCCACGTTCAGCAGCTCCCGGGTGTTCAGGGAGCCGCCCAGGCTGGCCCGCTGGAGGGCCGCCTCCACCGGGCGCAGGTCGGCAAAGCCTGGGGCATGGCCCAGATCCATCATGGAGCGGGCGGCGGATGTCTCCGCCTGGAGCCGCTCTACGTCATCCGGGTCGGTGGCAGGCCGGAGCTTTCTGGCCCGTTCCTGGGCTTCCTGGCTCACCGCCTGATGGGCCAGCAGCTCCAGCACCTGGGGCAGCTCCAGGGTACGAATGGATTTTTCAAATCGTTCTGTCATGTTTTTTATCCCACAATGTATATGGTAGTCCGTGTCTGTCCGGGGTATGACGGATTCGCCGCAGCTTTTATACCTATCGGCAAATCCAGGTCTACCCGCTCAACACAATCTGCTTATAATAATCCAGCGTCCGGAATCCCCGCTCCAGCTGGGTCAGCAGATACGCCTCGCACACCTCCCCCAGCCGGATCAGCTCCCGCTCCTCCATCTGGAAGGAGAGCAGCTTTTTCCCGGGGCAGGCGATGATGTAACGCATGGCGGCCAGGGTCTGAGCCGTCAGGGGCAGAGAGATGCCCTCCCCCGTCTCCTGGCCGCAGTCCGCGCAGTGGAGCACCCCCTGGGTCAGATTCAGCCGCGGTGCTTCCGGCTCCCGTCCGCAGACGGCGCAGGCGTCCAGCAGCGGCTCGAACCCCGCCAGGCTCACCGCCCGCAGCTCAAAGGCCGCCTTTACCAGCGCTGGGGGCTTGTCCAGCCGGTCCAGGGCGTACAGGCAGTTGAGCAGCAGGGGCAGCAGCTCCCCGGCAGGAGTCTCCTCCTGGACGACGCTCTCCAGCACCTCGGCAAAATAACTGCCCAGAGCCAGCTTTTCCAGGTCGCTGCGGAGGTTGCGGAACTCCCGCTCCACCGACGCCTCCGTCACCGTCCACCGGCCCCGGAACTCCGCCAGAGTCATCTCCGACCAGACCAGCATCTGGCAGGCGGCGGAGCGCCCGCTCCCCTTTTTCCGCGCGCCCCGGGCCTGGACGGTGATCCTGCCCAGGTCGGGGGTCAGAACGGTGAGTATCTTGTCCGACTCCTTGTAATTCACTTCCCGCAGGACGACGGCCTTTGTGGTGACGTGCATGAATGGGCCTCCCTCTGCCGCTGCCGGAGCTTCCAATAGGTGTACGCCTGGGGCAGCCCGGTCTCCCGGAACAGCGTCCAGCCGTTTTCCCGCTCTGTTTTCTGTTCGCTCATACTGCTTCCCCTCCCGCTCTTACCTTGGCGCAAAGGGGGTCGATTTATGTCTGGTGAAGTCTGGCAATCAGAACAGCAATCTGTCCAGCAGGCCCAGCGCCAGAAGATGGGCGGGATAGAAGATGTAGAAGAACCACTTTTTCCCGGAGCCCCGCTGCCCGTTATAGGTCAGGGTGAGCAGCAGGCCAAAAATAGCGTATATCTCGATCCAGTTGTCCTCCCAGGCGCAGTACCAGAGAATGGCGAGGCAGCCCACCGCTGTCTGAATCTGCCGCTGCCGCTCTCCCGGCGCGCCGTCCACAGGCAACCCATATCCCACGCCCAGTGCCAGTATGAGCAGCACGCCAAAGCCGCCGTAATCGGTACGCAGCAGCTCCCCCGCCAGATAGCCTGGTATCAGAGCGATGACCGCCGAGAGGTAGCGCGCCCGTCGGGGCAGACGCCGGGCCAATGCGTCCCACAGCCACAGGGCCAGGAAGCCCAGCAGCAGGGTGAAAAAGACATTCTGACTGTCCAGCTCCAGAAAACCGTTTTCCGGGTCGTTGAAGGCGATGTCAAAGGGGATCTCCGCCACCAGGCAAAACACGCCCAGCCGGAGGGCATATCTCCCCCGGCTCCGGGTATGGCGGAAGCCCTCCACCAGCAGGAAGCAGAAGACAGGGAAGGCGATTCGTCCGATGACCCGCATGAGGACATAGACCTCATACCAGGCCGGGCTACGGCTCTGCAGGTAGACGCTCCACACCAGGGTGTAGCCCAGGTGGTCGATAAACATGGCGACGATGGCCACCCATTTCAGCTCGCTCCCGCTGCACCTCTGCCAGGGGCGAAGACCGCGCTCCGGGGCCACCGGTTCAGTCCTCCGTGAAGCCGAAGGAACGGATGAGGCCGGGGTTGTCCCGCCAGTTCTCCTTCACCTTCACCCAGGTCTGGAGGTAGACCTTCGTATCGAGGAACGCCTCCATGCCCGTCCGGGCCTGGGAGGATATCTTTTTCAGCATGGAGCCCTTCTTGCCGATGATGATCCCCTTATGGCTCTCCTTTTCGCAGTAGATGATGGCCTCGATCTCCACCACTCCGTCGGGACGCTCGTGGAACCGCTCGATGGAGACGGCTGTGCCGTGGGGGATCTCCTTATCCAGACAGAGCAGCAGCTGCTCCCGCAAAATCTCCCCCATGATCTGCCGCTCCGGCTGGTCGGTGAAGGCGTCCTCCGGGAAGTACCAGGGGGATTCCACCTGGTAGTCCTTCAATACGCCCATCAGCTCCTCCACGCCGTCCCCCTCTTTCGCAGAGACGGGAACCACGGCGTCAAAGCCGTGCTCCTTCTGATAGGCGTCGATGACCGCCAGCAGCCTGTCCTTCTGCTCCACCCGGTCGATCTTGTTGATGACCAGCACCGACGGGACGCCCAGCTGCTCGATACGGCGCATCAGCTCCCGCTCCGGCTCGCCGGGGGAGGGCACCGGCTCCACCACCAGCACTGCCACGTCCACGTCCGCCACGCTGGAGCGGGAGACGTTGTCCATATACTCCCCCAGCCGCGTCCTGGCCCGGTGGAGTCCCGGGGTATCCAGGAAGATATACTGGGCCCTCTCCCGGGTGACAACCCCGGTGATACGGTTCCGGGTGGTCTGGGGCTTGGCAGAGATGATAGCCACCTTCTCCCCCACCAGGGCGTTTAACAGGGTGGACTTGCCCACGTTGGGTCTGCCCACGATTGCGATCATTGCACAGGTCGTCTGTTCCATGCGTTACCTCTTTGTCGTTTGTGATGTTTGATGATACGGATTCGCCGGAGGTCTTTTGCCAAATGACAGCCCCTGCTGCTCTTCCTCAGCTCACCGGCTCAGCTCCAGCGCCTCCATAATGGCCTCTTCCCGCTCCCGCATCTGCCGTTTTTCCTCGCCCTCGTCCATGTGGTCGTAGCCCAGCAGATGGAGCACGGAGTGGACGGCCAGATAGCCCAGCTCCCGCTGGACGGAGTGGCCATACTCCTCCGCCTGAACGGCGGCCCGCTGGTAGGAGATGACCATGTCCCCCAGGGGGAGCAGACCCGTCTCCGGGTCCAGATCCAGGGCGTCCCCCTTGGGGGGCTTGCCCGGACGGAAGTAGAACATGGGGAAGGAGAGCACATCGGTGGCCCGGTCTACCTCCCGCTGCTCCAGGTTGATCTGTCGGATGCCCTCGTCGTCGGTGATGAGTACATCCACCTCGCAGGGCACGTCCACCCCCTCCAGGGCCAGGGCGGTGGTGATGCACCGGTTCAGCAGCTCCTCATAGGGAAACGGCTCGTCCAGGTCGGAGCTGAGTATGATCTCATGGTTCATGGCGCAATCCCTCACTTTTTATTCTTACGGCTCTGCCGCTGCTCGTCGTCCTCGTAGGCCTTAATGATTCGCTGTACCAGGACGTGGCGCACCACGTCCGCCCCGGTCAGGCGGCAGATGGCGATGTCCTCCACCCCGTCCAGCACCCGCATAGCCTCCTTCAGACCGGAGACCTTGTCTGCGGGCAGATCGATCTGGGTCACATCCCCGGTAATGACGATCTTCGACCCAAAGCCCATACGGGTCAGGAACATCTTCATCTGCTCCTTGGAGGTGTTTTGCGCCTCGTCCAGGATGATGAAAGAGTCGTCCAGGGTGCGGCCCCGCATATAGGCCAGGGGAGCCACCTCGATGTTCCCCCGCTCCACATACTTCTCGTAGGTTTCCGGCCCCAGCATCTCGAACAGAGCGTCGTACAGGGGGCGGAGATAGGGGTCTACCTTGCTCTGTAGATCGCCGGGGAGGAAACCCAGCCGCTCCCCTGCCTCTACCGCCGGGCGGGTGAGGATAATCCGGTTGACCTCCTTGGCCCGGAACGCAGCCACGGCGGCGGCCACCGCCAGATAGGTCTTCCCCGTACCGGCAGGGCCCACCCCCAAGGTGATGGTGTTCTTCTGGATGGCCCGGACATAGTGGGTCTGCCCCACCGTCTTGGCCTTGACCGGCTTGCCCCGGGCGGTGATGCAAAGCACGTCCCGGCCAAAGGAGTCGATCTCACCGCTCCGGCCCGCCCGTACCAGGGAGAGGACATAGCGGATGGTCTGTCCGTTCAGCTCCTCCCCCCGACCGGAGAGCGTGAGCAGGCCGTTGACGGCCTGCACCGCCAGGCGGACATTCTCCCCCTCGCCGCTGACCTTCAGCTCCCCGTCCCGGTTGATGATGGAGACCTGGAACTCCTGCTCCACCAGACGGATATTCTCATCGAAGGCCCCGAACAGGTTGACGGCCTCCTCCATGCGCTCGATGCTGACGCTCTGTTCTGTGGTCAAATGCGCTCATCTCTTTCTGTGTTTCCCCCTGCCGGTACCGGCCTACTGCTCCAGCACCACTGTCCGGGCGATATTCTCCAGACACTGAGCTGTCAGAGTGACGGTCATCGCCCCGCCCGTGTCTGTGACCTCCCACTGGGTACTCAGGATCTCTCCCTCTCCCACCATGGCCTCCAGCCGCTGGGTCAGGGCGTCCCGGAGCAGCTGCTCCGCCCAGTCCGGGTCGACCGCCCCGGTCTCATCGCTCCAGCTCTGCCAGGTGGTTTTCCACACACCAAAGGGAAGCGTCGTGCCGTCCGAGAGGGTCAGGGGATATAGTATTGCTATTTTATCACATCTCCTATCCAGATTGCTACTGTTTCCGTAAAAATTGAGCCGATTCTTCAAAAATTCCACCGACCAGCCCTCAGTGACCGCCCCGTTTTCGTCCAAAACCAGCGTCTCCAGCGGGGTGACGGCGGAGAGGGTGCGCCGGGTGATGGCCCATACCTCCCCCGCCGCCCGAACCTGCTGGGTGGCCCAGACCGTGCCGCTGCCGTCCCCCAGCTCGTGCTTCAGCAGCCCGGAGACCAGCACCTCCCCGGCCAGCACCGCCTGGCCCTCCTCCACCACCGTCCGGCCCGCTGTCACGTCCAGCCTGACGATCACTCCGTCCCGGGCCGCCGCCAGATCTGCCGCCCGCTCGTCCACCACCTCCGGCACCGGGTCCGCCTCCCGGACGATGACTGTAGCCCGGATGCCGGAGATGTTCACCGTGAGGAAGCTCAGCTCCTCCATCTCCATAAGCATCCGGTTGGAGAGGGCACGCACGTCCACCCCCGGGCCATAGCTCCCCACTCCGAAGCCCTCGCTCTGGAGCGTGGCCAGAATCTCCGAGGCAGAGACGGTTTCATTTCCCTGCACCTCCACCACCAGGACAAATTGGCTGAGCACTCCAAAGAGCAGCGTCAGGGCGATCAGCCCCACCCCCATGCCATACCGTCGGCGGCATTGCAACAGCAGTGCCGGGAGACCGCCCCGGCCTGTCTCCTTCGTCTCGCACCCGGCTTTTTCCGCCAGCTCCCTGGCCCGTCTCACGTTCCACAGGGCGAGCGTCACCCTCGCCCTGTGCTCCTCCTGTGTCTCTACATCCCACAGGCCCAGTCCGGCGGCGGCGCAGATGTTGAAAAATCGCTCCAGGAAAGGCCCCCAGACCTCCAGCGTCACCGTTCCCCCTGAGCCAGTTGATCGCCCGTCGCATCCCCTACTCCAGGGTCAGTCCGGAGATATCACCGGAAATGCACAGGGTGTTGGCGTTCATCGAACGCAGCTCCAGCCCGCTCCCCCGGACGCAGACCACCAGACGTCCCCCGCTGATGTGGATCTCCTCCTCCCCATAGCTCAGGATGCCCCGGTGTCCCTCCATCCAGAACTCCCTGCTGCCCACCAGCTCCATCCGGGGCGTTCCGGCCACCACGTCCGCCGGCAGATCGAAGGTCTCCGCCGTCCGCTCCAGAAGATGCTCCCAGCGCCGTTCTCCCATGCTGACCCCCTCCTTTTGGGGTAGTCTATGCGTTCGGGGGCAGGGGCATGACGCGCTTTTCCCTCGCATCCGCGGTTTCACATATCGAAACCGGAATGGGCGTAAACATATCGTTTTTTGACAGGCCGGGGAGCGCTTCGGAGCCTTTGGTCGGAGGGCTGTTTTTTTGCTTTTTATACCGTCTGATCCCGGATTTTCGGGCATGTGCCGTAAAGTAATAACGCCTTACAGGGTTTCGAGAAATAAACCTGTCATGTCCGACTTTTTGAGCAGTCAAATGCTAATTTTTACAAATTAACGACCAATTTTGACATATCGGTTGAAATCCTTTGGTCAGATGGTATGCTGGAAACAGCAAATGGTGAAACCATAACAGCCATTTCAGAAAGGAAGAGATACTATGGAGAAAATCAAAAAAATCACGGCATTATTTCTGTCCCTGGCGCTTTTGCTGGCGCTGCTTCCGAGCACCGCTTGGGCGACGGAGGCGGAGGAACTGCCAGAGGAAACCGCCGTGACGGAAGACGCGGCAGAAGAAACGGACGAGGCTCAGGAGACGGCCCCTGAATCCTCTGTCTCGGTGGAGACAGAGGATGACGCAGCCTCCCAGACGGAGGAGGCAGACGAGGAGACCCTTGCGGAGAGCATCTACTCCGCCCTCTTCGGCACGGCTACCATTGCAGAAACCTCCAGCGGCTCCTGTGGGGAAAACCTGACGTGGGAGTTGGACGACAGCGGCACCCTGACCATCAGCGGGACGGGGGCGATGGAAGAATGGGAATATTACAGCGAAAGCGGATCACCGTGGTACGATTGCAGTAGCGATATCAAATCGGTTGTCATTGAAGAGGGAGTCACCAACATCAGCAGTGGTGCGTTTGAGGACTGCTACAACCTGATTAGTGTCACCATAGCAAATAGCGTGACCAGCATTGGTGAGCAGGCGTTCCTCTACTGTGAAAGTTTGACCAGCATCACGATTGGGAATAGCGTGACCAGCATTGGCGGCTATGCATTTTGTTGCTGCACGAGTCTGAGCAGTGTGACTATACCTGCCAGTGTGACCAGCATTGGCGAGGGTGCGTTTGATTCTTGCGATTTCCTGGAAATGGTATACTATGGCGGGACCCAGAGCGACTGGTCGGCAATTAGCATCGGTTCGTATAATGACTATCTGACGCAGGCCATCATCTATTTTGCTGACGGGACGACCGGCGGCGGTAAGGTTTGCGGCGACAATCTGACCTGGTCGCTGGACGATGACGGGACTCTGACCATCAGCGGCACTGGCGCTATGTGGGATTTCTCCTATGACTCAGTGGAGGACTACTACGATGAGGAGACCGATGAGACATATTACACGTTGGAAACGGACATTCCTTGGTATGGACGTTATTTTACATCGGTTGTCATTGAAGACGGTGT
>JAJPXB010000003.1 GCA_021205695.1 Clostridiales bacterium
CGCCCCGGAGCCGTCCGAACCGCCCCCCTGGGATACAGAGCCTGCGCCCCCACAGGAGCCGGTGCGGCAGGCACCTCCTCCGGCGAAAAAGGCGGCTTCTGCCCGGCCCGCATCGGCGAAGCGGCCCGCGCCCGGTCAGAGCGGCGGCGGGGACGCCGCCTTCTGGGCCGGTCTGCTCCCCCTGTTGCGCACCCGGCTGAAGCCCTGGGCCTATATGCCTCTGACGGACAGCAGCACCGTCTCCGCCCGGCTGGAAAACGACACGCTGGCGATTTATGCGGCCGACCAGTTCGTCTACCAGACGGTGAACAAGCAGGAGCTGCTGCGCACCATCGGAGAGGCGGCCTCCCAGAAAGCGGGACGGCCCATCCAGGCGGTGGCCAAGCGGGGCGCGCCTCCGGCGGAGACGGCCTCCCCCGCCAAAGCCTCCCCCAGTCAGGCAAAGCCCGACCTTTTTCAGGAGCTCCTCCGCACAGGGGAGTCTGTCGGGGCGGAAATAGATTGAAAATCAATACAATATGACACCATAAGGAGCGAATCATCATGGCAAAAGGATATGGCGGCCGCAATATGCGGGGCATGGGCAACATGGGCGGCATCAACATGAATATGATCCGTCAGGCCCAGAAGATGCAGGCGGACATGGAGAAGACCCAGGCCGACCTGGAGCAAAAGACCTACTCCGGCAAGGCGGGGGGCGGCATGGTGGAGGCGGTCGTCTCCGGCAAGAAGGAGCTGACCCGTGTGATCATCAAGCCCGAGGTCATGGACCCGGAGGACCCGGGGATGCTGGAGGACCTCATCCTCCTGGCGGTCAACGAGGCCCTGCGTCTGGCCAGCGAGGACGCCACCGCCAGCATGGAAAAGGTCACCGGCGGTCTGAATCTGAACGGTCTGGGGCTGTAATATTGCTTTTACAAGCGGGTCTTTCGTGGGAGAGGCCCGCTTTATTTCATCCCGTCAAAAATGGTTTTCAGCCCTCTCACAAAATATTCATAAATTCGTGCTAAAGTGGCAGGGAAAGCGGAGGCGGTATCCCCTTTTTTCAAATTTATCTCTCTTCGCCTTGCTTTTTCCCCGCTTTCCGGTATAATGTCAGGTAAAGCGTTTCTCATTTTCCTCTCGAGGTGCATCTCATGAATTCCTTCACCTTTTATGCCCCCACGAAAATCATCTTCGGCCCCAAAACCTGCGACCAGGCGGGGCAGGCCGTGAGGGAGGCCGGGGGCAGCCGTGTGCTGGTACTCTATGGAGGCGGCTCCGTCCTGCGCAGCGGCGTTCTGGATCGGGTCATGGCCTCTCTGGCCGCCGCCGGGCTGACCTTCGACTGCGTGGGCGGCGTTCAGCCCAATCCCCGGCTGAGCTTTGCCCAGAGCATCGCCGACCAGTGGCGGGACAAGGGCATCGATTTTCTCCTGGCCGTGGGCGGCGGCTCCGTGTTGGACACCATGAAGGGCGTCTCCATGAGCCTGAGCTGCGGCGGGGATATCTGGGACTTCTTCCAGGGCACCCGGACAGTGACCGGCGCCGTCCCCATGGGCAGCGTTCTCACCATCGCCGCCGCCGGGAGCGAGACCAGCGACTCCGCCGTGCTCACCAACGAGGCCACCGGCCAGAAGCGGGGGCGGAACACCCCCTTCAACCGGCCCCTCTTCGCCATTATGGACCCGGAGCTGACCTACACCCTCCCGCCCCGGCAGACCGCCTGCGGCGTCACCGACATTATGATGCACACCCTGGATCGATACTTCTCCGACAGCACCACCGACTATCTCACCGACGCCATCGCCGAGGCCCTGCTCCGGGATGTAATGGAGGCGGGCCTGCTGGCCATGAGGGAGCCGGAGAACTACGACGCCCGAAGCGAGATCATGTGGTGCGGCAGCCTGTCCCACAACGACCTCACCGGTCTGGGCCACACCAAGGACTTCTCCGTTCACCAGCTGGGGCATGAGCTGTCCGGGATGTTCGACATCCCCCACGGGGAGAGCCTCTCCGCCACCTGGTCCTCCTGGGCCAGATATGTCATGGACGCCGATCCCGGCCGCTTCGCCCGGCTGGGCCGCAACGTGCTGAACGTCACCGAGTCGGACGACCTCCTGGCCGCCCAGGAGACGGTGAACGGTCTGGAGCAGTACTGGCAGCGGCTGGGTATGCCCGTCAGTCTGGGCGCCTGCATCGGCGTACAGCCGGACGAGGTATTGCAGGACCTGGCCTGGCGCTGTTCCTGGCAGGGAAAGCGCAAAGTGGGCGTGTTCCGGCCCATCGACACGGCGGATATCCTGGCCATTTACCGGGCCGCCAACCACTGAGGCGCGGTCATGTTTGGTTATGTAGTGGCCGATCAGGCCAACCTGGCCCCGGAGGCGCTGGAGCGCTATCGAGGCGTCTACTGTGGCCTCTGCCGGGCCATTGGTCAGCGCCACGGGCAGCTCTCCCGTCTGTGCCTGACCTATGATATGACCTTCCTCATCCTGCTGCTGGACTCCCTCTATGAGCCGGAGCGCAGCGCCGGCAGCAACCGCTGTCTCCCCCATCCGGTCAGGCCCCGGCCCTGGCAGCGGAGCGAATTTACCGACTACGCCGCAGACATGAACGTGGCCCTGGCCTATTACAACTGCCTGGACGACTGGCAGGACGACCGAAGCCCTTCCGGGCTGGCCGTCTCACAGGTGCTCAAGGGCCGCTATCCTAACATCAAACAGCAATGGCCCCGGCAGTGCGAAGCCATTGAGAGCGGGCTGGAGCAGCTCTCCGCCCTGGAGCGGGAGAAGAGTGCGGATCTGGACGCCGTTTGCAGAGCCTTCGGCGGCCTGATGGGCGAGCTGTTCGTCCTGCGGGAGGACCGGTGGGCAGACGACCTCCGGGAGATGGGGAGCAAGCTGGGGCAGTTTATCTACCTCATGGACGCCGTCCTGGATCGGGAGGCGGACGAGCGGAAGGGCCGCTATAACCCTGTCGCCGTCTTCGAGGCCCAGAGTCAGACCGGGCACTTCCAGGAGCTGCCAGTTCTTACCATGCTCATCGGCGACAGCACCCTGGCCTTTGAGCGTCTGCCCCTGGAGCAGGACATGGATCTGCTGCGCAATATACTCTACTCCGGAGTGTGGACTCGCTACGCTATGGAACAGAATCGAAAGGCCAGGAAAGAGGGCCGCACCACCCACAAGGAGGAACCGTCAACATGATCCAGGACCCGTACTCGGTCTTAGGGGTCTCCCCCGACGCATCGCCGGACGAGATCAAAAAAGCCTATCGCCGCCTGGCCAAGCAGTACCACCCCGATCTTCATCCCAACGACCCGGAAGCGGCCAAAAAGATGAACGAGATCAACGCTGCCTATGACCAGATCAATAACCCCCAGAAATACCAACAGCAGCAGCCCCGGCAGAGCAGCTCGTCCTCCTACAGCTATGGCGGCTCCACCGGGTATGCCGACGACGACGGCGGGTATGACCCCTTCGGCGGCTATGACCCCTTTGGCTTTGGTTTTGGGGGCTATCAGCAGCGGCAGACCCATGAGGCCCGGGCAGATTCCAACGACACCTCCGATCTCCAGGCCGCTCTCCACTTCATTCAGGTGGGCAGCTATGACGACGCCCTGTCCGTCCTGGAACGGGTGGCGCAGAAGGATCGAAACGCCCGGTGGTACTACCTCTCCGGTCTGGCCAACGACGGGGCGGGGAACAAGATCCTGGCCCTCCAGCAGCTCCAGCGGGCCGTCCAGCTGGAGCCCAACAACGCCGAGTACCAGCGGGCCTTCCAGCGGGTACAGCAGGGGGGACAGCATTACCGCAACGTGACGGTGGATCACTGCGGCGGGAGCTACTGCACCTATGCCTGGCTGCTCTGCCTGGCTCTCTCCTGTTGCTCCGGCGGTCGGATGGGGTATCTCCCCATGTTCTGCTTCTGTTGAGGGGGAGCAAGGTAAAAATGCCCTTCCTCTCCGGCGCCCTGTGAGGGAGCCGCCCCTCTTTGTCACGGCTTGCGCCATGACGCCTCTGCCGCTTTTCAGCGCCCATCACACATCTCACGCCGCCGCCTCACCGCACGGCACCCTTTGCGGGGGAACGGCGCCGGCCGTTTCCCCGCATCGTTTTATCCGTATCCGTCACATCACCCCGCACGGGAAAGGAGCTTCTCTATGTCCGTTCTCTCCCATTTGGAGCCGCAGTCCGTCTTTTCCTTCTTCGAGACTATCTGTTCTATCCCGCACCCCTCCGGGCGGGAGGGGCAGTTGGCCGATTACATCGTCTCCTTCGCTCAGGCCCGGGGGCTGGAGCACTACCGGGACGGGCTGAACAATGTCATCGTCATCAAGCCCGCCGCCCCCGGCTATGAGGAGCAGCCTCCGATCATCCTTCAGGGTCATTTGGACATGGTCTGTGAGCAGGAGCCGGGCCGGGACATGGACTTTGGCAGCCAGGGCCTTGATCTGCTCATCCAGGACGGCTGGGTCACTGCCCGGGGCACCACCCTGGGGGGAGACGACGGCATCGCCGTGGCCTACGCCCTGGCGCTGCTGGATGCAGACGACCTGCCCCACCCCCGGCTGGAGGTGGTGCTCACCACCTCGGAGGAGGTGGGCATGGAGGGCGCCGCCGCCATCGACCTCTCCCCTCTCCGGGGCCGCCGTCTGCTCAACGTGGACAGCGAGGAGGAGGGCTTCGTCCTGTCCAGCTGCGCCGGCGGCTGTCGGGCGGACTGCCTGCTCCCCGTGGCGCGGACGGAGGCAGAGGGACAGCTCTGCACCCTCACCCTCTCCGGACTCACCGGAGGACACTCCGGCACGGAGATCGACAAGGGCCGGGCCAACGCCATCCATGCCCTGGCTGACGTGCTGACGGAGCTGGGGAGACAGCTCTCCTTCTCCCTCCGCTCTCTCCAGGGGGGCGGCAAGGACAACGCCATCCCCCGGGAGGCCACGGCGGAGCTCGTTCTGCCCTCCTCCCGAATGCTGCCGGTCTTTGGGGTCGCCCTGGAGCGGTGCCGCAAGACTCTCACCGGACAATACGGCAAGGCAGATCCCGGCCTGCGTCTGTCCCTCATCCCCCGGGAGGAGGGCGTCTGGCAGGCGCTGACCCCGGACGCCGCCCGGCGCGTGCTGCTGCTCATTCAGTCTCTCCCCGACGGGGTGCAGGCCATGAGCCGGGACATTCCCGGTCTGGTGGAGACCTCCCTGAATCTGGGGGTGGCGGACATCCGGGAGGACGCTCTCCATCTCCGGCTGAGCCTGCGCAGCTCGGTGCTGGCGGACAAGGAGGCCCTCAAGGCCCGGGTAGCCCAGGTCACGGAGGACATGGGCGGCTCCGTCTCCTGGGCGGGGGACTATCCCCCCTGGGAGTACCGGCAGGACTCCCCTCTCCGGGAGGACGTGTGCCGGGCATGGGAGTCCCTCACCGGCAGGCGGCCGGAGGTGGTGGCCATCCACGCCGGGCTGGAGTGCGGCCTGCTGTCGGCCAAGCTGCCGGGCATGGACGCCGTCTCCATCGGGCCGAATATGCAGGACATCCACACCACCGAGGAGCGGCTGGAGATCGCCTCTGTTGGCCGGGTGTGGGAGCTGATTTTGAAGGTGCTGGCACAAAAGGAATAATTATAAGCCATAAAATACAAACATCCCCGCCTGACGGAACTGCTCCGTCAGGCGGGGATGTTCTGTTACACCAGTGCCAGGATCTCCTCCGGCCGGCCGATGATGTACTTTGGCCCCAGGCTCTCCAGCAGGGGGCGGTCGCGAAAGCCCCAGGTCACGGCGGCGCAGTCCAGACCGGCATTTTTTGCCGTGGCGCAGTCCACGTCCGAGTCGCCCACGAACAGGCATTCCTCCCTGCTCCGGCCCAACCGGGTCAGGACGGCGTTCACCATGTCCGGGCTGGGCTTTCGCCTCAGGCCCTCCCGCTCCCCCAGGGAGACGGTCATGTAGCTGCCGAAGAAGTGTCGGCTCAGCTCTCCCACCGCCACGTCCTGCTTGTTGGACACCACCGCCATGGCGATCCCCCGGCGGCGGAGCTGCTCCATCAGCGCCAAAATGCCGGGATAGGGACCGGTTTTGATCTGGCTGTGGGCCTCGTAGTAGCTGCGGTAAAAGGCCATGGCGCCCCGGAACCGGGGGTAGTCCCGGCCTCCCGGCAGGGTCTTTTCCATGAGCACCTCCACACCGTTGCCCACGCTCTGTCGGACGTGGCTCAGGGGCAGGGGCTCCAGCCCCTCATGGCGGCGCATGGCGTTGACGGCGTCGGTCAAATCCTCCAGGGTGTTCAAAATGGTACCGTCCATGTCGAAAATCACGGCGGTATAGGACATGCTTTCCGCCTCCTCTGTCTGTGTTCCGGGGCATTGTAGCACAGAGAGGCACGGTTGTCAACGCGGCGCTGCGCCCCCGTAAACCGGGACGCGGCAGGAGCTGCCCCGTCAACCGGCAACCGTTTGCGCCGCCGGCTCTGTATCCCGGTTCATGATGAGCATTTGCAGACGGTTCTCCACGTTGGCATAGCTGGTGTCCGGGTCCAGATCCAGGGGCAGGATGGAGATGCCCGGATACGTCTCCTTGAGCCGCTTGATGACGCCCCGGCCGCAGACGTGGTTGGGCAGGCAGCCGAAGGGCTGCAAAATGAT